>NZ_CP184360.1:1623000-1947600 GCF_048595755.1 Luteococcus struthionis
GGGCAGGGCCTCGGCCGGGACGGACGTCGGTTCAGCACGGACCTGGTTGACGAGGTGTGCCGGGTGGCCGGCAATGTGGGCAGCCAGGTCTGTCTGGATCTTGAGGACCACACCACCACCGATGACACCTTCGCCACCTTCGAGGCGCTGCACCAGGACCATCCGATGCTGGGCGTCACGGTCCAGGCGCAGCTGCGTCGCAGCCTGGCCGATGCCCGCTGGTTGGCGGGACGCCCGGCGCGGGTGCGGCTGTGCAAGGGGGCCTACTCCGAGCCCCGCGCCGTCAGCCACGACGACCGCGTCGACATCTCCGAGAACTACCTGGCCTGCCTCAATCAGCTGATGGCCGGGCGGGGTTATCCGATGGTGGCCACGCACGACCCGGATCTGGTGCAGGCAGCGGACGACCTGGCCTATGTGCACAACCGACGCGGCGGTGACTACGAGATCCAGATGTACCACGGGGTCCGCCCCTGGGAGCACCGACGCCTGGTGGACACCGGCCACACGGTGCGGGTGCACCTGCCGGTGGGTACCGACTGGTACGCCTATCTGGCGCAGCGACTGGCCGAGCGCCCAGCCAATGTCATGCCCCTGCTGCGGGCCCTGGTGACTCGTCGGTGAGCTCCGCGGAAGCCCCGATGTCCGAGCAGCCCTCTCCGAGGGCCGAGTCGCCCTGTCCGATGGCCGGGGCGTCTTCGTCGTCGGCCGGGGCGCATTTTCCGATGGCCGAGCCTGTCGAGGCCTCCCCGCGACTGCGTGGCCTGCTGACGCTCGAGGTGGGGCTGCTGCTGGCCGCCTCGCTGGGGCAGGCGGCGGTCTACTCGCTGCTGCGCATCATCGAGCGCCTGACCCGCGAGGTGCCCCTGGGGGAGCAGTCGAGCTCACTCAACCAGGTCGCCACGGGTGATCGTGCCTGGCTCGATGCCCTCTTCCAAGGCGCTGATGTCGCCTTCCTGGCGGTGCCGGCGGCGCTGGCGCTCTATCTGGTGCACACCGTGGCACGTCCTGCTGGCGGAGCGGTCCACGCCACCGGGCTGCAACTGGACCGGTGGCGGCGAGACCTGGGCTGGGGCGTGGGGATCTTCCTGGCGGTGGGGGTGCCGGGGCTGGCCTTCTACCTGGCGGCCCGAGAACTGGGCCTGAACACCACGGTGCAGGCCGCCGGGCTTGGCGACCACTGGTGGGCCATACCCCTGCTGGTCACTTCGGCAGCGGCGAATGCCGTGCTGGAAGAAGTGGTCATGGTGGGTTACGCCTTCACCCGACTGCGCCAGGCTCGATGGGCCCCGTGGCTGGTGCTGGTGGCCTCGGCCGTGGTGCGGGGCGCCTATCACCTCTACCAGGGCTTCGGCGGCTTCGTCGGCAACCTGGTGATGGGGCTCGGTTTCGGCCTGTGGTTCCGCCGCACGGGGAGACTCTGGCCGCTGGTGGTGGCGCACTTCCTGCTGGACGTGGCGAGCTTCGTCGGCTACGCGTTGCTGGCTGGGCGGGTCTCCTGGCTCTGAATGCGGAGGTCTCCAGTCCGTACGCGGTGTGGGATGGGGGTTCCAGTGGCTGGACCACACCGTAGGGTTGGCCCATGCGCGTAGGAGTTTTTGGAGCCACTGGCCAGGTGGGCGGCGTCATGCTGACCCTGCTCGAGGATCGCAACTTCCCCGTCGACGAGCTCAGGCTGTTCGCCTCGGCCCGTTCGGCCGGTCAGACGATCACCTTCAAGGGCAAGGAGGTGGTGGTCGAGGACACCGAGACCGCCGACTTCTCGGGTCTCGACATCGCCCTGTTCAGCAATGGCGGTTCCACCTCCAAGAAGATCGCCCCCAAGGTCGCGGCCGCCGGAGCCATCGTCGTCGACAACTCCTCGGCCTGGCGCCTGGACCCCGAGGTGCCGCTGGTGGTCAGCGAGGTGAATCCCGAGGACGCGAAGAAGCCGCCCAAGGGCATCATCGCCAACCCCAACTGCACCACCATGGCGGCCATGCCGGTGCTCAAGCCGCTGCACGACGCGGCCGGCCTGACCCGACTGATGGTGGCCACCTACCAGGCCATCTCCGGCTCGGGTGGATCCGCGGTGGTCAATGCCGAGCGCCAGTTCCGCGTCGGCGTGGAGTCGGGCAAGCTCGACGAGCTGCGCCTGGACGGCCAGGTGATCGACTTCGGTGACCCAGCCCCCTACGTGAAGCCCATCGCCTACAACGTGCTGCCGATCGCCGGCGGTCTGGTCGACGACGGCACCGGTGAGACCGACGAGGAGCAGAAGCTGCGCAACGAGTCGCGCAAGATCCTGCACCTGCCCGAGCTGCTGGTGGCCGGAACCTGTGTGCGCGTCCCGGTGCTGAGCGGTCATTCGCTGGTGGTGCACGCCGAGTTCGAGCAGGACATCACCCCCGAGCAGGCCGCCGAGATCCTCTCGAAGGCCCCCGGCGTGGAGCTGATGGACGTGCCCACCCCGCAGGACGCCGCCGGCCAGGATCCGTCCTACGTCGGTCGCATCCGTCGCGACCAGTCGGCCCCTGAGGGCAAGGGCCTGGTGCTCTTCCTCAGCAATGACAACCTGCGCAAGGGTGCCGCGCTGAATGCCGTCCAGGTGGCCGAGGTGGTCGCCGCCAACCTGAAGGGCTGACGTGCGCGTCGCGCTGGTTGGGGTCGGCAAGATGGGCGAGGCCGTGCTGTCGGGCTTGGCCGCCGCCGGAGGGCATGACCTGGTGGTGGTCAACCGTCGCGCCGAGCGCGACGCCGAGCTGGTGGAACGCTACGGCGTGACCGCCGCGCCACTGGCCGAAGCCGTCGAGGGCAGTGACGTCGTGGTGGTGGCCGTCAAGCCCAAGGACATCGCCGACATGCTCGACGAACTGTCACCCGCGCTGTCCGACGGGGCGGTGGTGGTGAGCCTGGCGGCAGGCATCACGTTGCAGGCCATGCAACAGCACCTGCCCCACGGGGCGGCCGCGGTGCGGGTCATGCCCAACACTCCTTCCTTGGTGGGGCAGGGCATGAGCGCCGCCTCGCCCGGGGAGCACGTCGACGACGAGCAGCTGGCGCGCGTGGTCGAGGTGCTGCGGGGCTGCGGCAAGGTGCTGGTGGTTCCCGAGCAGCAGCAGGATGCCGTGACGGCGGTCTCTGGGTCTGGCCCGGCCTACATCTTCGCCGTGGCCGAGGCGATGATCGAGGCCGGCGTCCAACTGGGCCTGCCGCGCGAGACGGCCAGCGAGTTGGCGAGCCAGACCATCCTCGGTGCGGGCACCATGCTGGCCGATTCCGGGATCCACCCGAGCATCCTTCGCGAGAATGTCACCAGCCCGGGCGGAACCACGGCGCAGGCGCTGCGAGTCCTCGACCAGCGTGCGGTGCGGGCCGCCTTCGCCGAGGCGATGCAGGCCTGCCATGACCGATCGGTCGAGATGGGACGCGGCTGAGATCTGCCTAGATCTGCCGACGACACCGGCAAGGGCGACCAGCCAGCCATGAGCGGTAGGACGTGAACAGGGGCCCATCGCGATGGCGATGGGCCCCTGTTCTTGTCCGTGGACTGACTTGTCCGTGGACTGTGTTGTCCGTTGACCAGTTCGGCCCGCAGGCCGTTTCTGGATCAGCTCGACTGCGGTGCAGTCGTCGAGACGGTTCAGCGACGGTTGAGGTCGTTGAACAGGTCGCGGCCGGTGAGGAAGAGCTCCGGGTTGCGGGCGGCAACGTCACCGATGATCGCGTTGGGGTAGGCCTCGACGAGCTTGTTGATGGTGCTGATGATCTTGTTCATGGTCAATCTCCTGTGGATCGCATCTGATGGGACAAATGACGCAGGAATCCACGCTGACCGCCGCGTACAGCCAAGGGCTGCACGGGCCGAGCCTGCTCGACTGCGTTCCGTGTGACAAAACGCACTCATAGGCTACAACCGAACCTGACCAGGTTCTATTCCCGAGCCCGCGTGGCTTGGTTGGCGCTCAGGAAGCGGCGCAATTTCACGCCGGGGGCACCCAAACGGTAGAGTTGGGGGGTCGCCCTCGCGCCGACCGTGTCGGACGAGGAAGAGAAATCTTGGCTGGATCACCTTCCAGTCCTGTTCGAGGAAAGGCTCCACTGTGGGTTCTGTCATCAAGAAGCGTCGCAAGCGGATGGCCAAGAAGAAGCACCGCAAGCTGCTGAAGAAGACGCGCATCCAGCGTCGTCGCGCCGGCAAGTAGTCAACGGGCCGCGCTGGCTGGCCTCCGACGTGTTCGGGGCCGGTCGGGAGCAGTGTCATGCGTCTGTGGCCCAGGCGTGAAGCCCGCCCTGCCGCAACCCCCAGCGGGGTTGCGGATCTTGGCGTACCCGCATCCGGTCGAGACCGGGCGGCGCAGCGCTTCGACGTGGGCAGTGCACCGGTCGTCCTGCTGACCCGCCAGGGTTGTCACCTCTGTGAGGAGGCGGCACCGCTGGTCCAAGGGGAATGCGACGCTCGCAGCATCGACGTCGAGGTGCTTGACGTCGATGCCGATCCCGCGCTGCGGGAGCAGTTCACCAACCACGTTCCGGTACTGCTGGTGCGTGGTGTGCTGGTGGACTACTGGCGAGTGGATGCCGAGCGCCTGCGTCGTGCACTGGACGGGCAGCCGGTGGATCCTCCGGCGCCGCTGTGAGACGGCTCGGGAAGACCGTGCCGTTGCTTGTCGCAAGGGCTTTGTGAACTACTTCACGGGGGGTTAGAGTCCAAAGGGAATTGTGGCGGACGCGCATTGGTGCGCCAACCGCGGCGGACCAGGAGTGTGATGACCAGCGCTGACGTGCAGCAGATCCCGGAGGCGACCATCGCGCGCCTGCCGGGCTACCTGCGCGTGCTCCGTTCCCTTCAGCTCGACGGCGTCTCCCGGGTCAGCTCCACCGACCTGGCCGAGGCAGCCGGCGTGCAGCCGGCCCTGCTGCGCCGTGACCTGTCGCACTTCGGCAGCTATGGAACCCGCGGCGTCGGGTACGAGGTGCCGCTGCTGGTGCGCGAGATCGGTGAGCACGTCGGATCGGGCACCGTGTGGCCGGTGATCATGATCGGCGTGGGCAACCTGGGCCGTGCGCTGGCCACCCACAGTGACCTGCTGCAACGTGACTTCTCGCTGGTCGCGCTGGTCGATACCGACCCGGCCGTCGTGGGCACCTGCGTCGGTGGCACGGTGGTGCGGCACGTGGACCAGTTGGAGTGTCTCGTCGCGGAACTCCAGCCCCGCATCGCCATCGTCACCACCCCGGCCATCGCTGCGCAGGAGATCTGCGATCGGCTGGCTGCCGCTGGCATCACCAGCATCCTCAACTTTGCGCCCACCGCCATCTCGGTGGCCCCCGAGGTCACCGTTCGCGGCGTCGACCTCTCCCAGGAATTGCACATTCTCGCCTTCCACGAGGCGCGTCGCGTTGCCGTACAGGCCGGCACCACCGTCAACCAGCCTGCGCAGGAGTGTTCCCAGTGACTCTGCTCGCCGTCAGCATCAACCACCGCACCGCAGACCTTGATCTGCTGGCGCGTACGTCGATGGACCAGGAGACCAGCCGTCGACTGGCCCACCAGCTCGTCGGTGCAGCCCACGTGAAGGAGGCCCTGGTGCTGTCCACCTGCAACCGCACCGAGGTCTACCTGGACACCGACCGCTTCCACGCCGGCCTGGAGGCCGTTGCCCAGCCGCTGGCCCAGCGCGCCGGCGTCACCCGCGAAGAGCTGCCCGAGGCCTGCCGGGTCTACTACGACGAGGCGGCCGTCAAGCACTGCTTCGGTCTGGTGGCCGGTTTGGACTCGCTGGTCGTGGGGGAGAACCAGATCCTGGGGCAGGTGCGCGAGGCGCTCTCCTCGGCGCAGGAGGACCGTACTTCGGGCCCCGCCATCAACCAGCTCTTCCAGACCGCGCTGCGCGTCGGCAAGCGAGTGCAGTCCGAGACCTCCATCGGCGCTGCCGGACGGTCGGTGCTGTCGGCCGCGCTGCACCAGTTGGACGGCGAGTTCGAGGTGGCTGGAGCCTCCTGCCTGGTGGTGGGTGCCGGGGCCATGGCGGGTCTGGCGGCGCGCACCCTGGCCACGCAGGGCGCGACCGTCAACTGCGCCAACCGCACCCTGGCCAAGGCCGAACGGCTGGCCGCAGAGGTGGGTGGCCGCGCGATCGCCATGGACGAATTGGATGCCGCGGTGGCCGAGCACGACGTCGTGGTCACCTGCACCGGCGCCTCCGGCAGCCTGATCAGCGCCCAGACACTGGGCGACGGCCCGGCCCCCAGCGTCGTCATCGACCTGGCGATGCCGCCGGACGTGAACGAGGACGTCACCAGCAGGGGAGTGCGGTTGGTGAACCTGGCCAGCCTCAAGGAGGGCGAGGGGCAGGACGAGCTCGACGTCGAGGCGGCACGCAGCCTGGTCGGCTTCGAGGTGACGGCCTTCCTGGCCAAGCAGCGGGCCCAGGCCGTCACGCCCACCGTCGTCGCCCTGCGCCAGATGGCCAGTGGTGTGGTGGAGAGCGAGATGAAGCGCCTGCGTCGGCGCCTGCCGCAGCTCGACGACGCGGCCGAGGCGCAGATCCACAACGCCCTCAATCGGGTGGCCGAGAAGCTGATCCACTCTCCGACCGTCCGTGTGCGCGAGTTCTCCGGCGGTGACGACCCGGTGGACTACGCTGCCGTGCTCAGGACCTTGTTCGCGCTCGAAGGGCGCGAGATCGCCCTGAGCGATCCGGAGGACTGCCCGCCCGAAGCCCAGCGAGCGGTCTCCGAAAAGGTCGACGGGGTCCCCACTCCGGCCCCGACTCTCATCGCTGTACAGGAAGAAGTCACTGCATGATCCGCATCGGAGCCCGTCGTTCGCCCTTGGCCGTCGCCCAGGCCCAGTGGACGGCGCAACGGCTCGTCGCCCTCGGGCACGAGTGCGAGGTGATCGGCATCGACACCTTGGGTGATGTCGACCGTCGTCGCCTCACCGAGATCGGTGGCACGGGCATCTTTGCCACGGCCCTGCGCGATCGCCTGCGTGACCAGAGCATCGACGTGGCCGTGCACTCCTTGAAGGACCTTCCGGTGGCTGCCGCCCCGGGGCTGACCATCGCCGCCATTCCCGAGCGTGAGGATGTCCGCGACGTGCTGGTGGGGCTGGACATCGACCAGTGGCAGGACGGCACCGTGGTGGGAACCGGCTCCCCGCGTCGCGCCGTGCAGCTGGAGGCGTTGGCCGCCCAACGTGGCGTGAAGATCACCGTCGTGCCGATCCGCGGCAATGTGGACACCCGGCTCGACCTGGTGCGTCAGGGTGAGGTGGGCGCAACCCTGCTGGCCGCGGCCGGTCTGCTGCGATTGGGGCGCCTAGAGGCAGAGCAGGTGACCACGCCGGTGACCCAGAGCCAGGACGTCCAGGTGCAGGACCTGCGGGCCCGCCTGCTGTCCACCGAGCTGATGCTGCCTGCCGCCGGTCAGGGCGCGTTGGGCGTCGAGTGCCGCGAGGATGCCAGCGACGAGGTGCTCACCGCCCTGGCAGAGCTGGACCACGCCGCCACCCGCGCAGCCGTCACCGCGGAGCGCTGCTTCCTCTCGACGCTGGAGGCGGGCTGTCTGGCGCCGGTGGGTGCCCACGCCGTGGTGCAGGGTGAGGATTTGACCATGCAGGCGGTCGCTGGGACACAATCGACCAACGATTCAGCTGTGGTCTCGGCGATGCGCACCGGTCGCGCTGCCGAGGCGGAGGCCGTGGGGGCAGGGCTGGCACGCGAAGTGTTGCCCAGCGTCCAGGGTGGACTTGACGAGAAGGTGGAAGAAACACGGTGAACAAGGACAGCGCGCCCGAGCCCCAGAGCGCCCAGGGCAGGGTGCTGTTCGTCGGCGCCGGGCCGGGCGACCCCAATCTGCTCACCTTGGCGGCCATCGATGCCCTCGCCGAGGCCGGCACCATCCTGGTCGACGACGACCAGCTTCGTGAGCTGCTCGCCCATCCCCTGGTGACGACGGATTCGCGGGTGCGTGTCTCCAGCTTCGGGGTCTCCGAACAGGCTCCTGCGGCGCCCGTCAAGGCGAGGGTACAAGCCGTTCTCGAGGCCGCCGACAGCGGCTCCGACGTGGTGCGGCTGGTGGCCGGCGACCCCTTCCTCGACGGTGGCGTCTCGCGTGAGGCAGCCGCCTGTGCCCAGGCGGGGCTCGACATCGAGATCGTGCCCGGCATCTCCTCCATGACCGCGGTTCCCGAGTATGCGGGAATCGCGCTGGACGTCGGTGGCGTGCAGCTGATCCGCACCCTGGGGCGTCCCGGCCAGGAGCCCGAGCCGGAGCGCTTGGAGCACTGGGCCAGCCACGGAACCCTGGTGGTGCACGCCAACGCCTCACAGCTGTCGGCGATCCACGAGCACGCCCTGGCCTCTGGCCGCACCCCCGACGAGCAGGTCCTGCTCACCTTCTCCGGGGGCAGCACCCAGCAGCATTCCCGTCAGGTGCACCTGAAGGAGCTCCCGCGCGTGGCCCGCACCCTGGACCCCGAGGCGTCGGTGCACGTGATCATCGGCGCGGCCGTGGCGGAGAGCCCGCGCGAAGACCTCGACTGGTTCGAGCGCAAGCCGTTGTTCGGCTGGCGGGTGCTGGTGCCGCGCACCAAGGACCAGGCCGGTGAGATGGTGGCGCGGCTGGAGATGTACGGGGCACACGCCGAAGAGGTGCCCACCATCAGCGTGGAACCTCCCCGGACCCCGCAGCAGATGGACAAGGCCGTGCGTGGCCTGGTGGAGGGCAGCTACGAATGGGTCGCCTTCACCAGCGTCAACGCCGTGCGTGCGGTGCGGGAGCGCCTGGAGGAGTACGGCTTGGACGCCCGCGCCTTCAGCGGTCTGCGCATCGCAGCCGTCGGCAATGCCACCGCCAATGCGCTGCAGAACTGGGGCATCAAGCCTGACCTGGTTCCACTGGGGGAACACTCGGCTGCCGGTCTGGCGGCAGAGTTCCCCGCCTACGACGACGTTCTCGACCCGATCAATCGGGTCTTCCTGCCGCGCGCCGACATTGCCACCGAGGTGCTCGTCGACGGGCTGACCGAGCTCGGGTGGGAGGTGGACGTGGTCACCGCCTACCGCACGGTGCGAGCGGCCCCGCCGCCCGCCGAGACGCGCGAGGCGATCAAGACCGGCAAGTTCGACGCCGCGGTCTTCACCTCCTCGTCGACGGTGCGCAACCTGGTCGGCATCGCCGGCAAGCCGCACAACCACACCGTGATCGCCGCCATCGGGCCGCAGACCGCCAAGGGTTGTGAGGAGCACGGCCTGCGGGTGGACGTGCAGGCGCCCCGGCCCGGCGCGATCGAGCTGGTTGACGCCTTGGCGGAGTTCGCGCTGCGTCGTCGTGCCGAGCTGATCGAGGAGGGGCGCCCGGTCACCAAGCCGAGCGAGACTCGTCGTCGACGCCGCGCTGCCAGCAAGTGAGCCCTGTTCCGCCTACGGCGGCATAGGATGGTCCAATGATCAATCGCCCCCGTCGTCTGCGTACCAGTCCGGCCATGCGAGGCATGGTCAGCGAGCACAGCGTCGAGGCGCGGCAGCTGATCCTGCCCGCCTTCGTCGCTGACGGAATCAGCGAACCGCGCCCGATCGGCTCGATGCCGTCCGTGGTGCAGCACACCATGGACACCATCAAGCGCACTGCCGTGGAGTGTGCCGAGGCAGGGCTGGCCGGGATCATGCTCTTCGGCGTGCCCAAGGACGAGGACAAGGACGCCAACGGCAGCCAGGCGCTGGACGAGAACGGCATCCTGAACCGTGCGATCCGCGCCGTGCGCCAGGAGGTCGGCGACAGCCTGTTGGTGATGAGCGACGTGTGCCTGGACGAGTTCACCGACCATGGACACTGCGGCGTGGTCAACCCCGACGGCGTGGTCAACAACGATCTGACCGTCCTGCTCTATGCAGAGATGGCCCGCATGCACGCCGAGTGTGGGGTGCACGTGGTGGGCCCCAGCGGCATGATGGACGGCCAGGTGCTGGCGATCCGCGAGGCGCTCGACGATGCCGACCATCCCGAGGTGGCGATCATGGCCTACGGCGCCAAGTACGCGAGTGCCTTCTACGGCCCCTTCCGCGAGGCGGTGGGCAGTTCGCTGCAGGGTGACCGCAAGACCTACCAGCAGGATCCCGCCAATGTGCGTGAATCGCTGCGCGAGGTCTTCCTGGACATCGAGCAGGGTGCAGACATCGTCATGGTCAAGCCGGCCCTGCCGTACCTGGACGTGCTTCGCGTGGTGCGGGACTCCGTCGACGTGCCGGTGGCCGCCTACAACGTCTCGGGTGAGTACTCGATGGTCGAGGCTGCAGCCGCCAATGGTTGGCTGGATCGTGACCGCACCATCGACGAGAGCCTGCTCGCGATCCGACGCGCAGGCGCGGACATCACCCTGACCTACTGGGCTCTTGAATGGGCGCAGCGTCACCGGCGCTGACCCCGCGACAGGCGGATTCCCGGATCTTCAGGAAAGTCGCGACGCCCTTGTCACGGTGGGATGTTCTCGGACTTTTCGACTGATCTTCCAAGCTGAGTATTGACTCCGTCGTTCAGGCGGCGTAGGTTTACGCCATCGATTGATGGAAACGTTTCCATCTTGGCTGGAAGACCAGCACTTCGAGAACCAGGACTCAAGGACGAGCAATGGCGAAGGCAACGATCAAGGACGTGGCGCGTGAGGCCGGGGTTGGCCTCGGCACAGCCTCGCGTGCCCTGACCAGCTCGGGCCCCATCTCGTCGGACACACGTGAACGGGTGCTCGCCGCCGCGCGGCGACTGGACTACCACCCCAACAGTCAGGCCCAGTCATTGAGGAGTGCCCGGACCCAGACCGTGGGCTTGCTCATCCCCGACGTGCGCAACCCCTTCTTTGCGGAGTTGGCACACTCCTTCGAGCAGGAGTCCTTGGCGGGAGGCTTCACCACCTTCCTGGGCAATGCCAATGAGGACACGGTTCAACAGAACCGCTACCTGGACTCGCTGCGCTCCCACCGGGTGGACGGGTTGGCGCTGGCGCCGCAGGGGGGAGCGACGGAAGCCATCGAAGCCCTGCTGGAGGATGGCGTCCCGGCAGTCTTCGTGGACCGCACGGTGGAAGGCATCACTATCCCGTCGGTCACGTCGGATCCGCGGCCGGGAATCCACCAGGTGGCCGAGCACCTCAGTGGGCTTGGACACCGACGCGTCGGATACATCTCGGGACCGCAGCAGGTGTCCTCCGGCCGGGAGCGGCTGCGTGCCTGGGAGGACGCGGTGGCCGAGTTCCGCCTCGACGCGGATCCTCGGCTGGTCCTTCATGGTGATTTCCAACAGACCTCCGGCGAGATCGCCGCAGTCGAATTGATCGAACGAGGGGCCACGGCCCTGTTTGCAGCAGACAGCCCGATGGCGCTGGGCGCCTTGGACGCCTGTCAGGCACGGCACCTGCGCATCGGGCACGACATTGACCTGGTTGGTTTCGACGACCTGCGTCTGTTCCGGTTGCTCGATCCCTCGCTCACGACGGTGTCCCAGGATGTCGCGGGCATGGGCCGCATCGCCGCACAGCTGCTGCAACGGGTCATTGCCGGGGAATCCCCGGAGCCCGTCAGGCTGCCGACCCGACTCGTCACCAGATCGTCCACCCATCCGCTTGCCAGCGAAACAGGAGCCACAGCATGAATAGTTCTGCACAGGTGCCGGCCACCGATCCGGTGCTGGTCCTGGACAAGGTGTCCAAGTCATTCGGACCCGTGCGAGTCATCGAGGACGTCACCGTCGAGCTTCGCCCCGGGCAGGTGCAGGTCTTGCTTGGTGAGAACGGCGCGGGGAAGTCCACCCTCATCAAGATGATCTCCGGAATCCACCAGCCAGATCGCGGTCGCATCTTGGTTGATGGACGCGAAACGGTGATTCCCAATGTCCGCTCAGCCGAACAGCTGGGGATTGCCACCATCCATCAGGAGTTGAACCTGGCTCCGAACATGACGGTGGCGGAAAATGTCCTGCTGGGGCGCACTCCTTCACGTCTGGGCATGGTGAGTCGCAGGGAACTGCGGCGTCAGGCACGCCAGGCCCTGGATCGCATCGGACTGGATGTCGACCTCGACGCCCGGGTTGGAAGCCTTGGTGTGGCGCGTCAGCAACTGGTGGAGATCGCCAAGGCGCTCAGCATGGATGCTCGCATCCTGGTTCTGGACGAGCCCACCGCCGCTCTCACCGGACGTGAGATCGAGCAGCTGTTCAACGTCATGACAGACCTGAAGGCCAACGGAGTGGCGATGGCATTCATCTCGCACCATCTCGACGAACTGGCTGCCATCGGCGACAGGGTGACAGTGCTTCGTGATGGGGATCAGGTGGCCGATGTGCCGGCCTCGACCCCGTCCGAGGAACTGATCCGTCTGATGGTGGGACGAGACATCGATGAACAGTTTCCGCGCCAGCGCACCGAGCCCGGGCAGGCTCTGTTGGAAGTCGACTCACTGACCGCAGCCGGTCGCTTCGAGGACATCAGCTTCACCGTGCGTGCTGGTGAGGTCGTGGGCGTCGCGGGGCTTGTCGGCGCCGGACGCACCGAGGTGCTCCGGGCCATCTTCGGAGCTGATCCCTACGACTCCGGCTCCGTACGGGTAAAGGGTGAGGTCCTGCCGCCCCACGATGTGGCGAGAGCCATTCGTGCCGGGTTGGGACAGATTCCGGAGGATCGCAAGGGGCAGGGGCTGGTACTGGACAGCTCGGTCGCCGAGAACCTCGGCTATGCCACCTTGGCCAGCACGAGCAAGGCTGGCCTGGCGGACCTCAAGGGACAGCGCAAGCGTGCCGGTGATGTTGCCCAGACGCTGCGAGTGCGCATGGCCGGTCTTGACCAGCGAGTGCGCCACTTGTCCGGAGGCAATCAGCAGAAGGTCGTCTTCGGGCGCTGGGTGCAGGCACACTCCAGCATCCTGCTGCTCGACGAACCAACTCGCGGTGTCGACGTCGGCGCCAAGGTTGAGATCTACGAACTCATCAACGAGATCACGGCGCGCGGCGGTGCCGTGCTCATGGTCTCCAGTGAACTGCCCGAAGTGCTCGGGATGAGCGACCGCATCCTGGTCATGAGCGGCGGTCGTATCACCGGCGAGGTGGAGGCCAAGGAGGCAACCCAGGATTCCGTCATGGCGCTGGCCGTCAGCAATGCCGGAATCGACCTCGCACCCCACACCAATGACTCCATCGACACTGAAACGAGCAAGGCATGACAAGCGCCACCACATCCGTACCGCAGTCCCGCCGACTTGGCGGCGTGAGCAGTTTCCTGCTGAACAACGGAGCCCTCGTGGGCCTCGTCGTCCTGTGCCTGGCACTGTTCATCGCGACCCCACGGTTCCTGACCGTTCCCAACCTGATCAACATCGGCATCCAATCGGCGGTCACGGCCATCCTCGCTTTCGGCATGACCTTCGTGATCGTGACCGCGGGCATCGACCTCTCGGTGGGTGCGGTGGCTGCGCTGGGCGCCATGAGCTCGGCGTGGATGTTCGCGAATGCTGGCCTTCCGGGCTGGCTCACCCTGGTGGTGGGCCTGCTCGTCGGCTTGTTGGCCGGTGCGATCTCGGGCCTGGCGACCGCCTACGGCAAGCTGCCTGCCTTCATCGCGACCCTTGCCATGATGAGCGTGGCTCGAGGCCTCACCCTGGTCATCTCTGACGGCACTCCGCTCCCGACCGCCGGTGCCGTCAACACACTGGGATCCAATGTGGGGGCACTGCCGGTGCCGATCCTCGCCATGGCCGTGGCTGGACTGTTGTGCTGGTTCATCCTGTCGCGCACCGTGCTGGGTCGCAGCATGTACGCCATTGGCGGCAACGAAGAGGCGGCCCGTCTTTCCGGCATTCCGGTGGCTCGCAATCTCGTGCAGGTCTACGCGTTGTCGGGTCTGTTCGCCGCGCTGGCTGGCCTGGTGCTGGCTGGACGCCTGTCCTCGGCACAGCCGCAGGCGGCAGCCGGTTACGAGATGGACGCGATCGCCGCCTGCGTGATCGGTGGGGCCTCCCTCTCCGGTGGGGCAGGCTCGGCCACCGGAACCCTGATCGGCGCCATCCTCCTGGCCGTCATCCGCAACGGCCTCAACCTGATGAACGTCTCCTCCTTCTGGCAGCAGGTCGTCATCGGCCTGGTCATCGCCGTAGCCGTCGGCTTCGACGTGATCCGCAACCGCAAGACCCGCTGACACCCGCTCCTCGGACTAATCCACGACGCTGACAACCAACCAGAAAGGGACACCGATGTCCTCCTTCAAGAAGATCCTTGCCACTGCAGCCGTCTCCGCGCTGGTGCTCACCGGCACGGCCGGTTGCAACCGAGAGGCCACCGACGCCGGTGGTTCCTCCGACAAGCCCAAGGTCATGCTGGCCTTGTCCACCCAGACCAACCCCTTCTTCGTGCAGCTGCGCGACGGAGCCCAGAAGAAGGCCGAGGAACTCGGCGTCGAGCTGCAGGTGCAAGATGCCTCCGATGATCCGGCCACGCAGACCAACCAGTTGAACAATGCCGCCACCGGTGACTTCGATGCAGTGATCGTCAACCCGACTGATTCCGATGCCGTCACCCCGGCCGTCAAGGCCCTCAACACGGCGAAGATCCCGGTCGTGGCCGTGGATCGCGGCGTGAACAACGCCGAAGTCGCCTCCTTTGTCTCCTCTGACAACGTGGCCGGCGGTGCGCAGGCTGCCCAGGAGCTGGCCAAGGTGCTGGGGGACAAGGGTGAGGTCATCGTCCTGCAGGGAACAGCAGGCACTTCTGCCAGCCGCGACCGTGGCAAGGGCTTCACCGAGGAGATCGCCAAGCACACCAACATCAAGGTAGTTGCCAAGCAGACTGCTGGTTTCGACCGCGCCAAGGCTCTTGACGTCACGACCAACTTGCTGCAGGCACATCCCAATGCCGTGGGTGTGTTCGCCGAGAATGACGAGATGGCCCTCGGAGCGAGTGAGGCTGTTGGGGGCAAGGCGGGCAGCGCCATCAAGATCGTCGGCTTCGACGGCACCGCCGACGGCATCAAGGCCATCGAGAGTGGCAAGTTGAACGGCACCATCGCCCAGCAGCCGGACAAGCTCGGTGCCTCTGCCGTGGAACAGGCAGCGGTTATCGCGAAGGGTGAGGCTGCCGAGAAGTCGGTGCCGATCGACGTCGTCACGGTCACCAAGCAGAACGTCGCGGAATACAAGTAAGCACCAGCAGTCGAGGGCTTGTGCCTTCGACGGGAGGAGGATGACGTGGCCGGGACCGTGGTCGTGGTTGGTTCCATCAATGCCGATCTGGGAGTGGAGGTGGATCGCTTTCCCCAGCCCGGGGAGACCCTCAATGGGCGGGGCGGGGTCCTTGCCCCCGGTGGCAAGGGGGCCAACCAGGCCCTGGCCGCGCGCCTCCAAGGTGCGCAGGTGAGCATGATCGGGGCGGTCGGTGACGATGCTGCAGCAGATGCCGCCCTGCGTTTCCTGAGGGAAGCCGGCGTGCACCTCGAACGGCTGCATGTCGAGAGCGGGGCGACTGGTATCGCCTTGGTGATGGTTGACGCGGCCGGTGAGAACCAGATCATCGTGATTCCGGGGGCCAATGCCAGCCTGAGTCCCGATCGGGTCGAACAGTGGTTGGACCAGACCGGTGACGAGGTCGTCGTCATGCAGGGGGAGATCCCGGTCGAAACCATCGACCACGTCGCGGCCAGGACGAAGGGGCGTTTGGTGTTGAACCTGGCGCCTGTGGTGGGGGTGCGACGAGAGACGATCCTGCGCGCCGATCCGTTGGTGGTCAACGAACACGAAGCACGACTGGCGCTGCGCCTGCTCGATCCCGGTCATCCAGCGATCGACGAGGAGCAAGAATTGGTTAGCGAGCTCATGGGGCAGGGGTGCCCCAGCGTCGTCATGACGCTCGGTTCCCGAGGCGCCCTGGTGGGTGACTCGTCGGGGATCCTCGAGGTCGCCTCGATCCGAGTCGAGGCGGTCGATTCCACCGGGGCGGGTGACGCCTTCGTCGGGACGCTGGCGGCTGATCTTGCCCTCGGGAAGAACCTCCAGGCCGCCTGTCGCCACGCGGCTGCTGCGGCAGCCTCGACCGTGGAGCACCGCGGGGCACAGTCCTCGTACTGGGCCATGGTCGATTCCCCGGACCAGCCAGAAAGGCAATGATGAAGAAGCATGGAGTATTGAATCCTGCCCTGTCGGCGCGGCTTGCGAGGCTTGGGCATCTGGACACCGTCGTGGTGGCCGACTGTGGGCTGCCGGTTCCCTCGGAGATTCCCGTGGTGGACTTGGCCTTGGTCTTCGGCGTGCCTCGATTCACCGAGGCGCTGGATGCCGTGCTGGGAGAACTGGTGGTGGAGCGCGCCTGGATCGCAGAGGAAGCGGTGGGGCAAGCTCCGCAGGAGTGGGTGGCCCAGCGCATCGACGAGGTCCACACCATCAGCCACGATGAGCTGAAGCAACGCATCGCGTCGGCCGCCTTCGTGCTGCGCACGGGTGAGACCACCAGTTACGCGAATGTGGTGCTGCAGTGCGGGGTGCCCTTCTGAATCGGGTTCCGGTGGGCGGTTCAGCATGCGTCCGTGGATTCGTGTCGTACCTGAAGCCCGCATAGGCTGGCGGTCATGCAACCCGTGCCTGCCTCCGACCAGTTGTTCGAGCGTGCCCAGAAGGTCATTCCCGGCGGGGTGAACTCGCCGGTGCGCGCCTACCGTGCCGTAGGCGGCACACCCCGGTTCATCACCAGCGCCAAGGGCGCCTTCGTCACCGATTCCGACGGCAACGAGCTGGTCGACCTGGTGGGTTCGTGGGGGCCGATGATCCTCGGCCACGCGCATCCGCAGGTGCTGGACGCGGTGCAGGCCACCGCCGCGCGCGGCACCTCCTTCGGTGCTCCCACCGAACTCGAGGTGGAGCTGGCGGAACTCATCGTCGAGCGCACTCCGATCGAGATGGTGCGGCTGGTCAACTCGGGCACCGAGGCCACGATGAGCGTGCTGCGGCTGGCCCGCGGCATCACCGGCCGCAGCAAGATCGTGAAGTTCGCTGGCTGCTACCACGGTCACGTCGACTCGTTGCTGGTGGCTGCGGGCTCCGGCGTCGCGACACTGGGCGATGCGGCCAGCCGAGCCATCCCGTCGAGTCCCGGTGTGCCCGGTGTCGTCGCCGAGGACACCCTGGTGGCCCCCTACAACGACCGCGCAGCGGTGGAGAAGATCTTCGCCGAGCACGGTGACCAGATCGCGTGCATCATCACCGAGGCTGCGCCCGGCAACATGGGTGTCATCGAGCCCGGCACCGAGAAGGGCGAGCACTTCAACGCCTTCCTCAAGCGGATCGCCAACGAGCACGGCGCGCTGTTCGTCAGCGACGAGGTGATGACCGGCTTCCGCGTCACCCGCAGCGGCCAGTTTGGCAAGGACGGCGTCGAGCCAGACCTGATGACCTTCGGCAAGGTGATGGGTGGTGGCTTCCCGACGGCGGCCTTCGGCGGTCGCGCCGAGCTGATGCTGCACCTGTCGCCCGTCGGCGGGGTCTACCAGGCTGGCACCCTGAGCGGGAACCCCGTCGCCTCGGTGGCCGGTGCCACCACGTTGAAGCTGTGCACCGAGGACGTCTACGCGCACCTCGGCTCGATCTCGGAGGCACTGCAGAAGTCGGTGCACACCGCGCTGTCGGCCTTCGGCGTGCCGCACACCATCAACACCGCCAACAGCATGTTCAGCGTCTTCCTGGGCACCGAGGGGCCGGTGACCAACTACATCCAGGCGCAGGAGCAGAGCGATGCGGCCTTCGCGGCCTTCTTCCACGCCATGCTCGACCAGGGGATCTACCTGCCCCCGTCCGGCTACGAGTGCTGGTTCCTGTCGGCCGCCCATGACATGAATGTGGTCGACCGGATCGTCGAGGCCCTGCCCAAGGCGGCCGCCGCCGCCCGCAAGGCGCTGTGACGATGGACGACTTCGCCCCGCTCGGCCGGGCTGGTCATCGGCGTCGCGACCTGCTCAGGCTGTGCGCCGGCCTGCCGCTGCTGGGCTTGGCTGCCTGCACCGACTCCAGCGGGGCCAGCGAGGAGGAGGGGTTTGCCACCGGCGACGGCAGCTACACCCGCATCGCCCCCGGCGATCGCAAGCCGGTGCCGGAGCTGGCCGGTGAGACCCTCGACGGCAAGAAGCTCTCGCTGGCCGACTTCACCGGTCAGGTGGTGGTGCTCAATGTGTGGGGTTCGTGGTGCTCGCCATGCCGCCACGAGGCGCCGCAGCTGGTGAAGGCCGCCCAGCAGACCAAGGGCAAGGCCCAGTTCATCGGACTGAACACCCGAGACCTGAACAAGGCACAGGCCCAGGCCTTCGTGCGCAGTTTCGGGCTGCCCTTCCCGAGCATCCACGATCCCAAGGGCGAACTGCTGCTCAAGTTCGGCGCTCTGCCGCCCAAGGCCATCCCCAGCACCCTGGTGATCGACACCAAGGGGCGCATGGCCGCGCGAGTGCTGGGCGAGACCACCGCCAGCACCCTGGTGGGCACCGTCGAAGACATCGCGGCCGGCAAGTAGGACGACGATGGGTGAACTGTTGCCTGCCGTGCCGGTGGGGCCGGTGCTGCTGCAGGGCTGGGTGGAGTCTGCCATGGGGGGCACCATGCTGCTGGCGATTCCGGTGGCCGTGCTCGCGGGTCTGGTCAGCTTCTTCTCACCCTGCGTGCTGCCCTTGCTGCCCGGCTACCTGAGCTTCGCCACGGGGCTGAGCGCCTCGGAGGTGCAGGAAGGCAGCCGACGGGGACGGATGTTGCTGGGCACCGTCTTGTTCGTGCTGGGATTCGCCGTCGTCTTCGTCGCCACCGGCGCCCTGGTCGGCGGCATCGGTGCCTCGCTGATCCAGCACCAGCGCGGCATCAACATCGGTGTGGGCGTGCTGACCATCCTGCTGGGCCTCGTCTTCATGGGCCTGGTGCCGATCGGCCAGCGAGACCTGCGGGTGCACCGGCTGCCCCGCCTGGGACTGATGGCCGCCCCGCTGCTGGGAATGGTCTTCGGCGTCGGCTGGACCCCCTGCATCGGGCCCGCCCTGAGCGTGGTGCTCGGCTTGTCCTTCAACGAGGCCTCACAAAGCCGAGGCGCCCTGCTGGCCTTCTGCTATGCCCTGGGTCTTGGCCTGCCCTTCGTCGTGGCCGGGTTGGCCATGTCGCGGATGGCCGGCGCGATCGGCTGGGTCAGGAACCATCAGCGGCTGGTGCAGCGCCTGGGAGGCGGGCTGATGGTGGTGGTGGGTGTCATGCTGGTGAGCGGCCTGTGGGATGCCGCCATGGCCATCCTGCGCCAGTGGGCCGTCAACTGGGGCACCCCGATCTGATGCGAACACACCGCACACCAGTGTTGCCGAGCACGTCGCCGTCGAGCACGGTGTCGAGAGCCGAGAGGAATCGATGAGCACGAGCCAGACCCGACCGCAGGCCATGCGGCCAGGCGAGCTGCTGCGTTGGGCCTGGACGCAGCTGACCAGCATGCGCACCGCCCTGACGCTGCTCTTCCTGCTGGCCCTGGGCGCCATCCCCGGCTCGGTGATCCCGCAGCGCAGCCAGTCGGCCATCAAGGTGAGCGACTTCAAGGAGAACAATCCCGGTCTCGACCGCTTCTACGAGCCCCTGGGCATGTACGACGTGTACACCTCGCCCTGGTTCAGTGCGATCTACCTGTTGCTGACCGGCAGCCTGATCGGCTGCATCGTGCCGCGCATCCGCGTCTACTGGAAAGCGGTGCGGGGACGCCCCTCGCGCATCCCGTCGCGGCTGGACCGCTTGCCGGAGCACCGGCTGGTGGCAGCCACCGAGGGTGACGGCCTGGACCGCGCCGAACAGTGGCTGCGCAAGCGTCGCTTCCGCACCGAGCGCACCACGCTGGACGACGGCACCGAGGGGATCAGCGCCGAGCGTGGCTACCTGCGCGAGTTCGGCAACCTGCTCTTCCACCTCAGCCTGGTGGTCATGCTGTTGGGCGTGGCCTGGAACAACCTGCTGGGCTTCAAGGGCTCGACGATCATGGTGGAGGGCCAGGGCTTCAGCAACTCCATCACGCAGTACGACGAGTACCGCGCCGGCTCTTGGGTGGACACCGACAACCTCACGCCTTTCACCATGGACCTCAAGCGTTTCATCGTGAAGTTCGAGACCGGCCAGGTGCAACGTGGCGCCGCCCGCGAGTTCCGCGCGGAGATCGACGTCCACGAGGGGGAGAGCACCCGCTCGGAGACGGTGCGGGTGAACCATCCCGTGACGGTCGCCGGCAACAAGGTCCACCTGATCGGCCACGGCTACGCCGCCCACGTCACCGTCACCGACGGCAAGGGAGAGGCCGCCTGGTCAGGCCCGGTGGTCTTCTTGCCGCAGGACGGCAACTTCACTTCCTCGGGCGTCATCAAGGCCCCCGACGCTCGCCCCGAGCGCCTGGCGATGCAGGGCGTCTTCCTGCCCACCGCCCCCGAGGAAGGGATGATGGGCCAGTCGATCTTCCCCGACGCCTTCAACCCCAAGCTCTTCCTCAACGCCTGGTACGGCCCGCCGAAGCAGGAGACCGGCAAGCCCGAGAACATCTACGCGCTGGACACCAGCGACATGACGCAGTTCACCCAGGATGGCGACATCGTCCGCTTCATGCTGGAGCCCGGGCAGGGCTTCGACCTGCCCGACGGCAAGGGCAGCGTCACCTTCGACGGCTGGTCGCGCTGGAGCAAGGTGCAGATCAGCCGGGCTCCGGGCCTGCCGCTGCTCTTCGGCTCGGTGGCCGCCGGCATCATCGGCCTGTGCCTGAGCCTGTTCGTCCGCCCGCGCCGTTTGTGGGTGCGCACCCGAGTGGCGCAGGATGGCAGCCAGCAGATCGAGGTGGCCGGTCTGGACCGCGCCGATGCCCGCACCGGGCTGACCGAACACGTGGACGAACTGGCCGCAGCCGCCGCGGGCACCGCCGGCGAGCACAGCAAGGAGAAGAAGTGAGAATCGAGGAACTCTCGGCGTTGGGGATCGTCACCGCCGCGGTGGTCTACCTGATCGCCTTCATGGCGCACTCCATGGAGTGGGCTGCCGCGCGCGGTCTGCCGGTCGTCGGCGACGACGAGCCCCTCACCCCGGAGCGTGAGAAGTCCTTGGTTCGGGTGGACATGTACGGACGCATGGGGCTGGGCCTGACGGTGGTCGGGTTCCTGGCGCACCTGGTGGGCACCGTGCTGCGCGGCGTGGCCGCCGAGCGCTTCCCCTGGGGCAACATGTACGAGTTCACCATCTCGTCGCTGCTGTTCGCCGTGCTGGTCTACCTGGTGCTGGCCTTCACCAAGGACATGCGCTGGCTGGGCCTGCCCATGTCCCTGTTGCTGGCCGTCGGCAATGGGCTGGCTGCCACCGTCTTCTACGTCGCGGTCGCGCCGCTGGTCCCGGCACTGCACTCGGTCTGGTTCATCATCCACATCGTCGCCGCCGCCATCGCCGGTGCCGCCTTCAACGTGGGTGGCATGGCCGCCATCATCTACATCTTCCAGCACCGCGCCGAGCAGCGCGGCGGCGAACGCAGCGGCTACCTGGCCAAGCTGCCCAGCGCCAAGGCGATGGACACCTTCTCCTACCGGATGCACGCCTTCGCCTTCCCACTGTGGACCTTCACCATCGCCGCCGGTTCCATCTGGGCCGAATACGCCTGGGGGCGCTTCTGGGGTTGGGACCCCAAGGAGACCTGGAGCCTGGTCACCTGGGTGATCTACGCCATGTACCTGCACGCCCGGGCCACCGCCGGCTGGCGCGGCGTGGCCGCCGCGGTGATCGCGATCATCGGCGTGGTGAGCTTCTGGTTCAACTTCGTCGGCGTGAACCTGGTCTTCAGCGGCCTGCACTCCTACGCGGGAATCTGATGGCCACCCCACCCCTGCAGCCCCAGCCTGGCCGCCCCGAAGGCGGACCCCGCTGGCTCCCACTGGCCACCATCGCGGCCGCCGTGCTGTGCGCCGTCGTGCTGCCCGTGACGCATCACGTCGGCGAGATCGTGCCGATGCTGTTCATGGTGCTCATCGCCCTGCTGGGCCTGGCCGGGGCCTGGGTCAGCGTCGTGCAGGACCGCAAGCCGCTGGCAGTGGCCAACCTGGCCGCCGGGGCCTTCCTGGTGCCCTTGGTGCTGGCCGCCTCGGCCCTGCTCTCCTGAGCCGTCCTGCACGCCGCGGCGACTAGGCTGGTTGCATGCATGCACTCGTGACTGGAGCATCCGGCGGCCTGGGGCAGGCCTTCTGCGAACACCTGGCGGAGCAGGGCCATGACGTGGTGCTGGTGAGCCGCCGGACCGACGAGCTGGAACGCACTGCCGCCGGGCTGCGGGAACGCTACGGCGTCCAGACGGTCGTCCTGGGCGCCGACCTGTCCGAGGAGTCGGTGCGCAATGACCTGGCCGCAGACCTACGTGCCCGCGGCATCCAGGTGGACGTGCTGGTCAACAATGCAGGGTTCGGTACCATCGGAGACTTCGTCGAGGCCGACGTCGATCGCATGAATGACGAGGTGGGGCTCAACTGCGCGGCGGTGGTCCACCTGTGTCGCCTGCTGCTGCCGGGAATGCTGGAGCGCGGCCGCGGATCCATCGTCAACGTCGCCAGCACCGCCGCCTTCCAGCCGATCCCCACGATGGCGGTCTACGCGGCCACCAAGGCCTTCGTGTTGAGCTTCACCCACGCCCTGTGGGAGGAGACGCGCGACACCCCGGTGCGGGTCACCGCCATCTGCCCCGGCCCCACCGACACCCCCTTCTTCGACTCCGCCGGGGACGACAAGGTGCTCTCGCGCCGACGCACCCCGCAGCAGGTGGTGGCCAGCACCTTCAAGGCCCTCGAACGACGCGCGCCCAGCGTCACCGACGGCCTGCTCAATGCCGTCCAGGGGCAGGTCGCGAGGCATTCCCCGGTCAGGATCGCCGTGCCGGTGGCCCGCCGCGTGGTGCGCCCCACGGGCCGCAAGTGAGCACCCGACTCGACGCCGAGCCGTGCCCCTGTGGCAGTGGGGCACGCTTCGGGCAATGCTGTGGGCCGCTGCTCGACGGGCACCCGGCCGCCACCGCCGAGGCACTGATGCGCTCGCGCTATGCGGCCTTCGCGCTGGCCGGACGCCACCCCGGGGCCGGCGACCACCTGTGGCGCACCTGGCATCCGGCCAATCGACCTGCCGATGCGACCCCCGACCCGGCCCAGCAGTGGGAGGGGCTCACCGTCACCGAGGTGGTCGACGGCGGTGAGGACGACCAGGCCGGGGAGGTCAGCTTCGTCGCCAGGTGGCGCCAGGGCCGAGCCAGGGGAGTGCTCAGCGAACGCAGCTTCTTCGTGCGACGGGCGGGTCGCTGGGTCTACCTGGACGGTGAGGTGACCTGATGCGGCAACCACGACGGTGCGTCGCTGCCCCCGCGGCCCTGGTGGTGTCGGGGTTGGCACTGCTCGGGCTGGTGGCCTGTGCGCCATCATCCTCCGGATCCACCACCGTGCACGTCTTCGCCGCGGCGTCTCTGGAGGAGCCCTTCACCCGGATCGCAGCCGATTTCGAGGCCGATCACCCCGAGGCCACGGTGGCCCTGTCCTTCAACGGCAGTTCCACGCTGGTCACCCAGATCGCCGAAGGCGCCCCGGCCGACGTCTTCGCGGCGGCCGACGAACAGACCATGGACCGAGCCGTCGAAGAGCGGCTCGTCGAATCACCCGAGACCATCGCCACCAATCGGCTGGCCCTGGTGGTCAGGCCCGGGAACCCGCAGCGCATCACCGGGCTCGACGCGTCGCTGGCAGGCAGCAAGCTGGTGACCTGCGCTCCCGGAGTGCCCTGCGGCAATGCCCTGCAGACCCTGCAGGACGAGCAGGGACTGGAGCTGCGGCCGGTCTCTCAGGAGCACAGCGTCACCGACGTGCTCGGCAAGGTCACCTCTGGCGAGGCCGACGCCGGGGTCGTCTACGTCACCGATGCGCGACGAGCAGGCAAGAGGGTGACCCAGGTGCCGATTCGCGGCGCGGAAGGCGTGGTGAACCGCTACCCGATCGCAGTCACCTCCGGTGCGCGCGAAGCCGAGCTGGCCCGCGACTTCGTCGACGAGGTGACCGGCCCTCGCGGGCGGGAGCAGTTGGCGGCCGCCGGCTTCGGGACGCCATGATCCGGGTCAGCGCACGGCCGTTGCCGCGGTGGCTCTACCTGCCCGCCTCGGTGGCCCTGGCCGTGGTGGCACTTCCGGTCTTGGGTCTGCTGGCGCGGGTGCCGTGGCGTCGGCTGCCCGAGCTGGTGCTGCAACCCGAGTCGCTCGCGGCCCTGCGGCTGAGCCTGGTGACCTGCTCTTGGTCACTGCTGTTGGTGATCCTGCTGGGGCTGCCGCTGGCCCTGGTGCTCAGCCGTGCGCAGGGGCCGTGGGCGCAGGCGGCGCGTGTGGTTGCCGTGCTGCCCATGGTGATGCCCCCCGTCGTGGCCGGCCTGGCGCTCCTGGTGACGCTGGGCCGACGCGGGCTGCTGGGGCAGCACCTCTCGGCACTGGGCCTGGACGTCGGGTTCACCACCCTGGCGGTGGTGATCGGCCAGACCTTCGTCGCGATGCCCTATTTCGTGGTGGCCCTGGAGGGGGCCCTGCGCACCCTCGATCCACGCTACGAGCGGGTCGCGGCGACGCTGGGCTCCTCGCCCACGCGCACCCTCGTGACGGTCACCCTGCCGCTGCTCGGCCCAGCCCTGGTCGGCGGGGCCGCCATGGCCTTCGCCCGCGCGCTGGGGGAGTTCGGCGCCACCCTCACCTTTGCCGGCTCCCTGCCGGGAGTGACCCAGACCCTGCCCCAGGCCATCTACCTGACGCGGGAGAGCGACCCCGACGGGGCGCTGGCGCTGGCCTTCGTGCTCCTGATGCTGGCCACCGTCCTGATGGGCCTGGCGGGTTGGGTGACCCGGGAGCGCCATGGCTGAGCAGCTCCGGATCGATGCCGAGGTGCGCGAGCGTGGGGTCCAACTGGACTTGGCCCTGGCACCTGGCCGCGTGACGGCGCTGGTCGGGCCCAACGGGGCGGGCAAGTCGACGCTGGTGCAGCTGGTGGACGGTGGTGTGCGCCCCAGCCGCGGCACGGTCGAGTTGGGCGGCCGGGTGCTGTCGGGGCCTTCGCGCCACGTCCCCACGCATCGACGCCCGATTGCCCTGCTGCAACAGCATCCGGTGCTCTTTCCCCACCTTGACGTCCTCGACAATGTCGCCTTCGGTCCGCGCAGCAAGGGCTCCGGCAGGGCGGCAGCCCATGACCGGGCACGGGCCGAGCTCGAGGCCGTGGGGTGCGCGGAGCTGGCGCAGCGCTCGGTTCGTGGGCTTTCTGGGGGACAGGCCCAGCGCGTGGCGCTGGCCCGTGCCCTGGCCACCGATCCGGCGGTGCTGCTGCTCGACGAGCCCTTCGCCGCCCTCGACGTGAATGCCGCGGCCTCGATGCGTCGGCTGCTCTCGCGCCGCTTGGCCGTCTCCCAGCCACCCACCATGGTGCTGGTCACCCACGATCCGCTGGACGTGTGGGCGCTGGCCAGTGCCATGGTCTGCCTGCAGGACGGTCAGGTGAGCGCCGCGGGTGCAGTCGAGGACCTGCTGGGGCGGCCCAGGACCTCCTTCCTGGCAGAGCTGTCGGGTATCAACCTGGTGCGTGGCCAGGTGCGCGAGGATCGGCTGATGGTTGGGCAGCTGAGCGTGCACGGGCTGTGGGATGGCCCTGCTGGCCGGCAGGGGGACGAGGCGATGGCATGGTTCGAACCCTCGGCGGTGGCCCTGCACCGGCAGTCTCCCGGGGGCAGTCCACGCAATGCGTGGCCGGTGAGGGTGACTGCCCTGGAACCGCGCGGCGCCACGGTGCGGGTGCGTCTTGATCTGGACGATGGGCAGCCCTTGGCCGCGGACCTGACCGCGCAGGCGGTAGCGGCTCTCGGCCTTGCCCCGGACGATCGACTGGTGGCGCAGGTGAAGGCCACCCAGGTGAGGATGCAACAGGCCTGGCTCTCTGCATGAGAGGTGGCGGCATGAGAGAAGGCCCGGGGCAGACAACCTCCGGGCCCACCGGACATTGCTCCCCCGGAACATTGCCCGTTCTCAGTGGCAGTTGCGAGGCCCGTGACGCGTAGCGTCACTGCCATGCTCACGTGCGGACTGATCCCCTGAGCCCAGTCCGTCCGTCGGCATCGAGAAGCCTCGCGCCGCCGATGCCCCCACTCTCCTTCAGAGATTCACTGATTTCAAGTTAACGTTGAAAATCTGGTCCACGTGTGGGACGGCTGGGCCGGATTTCTGGCAGGGCCGGTGACTGGCCACGCCTGGCCCAGCGCGCCGCCCCCATCTGGCAGCCTTTCGTCCGTGCGGCCCGGTAGCGTGGTGGCCATGGAGCACTTCGACCTGGTCATCATTGGTTCTGGTTCGGGAAACAGCATCGTCGACGAGCGTTTCGACGGCCTGCGCGTGGCCATGGTGGAGCGGGGTGTCTATGGCGGCACCTGCCTGAACGTGGGGTGCATCCCCACCAAGATGTTCGTCCTGCCGGCCGACCATGCGGTCTCGCTGGACGATGCTCGACGAATCGGTGTCGACCTCAGCCTCGATGAGGTGCATTTCGAAGAGATCCGTGACCGGATCTTCGGCCGGATCGATCCCATCTCCTCGGGCGGCAAGCAGTGGCGTGAGCAGAGCGAGAACGTGACGGTCTTCACCGGCAACGGCCGCTTCGTCGGCCGCGACGTGCTCGAGATCTCGGTGCAGGGGGAGGACGAGCCGGTCCGCATCAGCGGGGACCGCTTCGTGCTCGCCGCCGGGTCTCGCGCCGTGCTGCTCGACGTGCCCGGGGCCAACCTGCCGGAGGTGGCCCCGCGGGTGCACACCTCGGACACCATCATGCGCTTGCCCGAGCTTCCGGAGTCGATGATCATCCTCGGCGGTGGCTACATCGCCGCCGAGTTCGCCCACGTCTTCAGCGCCTACGGCGTGGACGTGACGCTGGTCAACCGCAGTGCCCGGCTGCTGCGCCGCGAGGACGAGCAGGTCAGTGAGCGCTTCACCGAGGTCATCGCCAGCCGCGTCAACCTGAAGCTGAACCAGCAGGTCACCCGCCTGGACCACGAGGACGGCCAGGTGGTGGTGGTCACCGAGGATCCCAATGGCATCGAGTACAACTACGCGGCGCCGGTGGTGCTGGTGGCGCTGGGGCGCGTGCCCAATGGCGACGGGCTGGATCTTGACCAAGCGGGAGTCGAGACCGACGACCACGGCTATGTCGTCGTCGATGACCAGCAGCGCACCAGCCAGCCCCACATCTGGGCGCTGGGCGATGTCAGCTCCCCCCTGCAGCTCAAGCACGTGGCCAATCACGAGGCACGGGTGGTGCAGGCCAACCTGCTGCACGAGATCACCGGCGAGGGGGAGCCGACGCGCTCCGACCACCGCTACGTGCCGCACGCCATCTTCACCGATCCGCAGATCGCGGCCGTGGGGGCCACCGAGCAGGAGCTGCGTGAACAGGGCGTGGAATACCTGGCCAAGGTGCAGCAGTACGGGGACGTGGCCTACGGCTGGGCCATGGAAGACCAGCAGCACTTCGTGAAGCTGCTCAGCGATCCGCAGGCCGAGAAGCTGTTGGGCGCCCACATCATCGGCCCGCAGGCCTCCACCCTGCTGCAACCGCTGGTGCAGGCGATGAGCTTCGGCCTGGGCATCGAGGAGATGGCCCGCGGCCAGTACTGGATCCACCCCGCCCTGACCGAGGTCATCGAGAACGCCCTGCTCGGGCTCGTCGAGCAGCGGGACGAGGCCACGCAGCACGAAAGCCAAGAAGAGGGAGCCTGACGATGGACGCACGCAAATTGGCAGTGACCGCCGTCGCGGGGCTCGGAGCGTTGTCTGCCTGCGCGGGGCAGGGGCCGACGGCCCAACCCTCCGCCTCGGAGGGTGCTGCGGGCTCCCAGCAACCCTCCACCCAAGCCAGTGGACAAGCCAGCGGAGCGGCCACCAGCGCCACCCCTGCGGCAACCCCCAGCCCGGGCACCAGCTGTCGCTCGGTTGCCGAGGGCATGGACGTGTCCGCCAAGGTGGGGCAGTTGTTCATGGTGGGCACCACCTCTGCCAACATCGACGACCTGGAGCCTTCACTGCTGAAGCACCAGGTGGGATCGGTGATCCTGCTGGGCAACACCGCACGACCACACGACCAGACGCGTCGCCTGACCCAGCAGATCCAGGAGTCGAGCCCGAGCCAGGTGCCCGTCCTGGTGGCCTCCGACCAGGAGGGTGGCCAGGTGCAGCGGTTGTTCGGCAGCGGCTTCGACACCATCCCCAGTGCCAAGAAGCAGTCGCAGATGGGGCCGGCCGAGCTCACCAAGGCCTGGGCCGGATGGGGCAAGCAGATGAAGTCGGCCGGTGTGGCCTACAACCTGGCTCCGGTGGCCGACGTCGTCACGCCGCAGATGGAGAGCAGGAATGCTGCCATCGGGCAGCTGGAGCGCAATCTGGGCAATGACAGCAAGACCGTGGCCATCAATGCCACCGCCGTCGTGAAGGGCCTCTCACAGGCCAAGGTGGGCTCCAGCCTGAAGCACTACCCGGGCCTGGGGACCGCCACGGTGAACACCGACTTCGGCGTCGCGAAGGACCCCACCACCACCCTGGACGACGCCGACTCCTTCCTGGAACCGATGGAGGCCGGCGCCACGTCGGTCATGATCAGTTCGACGATCTACGAGAAGATCGACCCGAAGAACCACGCCGTCTTCAGCAGCAAGGTGATCACCGAAGGGCTGCGCGAGAAACACGGGTGGGCCAAGGTGGTCATCAGTGATGACCTGGGTGCCGCGGCGGCGGTGAAGGACGTTCCCGCCAGTGAGCGTGGCGTGCGTTTCATCGAGGCCGGCGGTGACATCGTCATCGACGCCGACCCGGCCAGCCTGGACGACATGGTCGGCGGGGTCCTCGAGCGCGCCGAACAGGACCCGGCCTTTGCCGCCCAGCTGGACAACCACGTGACCCGGGTGCTGCAGATGAAGTCGGAGCTGGGCGAGTTCGACTGCATGCTCGAGAACTGATGCAGGATCGAGAACTGGTGCATGAGCAAGAACTGGGCGGCCCCGCCCCGGCCGGGAGAGTAGGCTCCCGACGTGCCTGTCGCCACCGTCGATGACCTCCGTCGCGCCCAGCGGGTGCTCTGTTACGGGGTCACCGGCAGTGGCAAGTCCACCGCTGCCCATCGGCTCGGAGCGCTGTTGGGCTTGCCGGTGCACCTGGTGGACGACGAGATCGGCTGGCTGCCGCACTGGCAACAACGTCCGGTGCCCGAGCAGCGGGAGCTGGCGGCCACGGTCGTGGCGCAGGAACGGTGGCTGCTTGATTCCGCCTACGGGCACTGGCGTGACCTGGTGTTGCCGCGCACCCAGGTGATCGTCGCCCTGGACTATCCCCGCTGGTTGACCCTGGCGCGACTGCTGCGTCGCACCGTCTGGCGGGTGGTGAGCCGGGAGCCGCAGTGCAATGGCAACGTGGAGACCTTGCGCCAGACACTGTCCAAGGACTCGATCATCGTGTGGCACTTCAGGAGTTTTGCCAACAAGCGTCGTCGGATGCGCGCCTACGAGGTGGCCGGTGACGGCCCCGCCGTGATCCGGCTGACGCACCCACGCCAGCTACGCCGACTGCTCGCCCAGCTCGCAGCGGAGGGCTGACGGAGCCGGGCTGCCGTGCGGACGGCATGCTGGCCCACCACCCGTCCTGGGATAACCTCGATGGGTACGTCGCGAGACGACTTCCGACGAGCTTGAGGACATGATGAACGAGCCGCTGCATCGCTACACCGCCGAACTGGCCGACCAGATTGAGTTGGCCTGGCAGGATCGCTGGGAGGCCGAAGGCACCTTCCACGCCCCCAACCCCGCTGGACCCTGGGGTGAGCCCGACAAGGTGGGTGGCCGCGAGAAGCTGCTGGTGCTCGACATGTTCCCCTACCCGTCGGGCTCGGGCCTGCACGTCGGTCACCCGCTGGGCTACATCGCCACCGACGTGTTCAGTCGCTTCAATCGGATGCTCGGCAAGAACGTGCTGCACGCCATGGGCTATGACGCCTTCGGCCTGCCCGCCGAGCAGTACGCCGTGCAGACGGGCACGCACCCGCGCACCACCACCGAGGCGAACATCGTCACCTACAAGCGCCAGCTGCGTCGTCTGGGCCTGGCCCACGACGACCGTCGCACCATCAAGACGATCGATCCCGGCTACTACAAGTGGACGCAGTGGATCTTTTCGCAGATCTTCAACGCCTGGTACGACACCGAGGCGGTGCGTGCCGATGGCGGGCTGGGCAAGGCGCGCCCGATCAGCGAGCTGGTCGACGAGCTGGCCAGCGGACAGCGTGCGCTGGAGGGTGACTTCGCCGGCAAGCAGTGGTCGGAGCTGGACGCCAAGCAGCAGGCCGACTACCTGGACGGTTTCCGGCTGGCCTACGCCGACGAGGCGCCGGTGAACTGGGCCCCCGGCCTGGGAACCGTGCTGGCCAATGAGGAGGTCACCAACGAGGGACGCTCCGAGCGCGGCAACTTCCCCGTCTTCAAGGCGAACCTGCGCCAGTGGAAGATGCGGATCACCGCCTACGCGGATCGGCTGGCCAGCGACCTGGACCGCGTCGAGTGGCCGGAGAACATCAAGGCCCTGCAGCGCAACTGGATCGGCAAGAGCCACGGCGCCCGGGTGCACTTTGCCGGGCCCCACGGTGAAGACCTGGAGGTCTTCACCACCCGTCCCGACACGCTCTTCGGCGCCACCTTCATGGTGCTGGCCCCGGAGCATCCCCTGGTCTCCTCCCTGGTGGGCGAAGGAGCCAGCTGGCCCGAGGGCACCCGCGAGGCCTGGACCGGCGGCGCCGCCAGCCCGAGGCAGGCGGTCGAGGACTACCAGCGGGAGGCCGGGCGCAAGTCCGACGTCGAACGCCAGATGGACGACAAGACCAAGACGGGCGTCTTCACCGGCGCCTGGGCCACCAACCCGGTCAACGGGACGCAGGTGCCCATCTTCATCGCCGACTACGTGCTGATGGGCTACGGCACCGGTGCGATCATGGCCGTGCCGAGCGGTGACCAGCGCGACTTCGAGTTCGCGCAGGCCTTCGACATCGACATCGTCGACGTGATCAGCCCGGTCGATGGTGACGGCAAGGCACAGGCCGGTTGGGAGGGGACCGTCGCCGCCGGCGAGGCCTTCACCGGTGAAGGTGTCATGGTCAACTCCGCTCGGGAGGGTCTGGACCTGAATGGCATGACCGTCACCGAGAGCAAGCAGGCGATGATCGCCTGGCTGGAGCAGCAGGGGGCGGGCACCGGGACGGTCAACTACCGCATGCGTGACTGGCTGTTCAGCCGCCAGCGCTACTGGGGCGAGCCCTTCCCGATCGTCTACGACGAGCAGGGCGTGGCCCACAGCCTGCCCGAGAGCATGCTTCCGCTGGAGCTGCCGGAGGTGGACGACTACTCGCCGCGCACCTTCGACCCCGACGACCGTGACTCGCGTCCCGAGGCGCCGCTGGCCCGCGCCACCGAGTGGGTCAACGTCACCCTCGATCTGGGCGACGGCCCGAAGCAGTACCGACGTGAGACCAACACCATGCCCAACTGGGCCGGTTCGTGCTGGTACTACCTGCGCTACCTGGACCCGGCCAATGACCAGGCCCTGGTGGATCCCGAGGTGGAGCAGTACTGGATGGGCAAGCAGGCCTCGCCCGTCGCCGGTGCCCCCGAGGGCACCCAGGATCCGGGTGGTGTCGACCTCTATGTCGGTGGCGCCGAGCACGCCGTGCTGCACCTGCTGTATGCCCGGTTCTGGCACAAGGTGCTCTTCGACCTGGGGCACGTGAGTTCCGAGGAACCCTTCCGCAAGTACTTCGCGCAAGGCATGATCCAGGGCTACGCCTACACTGACGAGCGCGGCCAGTACGTCCCCGCAGCGGATATCGAGGAACGCGGCGAGGGCAAGCAGGCGACCTACTGGTACCAGGGCAAGCAGGTCAACCGTGAGTACGGCAAGATCGGCAAGAGCCTGAAGAACACCGTCAGCCCAGATGAGATGTATGCCGCCTATGGCGCAGACACCTTCCGCGTCTACGAGATGAGCATGGGCCCGCTGGAGCTGGGACGCCCGTGGGACACCCGCGCGGTGGTCGGGTCGCAGCGCTTCCTGCAGCGACTGTGGCGCAACATCGTCGACGAGACAACCGGCGAGGTGGTCGTGGTGGACGGCGCGCCCGATGCCGAGACCGAGAAGGTCATGCACAAGACCATCGACGCGGTTCGCAAGGACTACGCCACCCTGGGCTTCAACACCGCCATCGCCCGGCTGATCGAGTTCAACAATGCGCTCACCAAGCTGGACTCGGTGCCGCGTGAGGCTGCCGAGGCGCTGGTGCTGATGGTCGCCCCCGTGGCGCCCCACATCGCCGAGGAGCTGTGGCAGCGGCTGGGCCACGACGGTTCGCTGGCCTTCGCCGACTTCCCGGTGGCCGATCCGGCCAAGGCGGCCGACGACGAGGTGACCTGTGTGCTGCAGATCAAGGGCAAGGTGCGCGCGACCCTGCAGGTCTCGGCAGGGATCACCGAGGAGGAGCTGAAGGCACTGGCCCTGGCCCACCCGAAGGCGGTGGCCGCCACCGAGAACGGGGTGCGCACCGTGATCGTCCGTGCCCCGAAGCTGGTCAACGTCGTCCCCGCCTGAGTCTGGGCCTCCCCGCTCGGGTTCCTGGCTCCCGCTCGGGTTCCTGGCTTCCGCTCGGGTTCCTGGCTTCCGCTCGGGTTTGGGGTTCCCGCGTGGGGTGCAACCCACGCGCCTCGCGGGAACCCACGCGCCTCGCGGGAACCCACGCGTCTGCGCCGCAGCCTTCACACGGGAGCCTGTGGACAACCCCACAGGGCCAGCCCACTGTGGACAGTGACGTTTTTCGGCGTCGGATGCTCATCACATAGGTATGGGAACTTTCACCAGAGCCGAGCTCGCCAGCCGCGGGCTCTCCGACACCGACATCCGACGACTGGTCCGCGAAGGGCGCTACATCAGGGTGCGACGAGGGGACTACCTCGACACCTCATCGGGGCTCGTGCCCCAGTTCGAGCCCCGGCACCGGCTGCTGGTCCGGGCCACCTGGCCCAGACTGCACTCGGGAGTGCTGAGCCACCATTCGGCGGCCGCCTTGCATGGTCTGCCGCTGCCCGGGCACGAGCTGGGCCGGGTTCACGTCACACGAGTTGGCAATTCCGGTTGGGTACGGCGTGACACGGTGCAGGTTCACCGGGCGCGGCTCGACGACGTGGAGGTCACCCGGGTGGAAGGACTGCCCGTCACGACGCTGGAGCGGACCGCGGCCGATCTGGCCAGGGTGCTGAGCCCGGATCGCGGACTTGCCGTCGTCGACGCGGCGCTGCGCCAAGGTGCCGATCCAGGGCTGATGGCCCAGATCGTCGAGAGCCAGGGGCGAATGCGGGGTGCGCCCAGAGCTCGGGCCGTCGTCGCGCTGGGGGATCCGCTGGCCGAGAGCCCGGGAGAGTCCCGCAGCCGGTGGTTCATGCACGAGTTCGACGCCCCGGCACCGGTGCTGCAGTTCTGGGTCGTCGACGGGAGCGGGCAGCGGCTCGGACGGGCTGACTTCGCATGGCCGGAGCTCGGCGTCCTCGGAGAGTTCGACGGGTGGGTGAAGTATGGCCGCCTGCTCAAGCCGGGGCAGGACCTCTCCGAAGTGCTCCGCGACGAGAGGCGCCGGGAGCAGGGAATGCGCAACCTGGGTTGGTGGGTGCATCGATGGACCGATCAGGATCTGAGGGTGCCGACGCGCTGGCACCAAGAACTCGTCGAGGCGCTGGGGTCGGGGCGCTCGCGATGAGTTCGCGTGGGTTCGTGCGCGCCGCGTGGGTTGCAACCCGAGCGACGTGCACGAACCCGAGCGACGCGCAGGAACCCGAGCGACGTGCAGGAACCCGAGCGACGCGCAGGAACCCGAGCGGAAAGGGCGTCGGCCGAGCCATACTCACCCGGGGTAGCCTTGGGGGCATGCCGAAGATGAATGTCGAGAGCTTCAACCTGGACCACACGCTGGTGGCCGCGCCCTACATCCGCCTGGCCGACCGCAAGGAGCTGCCCAAGGGCGACGTGTTGACCAAGTTCGATGTGCGTTTTTGCCAGCCGAACCAGGAGCACCTGGAGATGCCGGTGATCCATTCGCTGGAGCACACCATGGCCGAGAACTTCCGCAACCATGCCGATTTCATCGTCGACTTCTCCCCGATGGGTTGCCAGACCGGCTTCTACCTGATCACCTCGGGAGACCACGAGATCGCCGAGATCGAGGAACTGGTCGCGGCCACACTCGCCGACGTGCTGGAGGCCACCGAGGTGCCGGCCGCCAACGAGGTGCAGTGCGGGTGGGGTGCCAGCCACACGCTGGAGGGGGCCCAGCAGGCCGCCCGCGAGATGCTCGCCAAGCGTGATGAGTGGCACCAGGTGATGGCATGACCCAGGTTCTGCTGCTGGCCGCGATGGCCGAGGAGACCGCCCCGGTGCTGGCGGGCCGCGTGGCCGACGAGCTGGAGCCCGGCCGGGTCTGGACTGCCGAACAGGACGGCACCACCGTCACGCTGGTGACCTGCGGCATTGGCCTGGTCAACTCCGCCGCCGCCACCGCCGTGGCGATCGAGCGCTACCGCCCCGACGTGATCATCTCGCTCGGATCCGCCGGTGGCCTCGGCAAGGACGTTCGCGTGGGCGACATCATCGTGGGGCGCAGCTACCGCTATGCCGACGCCGATGCGACGGCCTTCGGCTACGAGTACGGGCAGATCCCGTCGATGCCGGCGAGCTACCCCGGCGACGAACGGCTGCTCTCCCTCGTCGAAGAGGACCACGTCGACGGGGCGGTGCACATCGGTGACATCGTCAGCGGCAATTCCTTCGTGGCCGGTGAACTGGCGCTGCAGTTGCGGGAGCGTTACCCCGAGGCGCTGGCGGCGGACATGGAGTCGACGGCAATCGCCCAGGTGGCCTGGGCCGCCAAGGTGCCCTTCGTCTGCGTGCGTTCCATCAGCGACCTGTGTACCCCGCAGGCAGGCAGCGATTTCAAGGGCAACATCGATGACGTGGCTGCCCGCTCGGCCGCGGCCGTGTGGCGCCTGGTCGGCAAGCTCTGAGCCGCGCCCGGCCCGTTCCCGAATTGTTCAGGCTTCGCTGACCTGCCACCAGCTGGCGGGCACCGCGGCCTTGCCGCAGCTTTCCGGGAGCTGCACCTGGGGTGAGGTCTGCTTGGACGCCGACAGGGCCCAGCTGCGGCCGTCCCGGTGCCGGGCATGGACCACGGCGTCGTCGGCGCGATAGGTCAGTGCGGCCGGGTCGGTCTCTGCGATCCGGTCACGCAGCCACGCGTCGACGCTGCGGATCGGCTGCGGCAGGTCGGTCCGTCCCCGGTCGTGCTTCGGCGGCAGTGGGAGCAGCTTCCCGTCCAGAGCTCGCACCGCCAGCTCCTCGTCGACGAAGGCGAGCATCTGGCGCGCCGGCAGCGACAGCGTCGTGGTGGCGAAGCGATGGCCGCCCAGATGGGTGGCCTCCCAGACCCTGCCCTGGAAGCGTTCGGCCAGGGCATGGGCCAGGGGCGCACCCTTGACGGCGCAGCAGCGGTCGCGACGGCCATTGGTGCACACCAACAGAGCCGGTTCACACGCCTCCAGTGGTGCCGGGGGAGTGGTGTGCTCGTGCAGGTCGCCCCAGGACGCCAGCAACCCGGGAAGCGCCTGGGGGTCGTCCAGCAGGGTGGTACCCAGCCACGGTGACGAGACTGGTCCGCCGCCCACGAGGATGCGGCGTTGCCCGGGCAGGTCAGGGTGCGAGAGGGGATCGCGGATCAGCAGCAGGCGACCACCGGCCTCGGCAATGGTGGTTTCCAGCTGCGCTCCCAGCTCTGGGCTGAGGCGTGACTGCGTGAAGGCCTTGGCACCCCAGGGGCCCGGCTGTTCCAGTGCCACCCAGAAGGTGGCGTCCGGAGCGGTCCCCAGCGCAGGGATGTCGGCCTGGTCCCATCCGTTGGAGCAGGTGATCATGCCTCCACCCTAGGCGCAGGCAGGAATCGGTTCAGGCAAAGCGCAACGCCCCGCCGCCCTGTGGGGCGACGAGGCGTTGGCGCGGGTGTCCGGATCAGCCGAAGCGACCGGTGATGTAGTCCTCGGTGGCCTTCTCGTCGGGGTTGGAGAAGATCTTGTCGGTGGGGCCCATCTCCACCAGGCGGCCGGGCTTGCCCTGTGCCTCCAGGTTGAAGAAGGCGGTCACGTCGGAGACACGGGCGGCCTGCTGCATGTTGTGGGTCACGATCACGATCGTGTACTCGTCCCGCAGCTCCTTGATCAAGTCCTCGATCGCCAGGGTGGAGATCGGGTCCAGGGCCGAGCAGGGCTCGTCCATCAGCAGCACGTCGGGACGCACGGCGGTGGCGCGGGCGATGCACAGGCGCTGCTGCTGGCCACCGGACAGGCCCGAGCCGGGACGGTCCAGACGGTCCTTGACCTCATTCCACAGGTTGGCGCCGCGCAGGGCGCGCTCCACCGTCTCGTCGGCCTCCGACTTGGAGATGCGGGCGTTGTTGAGGCGGATGCCGGCCAGCACGTTCTCGCGGATCGACATGGTGGGGAAGGGGTTGGGCTTCTGGAAGACCATGCCCACCTGACGGCGCACCCGCACCGGGTCGATGCGCTTGTCGTAGAGGTTGGTGCCGTCCAGCAGCACCTCACCCTCGACGTGGGCGCCGGGGATGACCTCGTGCATGCGGTTGAGGCAGCGCAGCACGGTGGACTTGCCGCAACCCGAGGAGCCGATGAAGGCGGTGACCGAGCGGGGCTCGATGGTCATGTTGACGTTCTGCACGGCATGGAACTTGCCGTAGTAGATGTTGAGATCCTTGGTTTCAATGCGCTTGGACATGAAGTGGCTTTCTTGTTGCGACGGGTCAGCGATTGCCCTTGGGGGCGAACTTCCAGGCGAGCAGGCGGCCAATGAGGTTCAGCACCATGACGATCGCCACCAGGGTGAGGGCGCCGGTCCAGGCGCGGGCGTAGAAGGGATCCTGCGGGATGCCCGGGGTCATGTACTGGTAGTACACGTAGACGGGCAGGGTGGTCATGGGGCCTTCCACCGGGTTGGTGTTGAGGCTGGCGGTGAGGCCGGCGGTCACCAGCAGCGGAGCGGTCTCACCAATGACGCGGGCCACGGCCAGGATGGCGCCGGTGATGATGCCGGCGATCGAGGTGGGCAGCACGATCTTGGTGATGGTCTTCCACTTGGGCACGCCCAGGGCGTAGGAGGACTCACGAAGGTCATTGGGCACCAGGCGAAGCATTTCCTCGGTGGAGCGCACCACGGTGGGGATCATCAGCACCGACAGCGCGATGGCACCGGCCAGACCCATCTTGGTGCCCGGGCCGACGATCAGCGCGACCAGGGCGTAGGCGAACAGGCCGGCGACGATCGAGGGGATGCCGGTCATCACGTCGACGAAGAAGGTGATGGAGCGGGCCAGTCGGCCGCGGTTGCCGTACTCCACCAGGAAGATGGCGGTGAACATGCCGATGGGAAGCGAGATCAGCGTGGCCAGCCCGGTCACGATCAGGGTGCCGTAGATGGCGTGCACGGCGCCGCCGCCCTCACCCACCACATTGCGCATGGAGTAGGTGAAGAACTGGGCGTCCAGTCGGGACAGGCCCTTGCCGATGGTGGAGATGATCAGGCTGACCAGCGGCGCCAGGGCCAACAGGAAGGCTCCGGTGACCAGGTGGAAGGCCGTGCGGTCGGTGGCACGACGATTGCCCTCGACGACCAGGGACACCACGTGCATGGCGATCAGGAAGATCAGACCACCCAGGATGATGGTGCCGGCCGGCCCCAGGCTGCCCAGGGCGGCCAGGATGCCGCCGGCGACGGCCAGCGAGACCAGCAGGACGCCCCAGGTGGTGAACCGGGGCAGCTGTCCTGCGGTCATGGTCTGGGCTGTGGCCTCTTCAGGCGTGACGGTTGCGGTGGACATCAGTTGGCTCCCGAGAACTCGGCGCGGCGGGCAATGATCCAGCGGGCGATCATGTTCACGATCAGGGTGATGATGAACAGGACCAGACCGGTGGCCACCAGCTGGTTGGTGCCCAGCCCATAGGCCTCCGGAAAGGCCAGGGCGATGTTGGATGCGATGGTGTTGGGGTTCTGCGGCGTGAGCAGCGCAAAGGAGATCACCGCAGCGGGCGACAGCACCATGGCGACGGCCATGGTCTCACCCAGCGCACGGCCCAGGCCGAGCATGCTGGCCGAGATGATGCCGGGCATGCCGAAGGGAAGCACGGCCTGACGGATCATCTCCCACTTGGTGGCACCCAGGGCCAGCGAGGCCTCCTCGTGCAGGCGTGGCGTCTGCAGGAAGACCTCACGGGTGAGGGCGGTGATGATGGGCAGGATCATCACGGCCAGCACGATCGAAGCGGTCAGGATGGTACGGCCGGTGCCGGAGACCGGGCTGGAGAACAGCGGGATGAAGCCGAGGTTCTCGTTCAGCCACAGGTAGAGCGGGTCGCGCACCTTGGGGGCAAGCACGTTGATACCCCACAGGCCGTAGACCACCGAGGGCACGGCGGCCAGCAGGTCGATGATGTAACCCAGGCTGGTGGCCAGGCGTCGGGGCGCGTAGTGCGAGATGAACAGGGCGATGCCGATCGCGACCGGGACGGCCATCAGCATGGCCAGGAAGGCCGACCAGACGGTACCGAAGGCGAAGGGGGCGACGTACTTCCAGAACTGGCCGTAGGGAAGGTCCTCGACCTTCGCGGTCAGTGCTGGGATCGACTGGACCACCAGGAAGGTCGCCACGGCGGCGAGGATCACGAGGATGAAGACACCGGAGCCCGTGGACAGGCCCTTGAAGACGGCCTCTCCGACGCGCTTGCGCGATGCAACGAGTTGGGACGTGGGGCGCTTGGGCTGGGATTCCTCCGTCACCGGCACCTCTGAAGAGTGGGACATGCTTGCTCCTGACCTACCTGGGTGGGTTCAAAGCCCGGGGCAGCACGCACCCCCGAGAGCATCTCGGGGGTGCGTGCCAACCAGCCGTGGGACTTACTTGACGGACTCGATGGACGCCTTCACCTTGTCCGACAGGGCGGCCGACAGCGGGGCGGAACCAGCGGTCTCCTGGGCCTTCTTCTGGCCCTCGTCCGACGCCATGTAGGTGGCGTAGCTCTTGACCAGCTCAGCGGTCTTGTCGTCCTTGTAGTCCTGGCAGACCATGACGTAGGCGACCAGCACGATCGGGTAGCCCTCGGCCTTGCGGTCCAGCTTCAGGGCCAGGTCGTGCTCGTGACGGCCCTCGACCTGCGGCGAGTTCTCGACGACCTTGGCAGCAGCATCGGCGGTGGGGCCGGAGTACTTGCCGCCCTCGCCGATCTCGGCCACCTTCAGCTCGCCCACCTGCGAGGCATCGGCGTAGCCGATGGTGTTGACGCCGTTCTGGACGGCAGCCACGACACCCGAGGTGCCCTTGGCGGCCTCGCCACCGGAGTAGGGCCACTCACCGTCGGCCTCCTTGTCCCAGACCTTGGGGGCAACCTTGTTCATGTAGTCGGTGAAGTTCTCGGTGGTGCCCGAGTCATCCGAGCGGTGCACGGCGGTGATGTTCGCGTTCGGCAGCTTGGCGTCGGGATTCAGCTTGGCGATCTTGGGATCGTTCCACTTCTTGATCTCGCCCTTGAAGATGCCAGCGGTGGTGGCGGCATCCAGCTGCAGCTTGTCGACACCCTTGACGTTGAACACCACGGCGATGGGCGAGATGTACAGCGGCAGGTCGTAGGCGATCGACTCGGGGGTGCACTTGCCGAACTTGCCGGCCTTGTTCTCCTCGTCCTTGAAGGCACGGTCGGAGCCGGCGAAGTCGGCGCCGCCGCCCATGAAGGCCTCGCGGCCAGCGCCGGAACCCTCGGGGGAGTAGTTGATGGTGACGCCGGTGTTCTTCTGCTGGAAGGCAGAGACCCAGTTCTCCTGCGCGACCTTCATCGAGGAGGCGCCGGTGCCCTGGAGGGTGCCTTCGAGCGAGGAGCTCGAGTCGCCGGAGCCCGAGTTGTTGCCCTCGTTGGCTGCGCAGCCGGTGAAGGCCAGCGCGAGGCTGACACCAATCGCTGCAAGCGGACGCATCATGTTCACGGGTTGGTCCCTTCGGGGATAAAGCGTGTGACTACGGGCCCCACGGCGGGTGTCCCGTTGGTGCCCTGCTGGGCACGCGTTTGTGACGCTAGACCCGGTACGTGTACGAGAAGGCCAACGAAGGTGAACTCAAGGTGAACGGCTGTGAGTTGTTGACGGCGGTCTCTCAGCTGGTTCCCTCAGGCGGAACACTTGTGGGTTTCGATGGCGACCGGTTCGCCCTCGTCGTCCAGGTGGATCACCAGCACCTCGGCCACCAGCATCGGCTTGTCCACCACACCCGCACCCTCCCGCATGTCGGGCAGCACCGGACGGTGTCCGCAGACCGCGACGACATTGCCTTCGGCGGCCGTGCGGCGGCGCATCGCCGTCATCAACTGCTGCACCTGGGGTCCGTTGCCCTCGGCCTCTTCCTCGCTGAGCAAGGCGATTCCCACCACCGGAAGGTCATTCTCCCGGGCGAAGGGGATCAGCGTCTGCATGCACCGGGTGGATGTGGAGGAGACCACCTCTCGTGTGCCGAAGGCGGCGAGCAGGGCACGGATGCGCAGGGCCTGGCGGCGCCCTCGGCCGGAGAGCGGGCGGCGTGCATCCGAGCCGGTCCAGTGCTTGCGCAACATGGCCTTGCCGTGGCGCACGATCAGCAGGGTGCCAGCCGAGGAGATGTCCAAGGCAGTCTTCAGGATCTCGGCCTCGTCGGCATAGCTCAACTTCTTCAGGGCCTTGTCGACCGGCATCCAGACGGCCTTCTCGACCTCCTTGTCCGGACGTCGGCGCCGTTCGTGCTCGACGATGCCCAGCCACCAGCTGACCTGCTTGCGCTGCTTGCCGACGGTGTAGCGGGTCTTGCCCAGGGGCATGCCCAGCCGGATCCGCACGCCGGTCTCCTCGTGGACCTCCCGCACGGCGGTCGCGGGCAGGTCCTCGTCGGTCTCGGGCTTGCCCTTGGGCAGCGACCAGTCCTTGTACTTCGATCTGCGCACCACCAACACTTCGCGTGCTTCATCGGTGCCCCGCAGGACCACCGCGCCGGCGGCGGTGATGCGGCCCTTGCTACCCATTGCCCACCTCGTGAATACCGTGACGACGACCAGGGACGGCTCGGACAGGGAGGAGTCAGCGACGCCGCTTGCTGGTCTCCTGGACCGCCAGCTCCTGCAGGTCCACCAGCGGCTCCCCGTCCTCCCCGGTGGTGCGAGGCGTCCACTGCTCGTCCACCAGGTGCCAACTGACGGTGCCGGGATCGAAGGCAATCTCGAACATTCGCTCGATCTCGCGGATGTGCCGCTGGTTGGTGATGCTGACCACCACCTCGACGCGTCGGTCGAGGTTGCGGTGCATCAGGTCTGCCGAGCCGATCCCCACCGACGGCTTGCCATTGTTGGCGAACCAGAAGATGCGGGAGTGTTCCAGGAAGCGCCCCAGGACCGAACGCACCCGGATGTTCTCGCTCAGGCCCTCGACGCCGGGCTTGATGGTGCAGATGCCGCGTACCCACAGGTCCACCGGTACCCCGGCCTGGCTGGCTCGGTAGAGGGCATCGGTGACCTTCTCGTCCACCAACGAGTTGACCTTGATCTTGATGGCGGCGGGCAGGCCCTGCTGCTTGTTGCTGATCTCGTTCTCGATGCGCTCCAACAGGCCCTTGCGGATGCTGTGGGGCGCCACCAGCAGGCGACGGTAGTTCGTCTCGTGGGTCATGCCCGAGAGGTGGTTGAACATGCGGGCCACGTCGTCGGTGATGATCGGGTTGGCCGTCAGCAGACCCATGTCCTCGTACATCCGCGCGGTCTTGGGGTTGTAGTTGCCGGTGCCGATGTGGGCGTAGCGGCGCAACCCGTCACCGTCGTCGCGCACCACCAGGCACAGCTTGCAGTGGGTCTTGAGGCCCACCATGCCGTAGACCACGTGGACGCCGTACTTCTCCAGCTTGCGCGCCCAGGCGATGTTGTTCTGCTCGTCGAACCGTGCCTTGATCTCCACCACGGCCAGCACCTGCTTGCCGGCCAGGGCAGCCTCGATCAGCGCGTCGACGATGGGGGAGTCGCCACTGGTGCGGTACAGGGTCTGCTTGATCGCCAGGACCTTGGGGTCGGCGGCGGCCTGCTCGATGAAACGCTGCACGCTGGTGGCGAAGGAGTCATAGGGGTGGTGCAGCAGCACCTCGCGCTTCTTCAGGGCGGCGAACATGTCGGCCGGCTTGGCGGTCTCCACCTCGGCCAGGTCGGGGTGGGTGATCGGCAGGAAGTTCTGGTACTTCAGGTCGTCACGATCGACGCTGGTCAGGCTGAACAGCCCAGTCAGGTCCAGCGGGGCCGGAAGCTTGAAGACCTCCTTCTCGCGCACGTCGAGTTCGCCGGTCAGCAGCTCGAGCATCGTGTCGTCGATGTCGTCCTGCACCTCCAGCCGCACCGGAGGACGCCCCACCTTGCGCCGCAGCAGTTCCTTCTCGAGGGCGAAGAGCAGGTTCTCCGCGTCGTCCTCCTCCACCTCGAGGTCTTCGTTGCGGGTGACGCGGAAGGTGGTGTGCTCGAGCACCTCCATGCCGCTGAACAGCTGGTCCAGGTGCCGACGGATGATCTCCTCCAACGGCAGGAAGCGCCCGTCGCCCAGCTCGATGAAGCGGCTGAGGATGGTGGGCACCTTCACCCGGGCAAACTGCTTGGTCCCGTTCATCGGGTTGCGCAGCAGCACCGCCAGGTTGATGGACAGGCCACTGATGTAGGGGAAGGGGTGGCTGGGGTCGACGGCCAGGGGAGTGAGCACCGGGAAGATGCGTTCGCTGAACAGCGTGCGCATCTGGTCCTTCTCCGCGGCGGTGAGCTCGTCCCAGCGCAGGATGACGATGCCTTCCTCGGCCAGCGCCGGGCGCACGTCCTCGGCGAAGACCCGGGCCTGCTCGGCCACCAGTTCCTGTGCCCGGGCCAGGATCGAGTCGTGCAGGTCTCGGGGCATCTGGCCGGTCACACTGCGCACCGCCACCCCGGCATCGATGCGTCGCTTGAGGCCGGCGACCCGCACCATGAAGAACTCGTCCAGGTTCGACGAGAAGATGGCCAGGAACTTGGCCCGTTCCAGCAGCGGGATGCGCTGGGAATCCTTGGCAAGGTCGAGCACCCGGTTGTTGAAGGCGAGCCAGCTCATCTCACGATCGGCGTAGCGATCCTCAGGCAGTTCGTCGGCGCTCGGGGCAGCCTGTGGTGCGGGGTCCTTCTCGGCGTTCAACGTGGTCTCCTCAGGAGGAATAGCTGGCGTCACGGTTGACGGTGACAAACCTAGCGGATTCATACATCCGCACGACCCTTTCGGAGCTGGCTTCCACATAGAGTCTCACCCGGCGCACGCCCTTGTTGGACAGGTGGCCCAGGCCCGCGTCCAGCAGCACTCGCCCGATGCCCCGACCTGCGGCGTGCGGAGCGACGCCGATCACGTAGACCTCGCCCATCAGCTCGTCGGGATTGTTCGGGTCACTGTGCTCGGTCTTGGTCCAGTGGAAGCCCAGGAAGCAACCGCTGTCGTCATCGATGGCCACCACGATCCCCTCGGGATCGAACCAGTCTTCGCCAGCCCGCATCCAGAAGTCGTCCAGGCTCATCTGGCCCTGCTCGGGATGGTCGGCGAAGGCTTCGGCGTTGACCTCCACCAGGGCCTGCGCATCGCTCTCGCGGAAGGGGCGCACCACGATTCCCTCGGGGGCCGGACGCCCCTCGGGCGGGTCCTGCGCCAGGTCGCGCTCCATGATGAGCAGTTCGCGCTGCAGGGTGACGCCCAGCCGCTCGGCCAGTGCACGCGCACCGGGCAGGTTGCCGAAGGCCCACCAGGTGGGATTCGGCTCGACGCTGCGCACCTGCTCGGCCAGCGCCGTGCCGATTCCCTGCCGACGCAGGGCGGGGTTGACCAGCAGCTGCACCGAGCCGGCCGACCGGTCGCACTGGGCGTAACCGACCACTTCGCCGTCGCGGTGGGCCAACCAGTGCACGGCGTGGCCACGCCCGTCGAGGGCGAACAGGGCCACTTCGTTCAACGGCGAGATGCCGTCGTGGCTGGCCACCTGCTCCACCAGCCGGTCAACGGAGGCCCGCTGGGCCGGGGTCAGGGCACCGGTGCGTTTGATGGGAGTGTTCACGCCCGTCACGCTACCCCTCCCGCGGGCGCAAGTCTCCCACCTGTCTTCCCAGCGGCGCGGAGGCGCGGTGTGCCCGCCCTTCTGTCAGGTGTGCAGGCTAGGCTTCCTGCCATGACAAGTCAGGACGCTTCCGTGGCCCCGGCCCAGCTCGGCATCCGCCAGCAGCCCGCCGTGGCGCGACGCACCGCGCGACTCCTGACACAGTTGCGTCTTGCCTGCGGAGTGGCCGTGGTCGGACTGGTCTGCAACATGATGGCCTCGCGCACCCTGCTGCGACTGGACGACACCTCGCGGCTGTGGCCCACGTTGGCAAACCTGGCCAGCGTGCTGGTCCTGCTGGTCTGTGCCGGGCAGCTGTACGTCTGGCGCCAGGCGCAGCTGGAGTGGACCGGGGTCAAGGACGTCTCCCTGATGCACCTCATCACCCCGTCGGCACTGGCCCGGTGGGTCGCTGGCGTCTGTGGCCTGATGGGGCCCTTCGCCGCGCTGCAGATGATCGAGCAGACCTCCTACCAGGAAGCAGCGCACTGGTGGGGGCTGGCCGGAGCCATGTGCACCATCCTGGCCACGGCCTTCGGAGGCATCCACCGCTTTGATCCAGCCGGGCCTCCCGGGGTGGTGCCGCAGCAACTGCACCGTGGCCGCCAGGTGGTCAGCGATGCCTCCTTGGCAGCGCAGGTGGATCCCGAGGAGGACACCCTCGTGTTGCGACGGCAGGCGCAACAGGACTGAGGGCCAGGGGCCGTCGAGCCGGGCCTCAACTCTTGCGGACCAGGAATTCCACCTCGGTGATGATCACCGCATTGCGGGTGATCTGGGTCTCGCCCGGCTGGGTGGAGCCGGTGATCTGCAGCTGCATGCCACCGTCTGCGCTCGTTTCGGGAATGCGGATCTCTTGCAGGGCGGGGTTCTGGTCGGCCAGCTGCTGGACGAAGTAGGCATTGTCGAGCGCAGGGAAGCTCCAGCTGACCTCGCTGACCCGTCGATACTGTGGGTAGAGCTCCAGGCCGTTGACCGCCTTGGTGTAGCCATTGGTCATGCGAACCCCCACCACCTTGGTCCCCTTGGGAAAGGTGAAGGCGAGCGTGTGGGTCAGTCCGGAACCGTCACAGCGCCAGCCCGTGCTGGGATCGCCGTCGAGCACCCGCACGGCATCGCTGGGCACCATCTCACCCCCGTATCCCGGCTGCGGCGGTGCCGTGCACGAGGCGATGACCCCGCGCGGCTTCACCACGCTGACCGCACCGCCCCACGGTTTGGCCGCCGGGGTCGTCGGGGACGGGCTCGCGGAGGGCTGCTCGGTGGGCTGTGGACGCGATCGGTACTGGTCCCACAGTTGGGAACCCACCGACCCGACGGCCAGCGCCACCACCGCGGTACCTGCCAGCAGGAGCACGGGGTAGTCGCGGTGGGGTTCCGGCTCGGGCTCGGGCTCTGGACCCTTCGGGGCGACGCCCACCGAGTGCGAGGGCGGCTCGTGGGCCTGCAGTGGAGTGATGGCCGGAGCCTGCCAATCGTCGGGGGCAGGCGTCTGGGGCTCCTGGGCGGCCCTTGTGCTCGACTCGTCCGGGGCGCTGCTGGGCTCTGGCGCGGGGGACTGGTTCGTCGAACGATTGGCCAGGTAGCCGGGCTTGAACTGGTCGGTGAACCGCTCCTCGGCCACGTCGGATCCGTGGTCAGGGCTCACCTCGTCAGCCGCGTCAGGCTTCGTTGGCCGGAACCATTCGTCCGGGAAGTCACCGCTCATGATGGCCCCATCCTAGTCATGCGACACGCAGACGACGGTGGTGCGAACATTGAGCCACAGGATCCAAGGGCCCCCGGGCCCGCCGAGAGAGGAGGTGGGGATGGCCCACATCGTTGTTGCCGGTGCCTCGAAACACGACGGGCTTCCCGCCGCCTTTACCCTGTTGGACCACACCGTCACAGAGGTGCCCGAAGGCCAATGGCAGGTGCCCGCCACGGCGGACGTGGTGCTGGTGGATGCCCGCACAGACCTGGCCGGCGCCCGCGAGACCTGCCAGCACCTGCAGGCCCATGACTGCCACCCGCCCGTGCTGCTGTTGGTGGATGCCCAGGCGCTGGGCATCATCGGTCAGGGCTGGGGGATCACCGACTTCGTCGTGGACACCGCCCTGCCGGGTGAGGTGGAGGCCAGGATCAGACTGCTGCAGCGCGAGGGCCCCGAGACCCACCTGGTGCGCTGTGGCCCGGTGACCATCGACGAGGATGCCTACACCGCGACGCTGGGCGACCAGCCCCTGGAGCTGACCTACACCGAGTTCGAACTGCTCAAGTACTTTGCGCTCAACCCGGGCCGGGTGCTCAGCCGCGACCATCTGCTCAGCGAGGTGTGGGGTTACGACTACTACGGCGGCACCCGCACCGTCGACGTCCACGTGCGTCGGCTGCGCGCCAAGCTGGGGCCCGAACACGACGGGCACATCAGCACGGTGCGCAATGTCGGCTACCGCTTCCTGGCCAACCGGCAGCCGCCGTCCCGGCCCGAGGCGCCGTGACCGCAGCCACCGGCCACCGGGAAGCCCCTGGCCCCGAGGCTCAGTTCAGGCTCCGGAGCGTGATGCGAACAGCTCGGCCGAGTCGAGCAGGATCGTCACCGGACCGTCATTGACCAGCGAGACCTTCATGTCTGCGCCGAAGACGCCGGTCTCCACGTGTGCGCCCAGGCCCCGCAGCGCCTCGACGAAGCGCTCCACCAGCGGTTCGCTGACCGGCCCGGGGGCCGCCGCGCTCCACGACGGACGCCGCCCCTTGCGCGCATTCGCGTAGAGGGTGAACTGGCTGACCACCAGCAGCGGCGCCGCCACGTCGCTGGCCGACTGCTCCTGGTCGAGGATCCGCAGGCCCCAGAGCTTCTCGGCCATCCGCTGCACCACCTCGGCGTCGTCGTCATGGGTGATCCCCACCAACAGCACCAGGCCCGGGCCGGGCAGGCTGCCCACCACCGCACCGTCGACGCTGACCGACCCCTCCAGGGCACGCTGCACCACAACTCGCATGGGGCCGAGGATAGCCAGCCACCGCGCACCGGCGTGCTCGCTCGCCGGGAAGAAAAGGGGCATCGCGCTGGTTACACTCGCGTGGTGGCCTTCATCAACATGATCATCCTGGTGGTCGCCTGCGCCCTGATCGGCGTGGCGGCCCTGGCAGTCCTGGCCACCCTGCTGCTGCCCGACGGATGGCGACCACGACGAGTGAAGCGAGACAGCTGATGGCCTTCCAGATCCCCGATGACCTCAACCCGGCCCTGTTCCCGCTGGCCTGGATGATCGGCCGTTGGCGCGGGAACGGCCACGGCACCTGGCCCGGCCACGGCGAGTTCGAGTACGGCGTGCAGATCGACTTCGAGACCAATGGCGGGCCATACCTGCACTACGTGTGCCAGACCTACAAGGTGGACGCCAAGGGCACCCCGGTTGAGCCCATCAGCATGGAGACCGGCTTCTGGCGGCCCAGTGAGGACAAGAAGCACCTCGAGGTGGTGCTGACCGCGCCCGAGGGCTGGAGCGAGGTGTGGACCGGTACCATCGACGGCGCCCGGATCGACCTGGTCACCGACGCCGTGATGCGCACCGAATCCGCCGAGGTGGAATACACCGGTGGTTCGCGCCTCTACGGCCAGGTGGAGGGAGACCTGCTGTGGACCTTCGACCGTGCCACCACCAACCACAAGCTGCAGCCCTACCTGTGGGCACGCATGCAGCGGGTGGCCTGAGCGGGGAGGAGAGCCAGATGGCTGAGGTTCTGGTGAGCGCAGGGCTCGACGAGGGACTCGTCTGGCACCACGGTGACCCGATGCGCGAGCAGCGCACCATGGAGGCCGGCGGCGGCAGTGTGCGGTTGTCCAATCGCCCAGTGCTCACGGTGAGCGGCCCGGAGCGGTTGAGCTGGCTGCACTCGTTGACCAGCCAACACCTCAGCGAGCTGGAACCCGGACAGGCCACCACGGCCCTGGTGCTCTCGCCCAACGGGCACGTGGAGCACGTACTGCACGGCGTCGACGACGGCGACACCTTCTGGGCCTGGACCGAACCGGGCCGCGGCGACGAACTGTTCGCCTGGCTGGAGCGCATGGTCTTCATGACCCGCGTCGAACTGGCTCAGCGGCTCGACGTGGAGTTGGTCTGGGTGGGGCGCAATGTGCCCCTCGTCGAGGGAGCCCACGTGAGCCGGCCCAGCGAGATCGCGGATGGACGCGAGGTCTTCGCGCCTCGGGGACTGCCCGTCGACGCCGAGCCGGTGGGCGTGTGGGCACATGAGGCGCTGCGCATCGCCGCCGGCGTCCCCCGCATCGGGGTGGACACCGACCACCGCACCATCCCCAATGAGCTCGGTCTGCTGGGAACCCACCTCGACAAGGGGTGTTACCGCGGTCAGGAGACCGTGGCCCGGGTGCACACACTGGGACGACCGCCGCGTCGCCTGGTGCAGCTGCACCTGGACGGTTCCATGGACGCACTGCCAGAGCCCGGCCAGGCCCTGGTGCACGGGGAACGCGAGGTGGGATTCGTCGGGAGCTCCCAGCGGCACCACGAGCTGGGGCCCATCGCCCTGGGGCTGGTCAAGCGGAATGTCCCCACCGATGCCGACCTGCGCATTGGTGAGATCAGCGCCGCTCAGGAGCCCCTGGTCGATCCCGAGGTGGGACTCCACGTTCGCCCCAAGCTCTGAGCAGAGCGGCTGCTGACTAGGATCGGCCGCGTGAACAAGCAGCCTTCTCCCGTCCTGGTCCAGGTCATCCGCGGCAACTTCCTGGAGTGCGTCCACCGTGGCCGCGTGGTGCTCACCGCCCCCGACGGCAGCGTCCAGTTCGCCCTGGGGGAGCCCGACGCACTGCTGTACCCGCGCTCTGCCAACAAGCCCATGCAGTTGCTGGGGATGCTGCGCAGCGGGCTCGACCTGACCGGGGAACTCGCTGCCCTGGCCGGCTCCTCGCACTCGGGCGAAGCCTTCCACCTGGACGGCGCGCGTCGGATCCTCGCCGAGGTGGGTTTGGACGAGGCCGACCTCGACTGCACGCCCGACCATCCGCTGGACGAGCAGGCCCGCGCGGAGTGGATCGTCGCCGGCCACGGCAAGGAGCCGGTGGCGATGAACTGTTCCGGCAAGCACGCGGCCATGCTGCGCACCTGCCTGCGCGCTGGCTGGCCCACCCGCGGCTATCTGTCGGCCGACCATCCACTGCAGCAGGCCATCGCCGACTGCGTGACGGAACTGGCCGGTGAGGCCTCGCACGTCAGCACCGATGGGTGCGGGGCACCGCTGTTCGCCATGCCCTTGCGCGGCCTGGCGCACGCCTTCGGGCAACTGGCCGGCGCCGACGAGGGAGAGTTCAAGACGGTGGCCGACGCCTACCGACAGCACCCCGAATGGGTCTCGGGCACGCGTCGTCAGGAGCTGACCCTGCACCGTGCCGTTCCGGGCCTGGTCTGCAAGGCCGGTGCCGAGGGTTGCCTTGCCATCGGCCTGGCCGACGGCCGCGGCATCGCCATCAAGAGTGACGACGGGAGTCCTCGAGGCCTGTACTCGGTGGCCCATGCGCTGCTCACCCGACTGGGGCTGGGCGGGCCGGACCTGGACGCGCTGGCCAGCGAGCCGGTGCTGGGCCACGGCAAGCCGGTGGGTGAGGTGCGGGTCACCCCGGGCCTGTTCGACCAGCTCTGAGCCACCTTCCTCCGAGCCACCCGCCTCCGGGACGGGCACATCCCAGCAGGCCACAGGCCAGACAGGCACACCCGAGACATGACAAGGGCCCCGCACCCGCGGGGCCCTTGCCGTCACGCACGGATCAGGCGGTGACGATCACCTTGTCACCGACGCGCACCTGGTTGAACAGCCACCTGGCATCCGACATGCTGCGCATGTTCACGCAGCCGTGGCTGCCGGCACCCGAGTAGCCGATGCGGGCGAATTCGGAGGAGTAGTGGATGGCCTGGCCGCCCGAGAAGAACATGCTGTAGGGCATGTTCACGTGGTACAGCGTCGAGTACCAATTGGTGTGCTTGCGGTAGACGCTGAACGATCCGGAACGGGTCTCCGCCCCACGACGCCCGGTGCGCACGTCATAGCGGGCCTGGATCTTGCCGTTGATCACCCAGTACATCTTGCGGTCGCCCTTGTCGATGCACACGGCACGCCCGGTCAGGCACCGGCTGTCCAGCCTGGTGGTCGGCTTGGGAGTGGTCTTGCGGTTGCGGTAGCGGGTGACGATGAGGTTGTGGGTGGTGGTGTTGACCACGCCGGTGGCGGGGAGTTTGTTGTTGGCCTGGAAGCGCTTGACTGCGGCTTCGGTGGCGGGGCCGAAGATGCCGATGATCTGGCTGCGGTCGAGGTAGCCGAGTCCGTTGAGGCGGCCTTGGATCTGCTGGACGGTCTGGTTGCGGTCGCCGCGCTTGGCGACCACGGTGTTCTTCACCGGTGCGGGCTTGGTCACCTTGCGGTTGCGGTAGCGGGTGGCGATGAGGTTGTGGGTGGTGGTGTTGACCACGCCGGTGGCGGGGAGTTTGTTGTTGGCCTGGAAGCGCTTGACTGCGGCTTCGGTGGCGGGGCCGAAGATGCCGATGATCTGGCTGCGGTCGAGGTAGCCGAGTCCGTTGAGGCGGCCTTGGATCTGCTGGACGGTCTGGTTGCGGTCGCCGCGCTTGGCGACCACGGTGTTCTTCACCGGTGCGGGCTTGGTCACCTTGCGGTTGCGGTAGCGGGTGGCGATGAGGTTGTGGGTGGTGGTGTTGACCACGCCGGTGGCGGGGAGTTTGTTGTTGGCCTGGAAGCGCTTGACTGCGGCTTCGGTGGCGGGGCCGAAGATGCCGATGATCTGGCTGCGGTCGAGGTAGCCGAGTCCGTTGAGGCGGCCTTGGATCTGCTGGACGGTCTGGTTGCGGTCATTGCGCTTGGCCACCACCTGGTCGGCAGCCGGCATCGGTGCCGCCTGTGACACAGAGGTGAATGACGGGCCGGCCACCAGACTTGCGGCAGCCGCCGCGACGACGAGTGTGCGCCTGAACTTGATGGTCATGGTTACTGCCCTCCGAGATGAGTTCCTACCCTCAATACGCACCCGAGGTCTTGCGGGTTGCAGCGGATCCATGAGAGTTGCATGAACCTTGCGTGAGAGATTTCACGCATTGAAACACCGTGCTGGGTCAACTGTTCATCTCGGTTTTTCCTTGCCTGTTGAAAGAAGAGCTGGCCGCAACCCCGGGGGGATGCGGCCAGCGTTCAGCAGGTCTTCAGCAGATCAGCCCTTGGCGGCCAGATTTGCCGCCTTGGTGCGGTTGCGCTGCTTGGCGCGCTCATTCTGGCTGAGGAAGATCTTGCGGATGCGGACGTCCTTGGGGGTCACCTCGAGGCACTCGTCCTCGGCGCAGTACTCCAGGGACTGCTCCAGGCTCATCCGGCGCGGCGGGATGAGGCGCTCCAGCTCGTCGCCGGTGGCCGAACGCACATTGGTGAGGTGCTTCTCCTTGGTGGGGTTGACGTCCATCTCGTCGGGGCGCGAGTTCTCGCCCACCACCATGCCCTCGTAGACCTTCTCACCGGGAGCCACGAACAGGGTGCCGCGCTCCTGCAGGTTGAACAGGGCATAGGAGGTGACGGTGCCCTGACGGTCTGCCACCAGCGATCCGGTGGGACGGTTGCGCATTTCACCGGCCCACGGGAAGCGCCCCTCGAAGACGTGGTTCATGATGCCGGTACCGCGGGTCTCGGTGAGGAATTCCGTGCGGAAGCCGATCAGGCCGCGGGAGGGCAGCACGAACTCCAGGCGCACCCAGCCGGTGCCGTGGTTGACCATCTGTTCCAGGCGAGCCTTGCGCACACCCATCATCTGGCTGACCGAGCCGACGAACTCCTCGGGGCAGTCGACGGTCAGGCGCTCGAAGGGCTCGTGCAGCTTGCCGTCGACCATGGTGGTGACCACCTCGGGCTTGCCCACGGTCAGCTCGAAGCCCTCGCGTCGCATCATCTCCACCAGCACGGCCAGCTGCAGCTCGCCGCGGCCCTGCACCTCCCAGGTGTCGGGGCGGTCGGTGTCCTTGACGGTGATCGAGACATTGCCGATGAGCTCCTGGTCGAGGCGCGCCTTCACCACGCGGGCAGTGAGCAACTTGCCCACCTGGCCTGCCAGCGGGGAGGTGTTGATGCCCAGCGTCATCGAGATGCTCGGCTCGTCGACGTGGATCAGCGGCAGGGGCTGCGGATCGGACGGGTCCGCGATGGTCTCGCCGATGGTGATGTCCGGAATGCCGGCGATGGCGATGATGTCGCCGGGGCCGGCCTCGTCGACGGGCTTGCGTTCCAGGGCGTCGGTCATCAGCAGCTCGGAGAGCTTGATGTTCTGGACGCTGCCGTCGCGGCGGATCCAGGCCACCTGCTGGCCACGCTTGATGGTGCCCTCCTTGATGCGGCACAGCGCCAGGCGGCCCAGGTAGGGGGAGGAGTCCAGGTTGGTGACCAGTGCCTGCAGCGGCGCGCCCTCGGTGTAGGTGGGGGCGGGGATGGTGTTGAAGATGGTCTCGAACAGCGGCTGCAGCGTCTCGGAATCGGGCATCTCGCCGTCCGCCGGCTGGGTCAGCGAGGCGCGGCCGGCCTTGGCGGAGGCGAAGATGACCGGGAAGTCCAGCTGATCGGCATTCTCGTCGTCGACCAGGTCCATGAACAGCTCGTAGGTCTCGTCGATGACGGCGCTGATGCGGGCATCCGAGCGGTCCACCTTGTTGATGACCACGATCAGCGGCAGCTTCTTGGCCAGCGCCTTGCGCAGCACGAAGCGGGTCTGCGGCAGCGGGCCCTCGGAGGAGTCCACCAGCAGGATCACGCCGTCGACCATCTCCAGGCCGCGCTCCACCTCACCGCCGAAATCGGCGTGACCGGGGGTGTCGATGATGTTGACCAGCAGGTCGGTGCCGTCGTCCAGGCGATGCTGCACGGCGGTGTTCTTGGCGAGGATGGTGATGCCCTTCTCGCGCTCCAGGTCCATGGAGTCCATGACCCGGTTGTTGACGTCCGAGCCTTCCCGGAAGGCGCCCGACTGCCAGAGCATGGCATCGACGAGGGTCGTCTTGCCATGGTCGACGTGGGCCACGATTGCGACATTGCGCAGGTCATTGCGGATGGGCATGCAGGGTGCTCCGAACTTCGAATTGAATTACTGGAAAAGGGTACGCCCATGGAAAGGCCCCCGATGACGCGTGTTCATCGGGGGCTCTCAGGAAAACCAGTGCCGTCAGCGGCCGGGAGGGTGGATCATTCGTGCTCGGGGCGACGATCCGCGGCCACCGCTGCCTCGATGGAGGGCGACAGCTGCTTGCCGGTGGCAAGGCGCGAATGGCGGTAGCCGTAGCCGAAGTAGACCGCGATGCCCAGCAGCAGCCAGAGCACGAAGCGCAGCCAGGTCTCGACGGCCAGGTTCAGGGTCAGCCCGACGCAGATCACCGCCGACAGGATCGGCAGGAAGGGGGAGAAGGGCACCTTGAAGGGGCGCTCCAGGTCTGGGTGGGTGCGACGCATCACCGGAATGCCGATGGAGACCAGGATGAAGGCGCTCAGCGTTCCGATGTTCACCATCTCCTCGAGCGTCCCGATCGGGGTGAAGCCGGCCAGCAGGGCGATCACCGCGGTGATGATGGCGGTGATCTTCGTGGGCGTGCGGTACTTGGGGTGCACCGTGGCCAGGCGCATCGGCAGCAGGTTGTCGCGGCACATCGCGAAGATGAGTCGGGAACACCCGATGATCATGGTGAGCACCACCGTGAACAGGCCGACCACCGCGCCGGCCGCGATCAGCGTCGACATCCATGCCTTGCCGTGGAAGGCGAAGGCCTGGGCGAGTGAGGCCGAGGGTTCGAGCTTGTCGTAGCTCACCATTCCGGTGACCACCACGCTGACCGCGCAGTAGAGGACGGTGGCGATCAGCAGGGAGCCGAGGATGCCGCGCGGGAGATCACGCTGGGGGTTCTTGGTCTCCTCGGCGGCGGTGGCCACCACGTCGAAGCCCAGGTAGGCGAAGAAGACCAGCGCCGCACCGGCCAGGATGCCACCCAGGCCGAAAGCCGTGGGCTGCAGTCCGAAGGCGGCCTGCACCAGCGGCTGCTTCCAGATGCTGTCGATCCCCTCCGAGGGCACCGGGGCAGGGACGAAGGGGGTGTAGTTCGAGGGGTTGATGTAGCCGATGCCAGCCACCACGACGAACAGCACGATGGCGATCTTGACGCCCACCATGATCGTCTCGACGCGCATCGACTCCTTGATGCCCATGCTGACCAGCAGGCCCAGGAAGAGCGCCAGCAGCACCGCGGGCACGTCGACGGTGCCGCCGTAACTGAAATTGGCCGGCAGCTGGATTCCCATGTGCCCCAGCAGGACCCCGACGTAGGCGCTCCAGCCCTGCGCCACGACGGCGGCGGCCAGCAGCAGCTCCAGGATCAGGTCCCAGCCGATGATCCACGCGATGATCTCGCCCATGGAGGCATAGCTGAAGGTGTAGGCGGAGCCGGAGACCGGGACCGCGGAGGAGAACTCGGCGTAGCACAGTGCCGCCAGCCCACAGCAGATGGCAGCCAGGATGAAGGAGACCACCACGGCGGGTCCCGCCACCTGGTTGGCCGCGCGGCCGGTGAGGGTGAAGATGCCGGCGCCGACGATGATGCCGACGCCGAAGACCGTCAGGTCGAAGGCGCTGAGGGTCTTGTTGAGCTTGTACTCGGGCTCGTCCGTGTCGCGCAGCGACTGCTCGATGGACTTGGTCCTGAAGAGGTTCATGTGTTCCGCCGTTCCTGGTGGTGACCGGGCACATTGTCGTGCTTGTGGCAGAAGCGGTGGAAGGCTTCCGGATCGTGGACCGGTACCCGCAGGGCGCAGGCGGGGGGCGATGGCGCAGCGAATGGTCTCCCGCTGCTGGATCCTCGCCCTAGAGTGGGGGGCATGGCACCTGAGACCCACCCGAACCTGATGGCCTCCGGCCCCGAGACCCACCTGCCCGAGGATCCCGCCCTGGACCAGCTCTCCACGCGCGGCATGGAGGAGTTCATGGACATCGTCCGGGAGAACCCCACCTCGAGCCTGTGCTGGGCGCTGCTGGCCGAGGCCTCGCTGATCCCCCGCACCGCCGAAGGGGACATCGCGGCCTATGCCTATGCGCGCACCGGTTACCACCGAGGGTTGGATGCACTGCGTCGTAGCGGCTGGAGGGGCTCCGGCCCGGTGCCGTGGAGCCACGTGCCCAACCAGGGCTTCCTGCGCTGCCTGTGGGCCCTGGGGACTGCGGCCGAGCGGATCGGCGAGGACGACGAGGCCCAGCGCTGTGCGCAGTTCCTGCGCGACTGTTCCGAGGAGGCCCACCAGGTGCTCACCGGAGAGGCCTGAGCGACACCAGCACCGCCGCGTCCCAACGCGGCGGCGCTCTCCCCAGGACATGGACGAGGGTCCGTCACGCAGGTGACGGACCCTCGCTCGTGTGGTGGGTGGTTCAGGTCACTTCTTCTTGCCGGCGGCCTTGGTGCGGTTGCCCCAGAGGTCGTCCAGCAGCAGGGTGGCCAGATCGGTGTTGTCCAGGTACTTGCCGCGCACCGGGTCACCCGCGACGGCACGGGCGGCCAGCTGCTTCGAGCCACGGCCCTTGGCGTAGACGGGCACCAGCTGGTTGGTGTGGTCACCGGAGTACCAGCTCTGGCGGGGCATGGTGCCCTTCTTGCCGCGCAGCAGCATCCAGTTGGGATCGGCGTTGACGCCCTCCATGTAACCGGTCTCGTGGTCGGCGGTGACGATCAGCAGGGTTTCGTCCCAGCTGGAGTTCTTCTTGACCCACTTGTCGACGGCGACGATCGCCTTGTTGAAGTCGATGGTCTCCTCGATGTTGCGGGCGCCGTTGTTGGCGTGGCCGGCCCAGTCGATGGCACCGCCCTCGACCATCAGGGTGAAGCCGTCAGGGTCGTTGTCCAGGACGTTCAGGGCGCCCTTGGTCATGGTGGCCAGATCCGGGACGTTCTTGTTGAGCGGGGTGTCGTAGGGCTCGGTGGCCTCGCCATCGCGAGCCTGCTGCAGGGTGGTGGCGGCCTGCGCGATGCCGAAGACGCGCTTGGGGGTCTTGCCCTTGGTCAGCTTCTCGAAGTCGGCCTTCTCCTCGACCAGGCTCCAGCCCTTCTTGCCCTGCTGCAGGGCCTCGAAGTCGTCCTGGCCGATGTACTTGTAGTTCGGCTTGTCGAGCTTCTTGCCGTTGTCGTCATAGGCGGGGTGGCCGGCGCCCATCATGACGGTCATCTTGGAGGCGACTTCCTGCTTGGCGATGCCCAGGTAGTCATTGCGGCTCTTGTTGTGCACTACGTAGGAGGCGGGGGTGGCATGGCTGAACTGGACGCTGGAGATCGAGCCGGCGGCCTTGCCCATGCTGATCGCGCGCTCGGAGATGTTCTCGACGGGGTTGCCGTCGGGGTCGACGCCTAGGCCGGCGTTGTAGGTCTTCACGCCGGTGGCCATGGCGGTGGCGGCAGCGGCGGAGTCGGTCGGGTTGGCCTTGACGTAGTCGAAGTCCTTCCAGGCGCGCAGCGGGTCGTAGGAGCCCTTGACCGAGTAGGTGGCCATGTCCACCTGGACCGGGAACTTCTCGTGGAGGTACTGCGGCTTGCCGGTGACCTCGCGGACCTTGCCGGGGGTGCCGACGGTCTGCTTGTAGGCGCGGCCCTTCTCGTAGAGGCTGGCGGCGGCGATCTGGTTGTAGCCCATGCCGTCGCCGATCATGACGATGACGTTCTTGGGGGCCTTGGGGGCCTTCTTGCGGGGGGCGGCGTCAGCGGTGGCGCCGGCGCAGGCCAGCGACCCGACCAGCACAAGGCTGGCCAGCGAGGCGGTGATGCGACGAGTGGACATGACCTTCTCCTTGGTGGGGAATCTGCTACGGGGCGTAGTGGTTCCATCGAATCCCGCCGAGGTGAGGCTCAGGTTTCCTTCAGGTTAAGTCCCGGTGAGCTTTCCCGGGTGGACGGCCGCGCAGCTGGGCCCTGCCGGCGAGTGGGCCCTGCTGGCAAGGAGGGCATGGCGGCGAGATGGAAGCGGTTGGTCAGGGCAGGTGGGGTAGACAGGTGGGGTAGAATCGTGTGGCAAGAGCCCGCTTGCGCTGCAACGGGCTTCGACTGTTTCTGGGCCCAGCCACTGTCGGCCGGGCGCTCGGATTGGAATTCTGGAGGGCTGAAATGCCTGGCATCGTGGTGATCGGAACGCAGTGGGGCGACGAGGGCAAGGGCAAGGCCGTTGACCAGCTCGGTGAACGCGTCGACTTCTGTGCTCGCTACTCGGGCGGCAACAATGCGGGGCACACCGTGGTGGTCAACGGGCAGAAGACCGTCCTGCACCTGCTGCCGTCGGGCATCCTCAACACCAACACCACCTGCGTGCTGGGCAATGGCGTGGTGATCGACCTGGACGTGCTCTACACCGAGCTCGACGAGCTCGCCGAGCGTGGCATCGAGGTGAACCACCCCAAGATCTCTGCCACCGCGCACGTCCTCACCACCTACCACCAGACCATGGACAAGGTGACCGAGCGCTTCGCGGGCAAGCGCAAGATCGGCACCACCGGTCGCGGGATCGGCCCCGTCTACAGCGACAAGATCAACCGGATGGGAATCCGGGTCCAGGACCTGTTCGACGACGAGGTGCTGCGCGACAAGGTTGCCGCCGCACTGGTCAGCAAGAACAGCCAGCTGGTCAAGATGTACAACCGCCGCGAGATCGAGGTGGACGAGGTGGTCGAGGGGCTGCTCAAGTACCGCGAGCGGATCCGCCCCCACGTCGTCGACTCCGGCCGCCTGCTGAACCAGGCGCTCGACGCTGAGCAGGTCGTGCTCTTCGAGGGGGCCCAGGCACACCACCTGGACGTCGACCACGGCACCTACCCCTACGTCACCAGCTCCAACCCGACCGCGGGTGGTGCCTGCACCGGCACCGGGGTGGGGCCCACCCGGATCGACCGGATCGTCGGCATCGCCAAGGCCTACACCACCCGGGTGGGCGAGGGCCCCTTCCCGACCGAGCTCTTCGACGCCGACGGTGACAAGCTGCGCCAGGAGGGCGGCGAGTTCGGGGCCACCACCGGGCGTCCCCGTCGATGCGGCTGGTTCGACGCGCTGGTGGTGGAGCAGGCAGCCACCTTCAACGGTTGCACCGACGTCTTCCTCACCAAGCTCGACATCCTCTCGGGCTGGGACAAGATCCCGGTGTGCGTGGCCTACGAGGTGGACGGGGAGCGGCTCGACTACTTCCCGGTGGACTCGATCCAGCTGGCCAAGGCCACCCCGGTCTACGAATTCCTGGACGGCTGGCACGAGGACATCTCGGCTGCCCGCAGCTTCGACGAGCTGCCGGCCAACTGCCAGGCCTATGTGCACCGGCTGGAGGAGCTGATCGGCTGCCGCATCTCCGGCATCGGCGTCGGCCCCGGCCGTGAGCAGACCATCACCATCAACGACCTGCTCTGAGCACCACCGCACCAACTCCTGGCACCCGTTCGCCCCTGTGGCGGGTGGGTGCCTAGGGTTGGGCCCACCGTTGACGCAGGGGAGGGTGTTGTGAGCAAGAAGGTGCACGCGTGGCTGGACGTCACCGCGGGGGTGGCCGGTGACATGCTGCTGGGGGCCACCCTGGACGCCGGCGCCCCGGTCGCCAGGATCCAGGACGCGCTCGATGCCCTGGTGCCCGGCGCGGTGCGGATCGAGGCCGAGACCGTGGTGCGCGGCGGCCAGCGCGGAACCAAGGCCCTGGTCCGGGTCCTGGTGGACGATCCGCCGCACCGCACCTGGGCGTCGATCCGGGAGATGCTCGGGGAGCACCTGGGCGTGGCCGGTCGGCTGCACCCACGCACCGTCGGGCTCGCCTTGGGAGCCTTCGGCGCCCTGGCCGAGGCGGAGGCGCGGGTGCACGGCACGCCGGTGGACGACGTCCACTTCCACGAGGTGGGTGCGCTGGACTCGATCGCCGACATCGTCGGTGCCTGTGAGGGCTTGAGACTGTTGGGCGTCGAGTCGGTCAGCGCCTCGCCCCTGACACTGGGCGCCGGGCGGATTCGAGCAGCCCACGGTGACATTCCCGTGCCGGTGCCGGCGGTCCTGGAGCTGGTGCGAGGTTGGCCGGTGCAGCAGACCAGCTACTCGGGCGCCACCCGGCCCCTCGACAAGCTCGGGGAACGAGCAACATCGTCCGAGCCGTCCCCGTTGGCCGAGCCGTCCCCGTTGGCCGAGCTTGTCGAGGCCCACTCCCATCACGACGAGCCCTCCTTGTCGGCCGAGCCCTCTCCGTCGGCCGAGCCTGTCGAGGCCCACCACCACCCCCATCACGACGAGCCCGCCGCAGTGACCACTCCCGGTGAGGTGGGGGAGCTTGCCACCCCCACCGGCGTCGCGCTGGTCAGGAGCCTCTCCAGCCGATGCGAGTCGATGCCGACGATGCAGGTGCAGGGCATTGGGATCGGTGCGGGTGGCAAGGACTTCGCCGACCATCCGAATGTGGTGCGGCTGGTGGTGGGGAAGCTCCCGCAGACCGCCCACGTCGAGGACCCGGAGGGCATCGAGGTGCTCGAGTTGATGGCCAATGTGGACGACATGGATCCCAGGCTGTGGCCGAGCGTGTTGGAGGCCCTGCTCCAGGCCGGCGCCAGGGACGCCTGGTTGGTGCCGATCGTGATGAAGAAGGGACGCCCCGCCCATACTGTGCACGCCCTGGTGCGGGCCGCCGATGAGCACGCGGTGGGCCAGGTGCTCCTGCGGCAGACCTCCACCCTGGGCTATCGGGTGGCGAGCCTGCGCCGCACCATGTTGCAGCGCGCCTGGCGTGAGGTCGAGGTGCTGGGCCAGCAGGTGCAGGTCAAGGTGGGGCACCGCGACGGCCAGATCGTGCACGCCACCGCGGAGTTCGAGAGTCTGGCGGCAGCCGCCACGGCGCTGGGGATGCCGCAGTTCGAGTTGTCACCGCGGGTGGTCGCGGCAATGGCCCGGGCTGGTCTGGTGGCTGGCTGCGATCTCGACGCATAGGCTCGGACGCACGATGACCACAGACGACAACCTGCCTTCGGCGCCCGACGTGGCCGCCGTCCACCGTCAGCTGCTCGCCATCCCGGGCCAGCTGGGGATCGCCTATTCCGGAGGTGTCGACTCGGCCACGCTGTGCGCCCTGGCGGTGCAGGCGCTGGGCCCGGATCGGGTGGTGGCCCTGCTGGGGGTCAGCCCGTCACTGGCTGCCGATGAGCGTCGCATCGCGCACGAGGTGGCCGCCCAGATCGGTGTGCGGGTGCGGGAGGTCGTCACCCATGAGGGCGACAACCCCGCCTATGTGGCCAATGACGTCGATCGCTGCTTCCACTGCAAGGACGAATTGTTCACCCGGATCAGCGACGAGCTGGTCGACGAGCTGGAGCTGGGGGCCGTGGCCTATGGCGAGAATGCCGATGACGTCCTGCGTCCGGACCGCCCCGGGGCCCAGGCAGCCACCCAGCACCAGGTGCTGCGACCACTTGCCGATGCCGGGATCACCAAGGCCCGCGTGCGGGAGCTCGCCCGCGAGCTGGGGCTCAGCGTGGCCGACAAACCGGCCGCGCCCTGCCTGGCCTCACGCATCCCGCACGGGGAGGCCGTCACGCCGGAGAAGCTGCGCCAGGTGGACGAGGCCGAGTCGGCCGTTCGTCGGGCCGGTTTCAGCGACGGTCGGGTCCGGCACCACGGCAGCATCGCCCGCATCGAGCTGCCCGTGCCCGAGCTGGGCCGCCTGGCCGACGACGAGCTGCGCAATCGACTGCTCGCCGACGTGCGCGGGGTCGGCTTCGCTCACGTGACGATCGACCTGGCAGGGATCCAGTCGGGTCAGTTCACGATGCAGATCCTGAGCCGCCGGGAGGTGTCCGATGACTGAACCGGCCCCCTCGACAGGCTCGGGGAACGACGGGGTGGCGTCGGGCCCCTCGACAGGCTCGGGGAACGAAGGGGTGACCTCGGGGAGCGAAGGGGTGGCGCGCGAGCAGCCTCCGGCGGCCGAGCCTGTCGAGGCCCCGGGGGATGGGCTGGAGGGGATCGCCGACCTTGACCTGGGCCGGGCACGTCGTCGCGGTTATCCGGAGGCCGTCTACTGCGAAGGCAAGAGCCCCGCGCAGGTGCGCGCCATCGCGCGACGCTTCGGGGAGACCGGTGGCCCCGAGAAGGGCGCGGTCTTGTTCACCCGCGCCGACGAGGACCATGCCCGGGCAGTGCTGGAGATGCTGCCCGAGGCCCACCACGATCCGGTGGCACGTCTGGTGGCCTGGCCCGCCGAGCCGCCCGCACCCACCGGTGAACTCGTGGTGGTGGCCTGTGCCGGCACCTCGGACCTGTCGGTGGCCCGCGAGGCGGCACTGACGGCGCAATATCTGGGGCGTCGCACCGAGCTCGTGGTCGACATCGGCATCGCCGGGCTGCACCGCACCCTCACGCGGCTCGACCTGTTGCGCAGCGCTGGCTGCATCGTCGTGGTGGCCGGAATGGACGGCGCTCTGCCGGGCCTGGTCGCCGGGCTGGTGGAGGCCCCGGTGGTGGCAGTGCCCACCTCGGTGGGCTACGGGGCGGCCTTCAATGGTCTGGCCCCGCTGCTGACGATGCTGAATGCCTGCGCGCCCGGCGTCGGGGTGGTCAACATCGACAACGGCTACGGGGGCGGTCATCTGGCAGCGCAGATCACCGCCGCGCGCTGAGCCAGACCACCGCCAACGAGAATCCCCCCCCGGGAGCGGGGAGCACCGCAAACCTGCGCTGAAATCAAGCGTGTCCGGAAAACCTAAGGAGCGGGCGTGGCCGTCGGTGCGGGGGTGGCCACGGAGGAGTCGGAGACCTCGGGACTCGGGGACGACGCAGACGTGGTCGAGGACTCAGCACTGGTGGAAGCCTGAGGGGTGGTGGAGGCCTCAGGAGTGCTGGAGGACTCGGGCAGCGCGCTCGGGGTGGCATCCTCGGTGGGCGCCACCGTGTACGGCGTCTGGCTGGTCTCGGTCGGAATGCGCAGCGGTGTCTCGGCACCGCTCGGGCTCGCACTCGGTGTCTCGGGCGTGCTGCTTTCGCTGGGCGTCGGCTCGCTGGGGGCAGGCTCCACCGGGGTCGGGCCATAACTCGGCGACGCGGAGGGGCTCTGGTCCGGCGTCGATTCGCTCGGTTCCGGCGTCGGTTCGGTCGGCTCGGGCGTCGGTTCGGTCGGTTCCGGCGTCGGTTCGGTCGGTTCCGGCGTGGTCGAGGAATCGTCCGAGGGGCCATCCGTGGGATCGGCAGTCTCGCTGGGGTCCGGTTCCTCGCTGGAAGGATCTGGCTCCTCGCTGGAGGAAGGAGTGCTGCCAGTCGGCTTGTCAGAGGGGGGCTGTGTGGACTCCTCGGACTTGGGATCGGTCCCGGACGTCTCACCCGGCTTGGGCTCGGTGGGCATCGGTGCGGTCGAGCTGTCGCCAGCCGAGCGGTCGGAGTCGTCCTCCGGGGCGGTCGTGATCGAGGGCGGTGCGGTGCGTCCACCCGGCATCGGGGTCACCTCACCCAGCGGCTCGACAGGAGAGCCCGGAGCACTGGGTGGCACCGAAGTGGCGATGGAGGGGCCCATCTCACCGGGGGAGACCGGCTGGTGGGTGGCCTCGAAGGAGGAACGGTCCGTGCCGGAGGTGGGAACCGGCTGCGGCATGGAGGGCAGCACCGGTCCGGACGCCCCCACGGATGCGGTGGGGATCGTCGGCCTGGTGGTGGCCGCCGGCTGGCCCGCGGTCTGGTCCGAACGGTCGTTCGGGTTCGACGAAGTGCTGGGCTGGGTGATGCTGGGGGAGGGAGACGCGGGGCGCAGCATGTCTTCGGACGCGATCGAATTGATCACGGCCGACGTCACGACGGCCGCGATGAAGACGATCGATCCAGTCCGAGCCACGCTCATGGATTCTCAACCTCCGGAACAGTGCTCGGATCAGGGGTACGGCGGAGCACCGGGTGTGTTGTTCACTGTACCTGAGAAAAACACAGGAATGAAAAATCCCCAGAAAGCTGGAACGGGCCCGAGCGTGGAATGCTCGGGCCCGTTCAGGCAATCTGAAGAAATCACCCCATCGCGGGGAGAACTCAGCTCAGGGTGGCCAGCGCCTCGTTAAAGGTGGCCGACGGACGCATCACGGCGTTCGTCTTCTCCTCGTCGGGGCGGTAGTAGCCACCGATGTCTGCCGGCTGGCCCTGCACGCCGATCAGCTCCTCGGTGATCTTCTGCTCGTTCTCGGTGAGCAGCTTGGCCACCGGGGCGAAGGCCTCGGCGAGCTTGCTGTCGGTGGTCTGCGCGGCCAGTTCCTGTGCCCAGTACATCGCCAGGTAGAAGTGCGAGCCGCGGTTGTCGATCTGGCCAACCTTGCGGGCGGGGCCCTTGTTGTTGTTCAGCAGCGCCTCGGTGGCCTTGTCCAGCGCATCCGCCAGCACCGCGGCACTCTCGTTGCCGGCGGTCTTCGACAGGTGCCGCAGGCTCTCCGCCAGTGCCAGGAACTCACCCAGCGAGTCCCAACGCAGGTAGTTCTCCTCCACCAGCTGCTGCACGTGCTTCGGGGCGGAACCGCCGGCGCCGGTCTCGAAGAGGCCGCCACCGTTCATCAGCGGCACCACCGAGAGCATCTTGGCGCTGGTGCCCAGCTCCAGGATGGGGAACAGGTCGGTGTTGTAGTCACGCAGCACGTTGCCGGTGACGCTGATGGTGTCCTCGCCCTTGCGGATGCGGTCGATCGAGAACTTCGTCGCCTCCACCGGGCTCATGATCTGGATGTCCAGGCCGGTGGTGTCCCCGACGACCTCGGGCATGGCCAGGTACTTGTTGACCAGCTCGATCAGGTTGCGGTCGTGGGCGCGCTCGCTGTCCAGCCAGAAGATGGCGGGGGTCTGCGAGGCGCGGGCCCGGGTCACGGCCAGCTTCACCCAGTCGCGGATCGGGGCGTCCTTGGCCTGGCAGGCGCGCCAGATGTCACCGGGCTCCACGTCGTGCTCCATCAGCACCTCGCCGGCGGCGTTGACCACCTGCACCTTGCCGGCGGTCTGGATCTCGAAGGTCTTGTCGTGGCTGCCGTACTCCTCCGCCTTCTGGGCCATCAGGCCGACATTCGACACCGAGCCCATGGTGGTGGGGTCGTAGGCGCCGTTGGCCTTGCAGTCGTCGATGACGGCCTGGTAGATGCCGGCATAGGAGCTGTCCGGGATCACCGCCAGGGTGTCCTGCTGCTTGCCCTCGGCATTCCACATCTGGCCGGAGGTGCGGATCATCGCGGGCATCGAGGCGTCGACGATGACGTCGCTGGGCACGTGCAGGTTGGTGATGCCCTTGTCGGAGTTCACCATGGCCAGCGCCGGGCCGTCGGCCAGCTCGGCATCGAAGGAGGCCTTGATCTCGTCGCCATTGGGCAGCTCGGCCAGGCCGGCGAAGATGCCGCCCAGGCCATTGTTGGCGCTCAGGCCGGCGGCCTCGAGGTCCTTGCCGAACTTCTCGAAGGTCTGCGGGAAGAAGGCCTTGACGACGTGGCCGAAGATGATCGGGTCGGAGACCTTCATCATGGTGGCCTTGAGGTGGGTGGAGAAGAGCACGCCCTCGTCCTTGGCGCGCTTGACCTGCTCGGCCAGGAAGGCGTCCAGTGCTGCGGCGCGCAGCACGGTGGAGTCGACCACCTCGCCGGCCAGCACCGGCAGCTTCTCCTTGAGTACGGTGACATTGCCGTCGGCGGCCACCAGCTGGATCTTGAGGGTGTCCTCGGCCGGAAGGATGACCGACTGCTCGTTGTGGCGGAAGTCGTCGGCGCCCATGGTGGCGACATTGGTCTTGGAGTCGGCGCTCCAGGCGCCCATCGAGTGGGGGTTCTTGCGAGCGTAGTTCTTGACCGCCAGCGGGGCGCGGCGGTCCGAGTTGCCCTCACGCAGCACCGGGTTGACGGCCGAACCCTTGACGGCGTCGTACTTGGCCTTGTCCTCGTCGGAGGCATCGTCGTAGTTCGGGAGGTCCATTCCCTGGGCCTGCAGCTCGGCGATCGCGGCATTGAGCTGGGGCATGGAGGCCGAGATGTTCGGCAGCTTGATGATGTTGGCCTCGGGGGTCTTGGCCAGCTCGCCCAGCTCGGCCAGGGCATCGGGCTCCTTGCCGAAGGCAGCGGCGATGCGGCCGGCCAGCGAGATGTCACGGGTCTCGACTTCGACGCCCGCCGTGCCCAGGTAGGCCTGGATGACCGGGAGCAGCGAGTGGGTGGCCAGCATTGGGGCCTCGTCGGTGTGGGTGTAGATGATCTTCGCCATGGGCTCGGGATTCCCCTCAAATCGACTGGACGGTATGAAACGTCACTTCTCCGGGCTGGCAGCCGTGCCAGCCCTTCGTGGTCACACTAGCGGACGCCCCTGACGATGTGTGGTCGTCGTGCCGACGGCGGCCATCCCCGGGGGCGTTCAGGGCATGGGGCGCACGGTGAGCACCGGGTGGGGATCCAGCGTCGCCATGCCGTTCCAGGCCAGGTTCACCAGGTGGGCGGCCACCACCTCCTTGGACGGCTCGCGGGTGTCCAGCCAGCTCTGCCCGGCCAGCGCCACCAGGCCCACCAGGGCCTGCGCATAGAGTCCCGCGAAGTCGGCGTCGAAGCCGTGGCGCCGGAGCGGGTCGGCCAGCAGGTCCTCCACGCGGCTGACGATGTCGCTGAGGATGCTGCCGAAGGAGCCCTGGGCCGCCACCACCGACGAGTCACGTGCCAGGATCCGGAAGCCATCGGGGTGCTCGTCCAGGTAGTCCATCAGGGCCAGGGCGCCGTACTCGATCAGTTCGCGGGAGGAGGCGCCGGGGGTGGTGAGGGCGGTGCGGATCGAGTCGTGGAGACGTTGCACTTCGCGGTCGACGACCACGGCGTAGACCCCCTCCTTGCCGCCGAAGTGTTCGTAGACCACCGGCTTGCTGACCTGCGCGCAGGCGGCGATCTCCTCGACGCTGGTGCCCTCGAAGCCCTTCTGGGCGAACAGGCTGCGGGCCACCGTCACCAGCTGGGCGCGTCGTTCGGCGGAGGTCATGCGGATGCGGCCCCGGCGTGCTCGGCCAGTCGTCGCCCGTCGGGCGGGGGCTGGATCGTCGTGCGGTGTTGCCGGATCGCTCTGCTCAAGCATGGGGCCATGGTTGCACACCCGTCGGGGTGGGTAGTTGCCATGAAAGCCAGCCTCGCAGCGCGGGTTGAGGTGCGCCCCGCCCCGCGCCGTGCGTAAGGTATGTGTGGTCCGTCACGGATGGACACACGTCCCGTCTGCTGTGCAGGCAGGACGATCCCCGGTTGGTCTGCCGGTAGGGCCCGCCTGACTTTGAATCAGGACTAGCGACGCAGGTTCGACTCCTGCCCGGGGAGCTGACAGGACACCTCTGTCGGGTCGAGCAGTGAAGGAGCCCACGTGACCACTCACGAGCAGGAGCAGGACGGAGCCCAGCAGGTTTCGGCGGTGGTGGTTCTCGCCGCCGGCGGTGGCACCCGGATGAAGTCGAACAAGTCCAAGCTGCTGCACGAGGTGGCTGGCCGCTCGATGCTGAGCTACGCGGTCAACGCGGCCGAAGAGGTGGAGCCGGAGCACCTGGTGGTGGTCGTCGGGCACCGTCGTGAGCAGGTGGAGGCCCACCTGTCCGAGATCGCCCCCAATGTCACCACCGCCGTCCAGGAGGAGCAGAACGGCACCGGGCACGCCGTCCAGTGCGGCCTGCAGGGCCTGGGCGAGCTGCGTGGCGAGATCCTGGTGACCTACGGCGACGTGCCGATGCTGACCGGGCAGACCCTGGTGGAGCTGGTGCAGGAGCACCGCGCCCAGCGCAACCACATCACCGTGCTCACCGCCGAGGTTCCGGAGCCCTTCGGCTATGGCCGCATCATCCGCGACGAGCAGGGCGACCAGATCGCGCGGATCGTCGAGCAGAAGGACGCCAGCCCCGAGGAGCAGGCCGTCACCGAGATCAACTCGGGCATCTACATCTTCAATGCCGAGACCCTCTACGAGGGCCTCAAGCACCTCAAGACCGACAATGCGCAGGGCGAGCTGTACCTCACCGATGTCATCGGGACGGCCCGGGCCAACGACGAGCGCGTCGGCGCCCACATGATCGACGACCTGTGGCAGACCGAGGGCGTCAACGACCGCGTCCAGCTGGCGCGCATGAATGCCGAGATGAACCGTCGCATCGTCGAGAAGTGGATGAAGAGCGGCGTGACCATCCAGGACCCGGCCACCACGTGGATCCAGGCCGACGTGGACATCGCCCAGGACGTGACCATCCTGGCCGGCACCCATCTGGAGGGTGCCACCAGCATCGCCACCGGTGCCGTCGTCGGCCCCGACACCACGCTGACCAGCGTCGAGGTGGGCGAGGACGCCCAGGTGATCCGCACCCACGGTTCCTTCAGCCTGATCGGTGCGGGGGCGACGGTGGGCCCGTTCAGCTTCCTGCGTCCCGGCACCCAGCTGGGCGCCAAGGGCAAGATCGGCGCCTTCGTCGAGACCAAGAATGCCCAGATCGGTGAGGGCTCCAAGGTGCCGCACCTGACCTACTGCGGTGATGCCCGCATCGGTGAGGGCGTCAACGTGGGCGCCGGCACGATCTTCGCCAACTACGACGGCACCAACAAGTCGGTCACCCACCTGGGCGATGACGTCTTCATCGGTTCCAACTCGGTGCTGGTGGCCCCCGTCGACGTCGCCCCCGGCGCCTTCGTGGCTGCCGGTTCGGCCGTCGTCGAGGACGTCCCGGCCGGCGGTCTGGCGGTGGCCCGTGGTCGCCAGCACGTCAGCGAGGGCTGGGTGGCCAAGAAGCGCCCCGCCTCCAAGGCGGCAGGTGCGGCGGCGAAGGCCGCCCCCGAGATCCACCCGGACGTGGCCGCGTCCCGGGAGAAGGTTGCCAACCGCAAGCCGGAGGAATACAAGTGAGTGGCGTCAAGCGCCCCAATGACAAGCACCTGATGCTCTTCTCGGGGCGGGCCCATCCGGCCCTCGCCGACGAGATCGCCGAGCTGATGGGGGTGGAGCTGGTGCCCACCCGAGCCATCGACTACGCCAACTCCGAGACCTACGTGCGCTTCGAGGAGTCGGTGCGCGGCGCCGATGCCTTCGTGATCCAGAGCCACTGCGCCCCGGTGAACCAGTGGATGATGGAGCAACTGATCATGGTGGACGCCCTCAAGCGCGCCTCCGCCAAGCGGATCACCGTGGTTGCGCCCTTCTACCCCTACGCTCGTCAGGACAAGAAGCACCTGGGGCGTGAACCCATCAGTGCGCGCCTGATGGCCGACCTGTTCAAGGCCGCGGGCGCGAACCGTCTGATGAGCGTCGACCTGCACGCCGCCCAGATCCAGGGATTCTTCGACGGACCGGTCGACCACCTGTGGGCGCTGCCCGCCCTGGCCGAGTACGTGATGGACAAGTACGAGACATCGGAGATGGTCGTCGTCTCGCCCGATGCCGGCCGTGTGCGTCTGGCCGACATGTGGACCGACCGCCTGGGATGCCCGCTGGCCATCATCCACAAGCGTCACGACGTCAACGTCGCCAACCAGGTGAAGGTGCACGAGGTGGTCGGTGACGTGGAGGGCAAGGTCTGCCTGCTGGTGGACGACATGATCGACACCGCCGGCACCATCTGCCAGGCCGCCGACGCGCTGATGGAGCGCGGCGCCAAGCAGGTGATTGCCGCCACCACGCACCCGGTGCTCAGCGGCCCCGCCCGCGAACGTCTGGAGCAGAGCGCCTTCAGCGAGGTCATCGTCACCAACACGCTGCCGCTGCCGGACTCCTTCAAGGACCTGGAAAAGCTCACCGTGCTGTCGATCGCACCGCTGATCGCCAAGGCCATCCACGAGGTCTTCGAGGACGGCTCGGTCACCAGCCTGTTCGACGGCAAGGCCTGACCAGGGACTCAACAGGAGCAACGGCACAGGGCCGGATGGTCGTCGAAGCAGCGTCAAACGATCCCGAGCGCGACAATGTGCGACGAAGGAGCACTTGCGCGAGGGAGTCGAGCTGCGAGACGAGCCATCCGGCCCTGTGCCGTTGCTCTCACCCCTCTGTGTGGCTGAACTCTGTGTGGCTGGCCCGGGTCGTTCAGTTCTTGCGGACGCCGACCATGCGGCTGATCGGCAGGGTGAAGGGGCCCTCGGCCTTCTTCATCAGGCGCGCCTGCCCCGAGGCCAGCGCCAGCACGCGCACCTGGGCGGTCTGCGGTGTGCCGTCATTGCTCACGTAGTCGAGCTGCCACCAGCCGGGCTGGCCGATGGCCTCCTGCAGGTCCTGCACCAGGTTGCCGGAGGCCTGCGCGTGCCTGCGGCTCTCGTCGCGAGCCAGCAGCTCGGCGACCACCGCCTCCGGATCCACCGGGTGGTGATCGGTCTCGAAGGGGCGCACCGACGCGCGGGCCCGGCGCGGTGCCGGCGCCGTGAAGCGTTCGCCGGTGGCGTCCTGCGCCACGGGCGCCAGGCCCATTCGTCGCAGGAAGTCGACCAGCTCCACGGGATCGGCGGTCGCTGCCAGCACCGTGGGTGCCAGGCGACGCAGTCCCAGCTCGGTGGCCTCGGCGTGGCCCAGCACCGCGTCGAGCAACACCGGATCGTCGACGGTTGCCACCGCGCCCACTGCCTGCACCTGGACCTGGCCGTGCTTGCGGGCCACGTCCTCCACCAGGTAGCCGAGCGCCTGCGGCACCGGGGTGATGGAGTGTTCGGCGATCCAGGCCCGAATCTCGTCGGCACTCCACCCGGCGTCGAGGCCGCGACGGATGCTCTGCGAGGTGAAGCGGTGCACGCTGGCGCCGCCGCTGGACTCACGATCGGCCAACAGGCCCAGGGCTCGTCCCACCTCGGCGGTCACGGGCGCGGGGGTGACTGCGGTCAGGTCTGACTGCACCAGGATCTCGGAGACGGCCTGCGGGAAGCCCGGATCCTGGTCTGCCTCCACCAGCAGGGTGCGTCGGCCCAGCGCGATCAGGCCGAACCAGCTGCACTCCTGCACCAGCGTCTGGCACAGTTCCGTCAGGTCGAGCCGGGCCCAGCCGGGGCGCAGCCAGGCCAGCCGCTCGGCGAGCCGTTGCGCCTCGATCGGTGCTCCCGGGGCTGCCGCCTGGAGTTGGGCGACGGCCAGCCGGCGCAGCGCACCGGCCCAGGCCACGGTGTTGCCGGGGGCCAGCGCCGGGCCCGCGGGGTCCACCAGCGCGTCCAGCGCCAGCCAGGCGTCGCGCAGCCTGCTCCACCGGGTCCACCCGTCGGCGCCCAGCCATTCGTCGTGGTGCTGGGTGGGCAGCCAGGCCGAACCCGCACTGGCGATCAACCCGGCGCGCTCGGCCACCATCAGGATGGTGAGGGTGCGTTCGGTGCCGCCGCCATCGCGGGCCAGCGCGGCCAGGTCGCGCTTGGCGAGGGCGCCGGTGGCCAGTGGGCGTGGCTGCAGCCGGCCGATCTGGTCGATCAACACCTCGGTGGTGGCCACCAGCTCGAAGGCGCTTCCCAAGCCGGCACGGTCGCCCCTGGCCGCATCCTCGCCCGCGGGCCACGGCGGCACCACCGGGCTGACCTGGTCCTGGAAGAGCCTGCCGCCGCGCAGCCGTAGTGCCACCTCGCGGGGCAGCACGATGGTCTCGGAATCCAGCGGGCGCACTAACCGGTGGTGGAGCAATTGGTCGACGGGCCGCTCGGAGGTGGCCGAACCTCGCCGGTCGGCCTGGGTCACCCGGCCGGTCGGGTTGCCCCACAGCAGACGCTCCAGCACGGCGCGGCCGGGCTCGCCGACCGCCTCCAGCGCCTGGTCGATCTGGCTGTCGGTCAGCGGCATGGTGGACTCCCCGGCCAGACCGGCGGGGTAGGGGCCGAAGGCGCTGCGCGCGGCGTGGGTCAGGTGCCAGCCTCGCTCGGTGCCCCAGACCAGAGCGCGTTGGGCCAGCGCCTCGACGGCGCCGCTGACGGCAGTGCGTTCGGCTCCCATCAGCGCGGCCAGGTGCCGCGAACCCACCGCGTCGGGGCAGGCGGCCAAGGCCAGCGCCACTCGTCGCTGCCACGCGTCGAGCTGCTCCAGGGCCAGTTGGGTGGAGACCTGGCCCATGGCGCGCTCGACCAGCTCGGACAGGTCGGCCGGGCGCGGGATGGCCAGATCGGGCCGCAGCCGCACCAGCCGGGCCAGGGCCTTCGCGTCCATCGAGCGGATCACGTCGGCCATGGAGCGGGGAGAGTTCATCTGCCCATCCGCTGCCGCAGGTCCTGCCAGGCGGCGGCCAGGCAGACGGGGATCATGACGCCACAGGCGATGCGTGACCACGCCGAGAGCGTCTCCCAGCCGGCGCCGTTGAGGACGGTAAAGACCCACATGATCAGCACCGCCCACGTCACCAGCGAGAAAATCGCCTGGGTGAGCGCAGCACCGGCCTGGCTGCGACGGCTGAGGATCGAGGCGATCAGCAACATGATGTAGCTGAAACCGGGCACCAGGGCACCGAAGGCGAGCACGGCCAGCATGACGCCGCCGGTCTGCTGCACCACCACGCCGGGCGTGATGCGGGTGGGCACCGGTGGCGGGGCAGGCCGCGGTGGCTGAACCGGCTGCTGCGGTGCGGGCCACTGCGACGGCTCTCCGGGCTGGGGCACCTGACCGGGGGCCTGGGCAGGCGGCTGGGCCTCGACGGGGGGCGGGGGCTGCGCGGGGGCCGGACCCAGCGCGAAGTGCGACGGGTCGAAGGGATTGGTCGGACGCCCTGGGGCAGGTGCCGAGCTGTGCGGGGGGTGGGTTTGCGGGACCTGAGTTGGCGGGAGCGGGGGCTGCGGGGCCTGCGCGTGCGGGGACTGGGGCGGTTGCTGCCCTGCCGAGTCGGGCGGAGGAAGCGGGACGGGGAACCCGGACGGGGGAGGCAGCTGCTGCAGCTGGTCGGTCGGCACCGGGGGTTGCCCCGGAGCAACCGGCATCCCGCTGGGCGGGGGGAAGTCCACCACTGCGGGCTGTCCCGATGACAGCGGGGCGGCCGACAGCGGATCGGCCAGGGGCATGGTGGGTTGCCACTCGGCCGCGTGCGCGGCGGCCCACGCCGAATCGGCGCGGCTGCTGGTGGGGAAGGGCTCGAGCGGGTCACGCGCGGGTTCGGGCGGCTGGGGTGCCAGGTCCTCCAGCGGTGCGGCCTCGGGCGCAGCGAAGTGCTGGGGCGCCACCGCGGGCTTTCCCTCGGCAGGATGCTCGGGCGCTTCCTCGGACGGCAGCTGGGCCACCCGAGGGGCGGCGAACGCATCGGGGCGCTCCAGGGGCGCATACTCCGAGCCGTCGGTCCAGTCAGCCATGAAGACCAGTCTAGTTCGCCCGGCGAATTCACCATTCACGGGCGAATTACATCGGCCCCACCGTCTGCGCGCAGCGCGTGGGGAAAATCACCAGCGCGATCACCGCACACACCGGGCGAGCTCCCGTCCGTGGACCGACGGGGTCACTAGATTCCTCCTATGGACGTCATCATTGCTTCTAACGAGCAGGAAGCCGGCCGCATTGCGGCGGCCCACATTGCCCACGCCCTTCGCGGCATCGAGCGCCCCGTGCTGGGCGTGGCCACCGGCAGCTCCCCGCTGTCCACCTACGAGGATCTGGGCCGCCGGATCAAGGAGGGAAGCCTGGACCTCTCCCAGGCCCGTGCCTTCGCCCTGGACGAGTACGTCGGCATTCCGGCCGACAACCCCCTCAGCTACGCCGACACGATCCGCACCACCGTCACCGAGCCGCTCGGCTTCGATCCGGCCAATGTGCGCACCCCCGACGGCATGGCCGACGACATCGCCGCCGGTGCCAAGGAGTACGACGAGGCGATCAAGGCCGCCGGCGGAATCGACGTGCAGATCCTGGGCATCGGCAACAACGGCCACATCGGCTTCAACGAGCCCGGCAGCTCGCTGGTCAGCCGCACGCGCCAGGTGTGCCTGACCCGTGAGACCCGCGAGGCGAATGCCCGCTACTTCGACGACCCGGCCGACGTTCCCACCCATGCCGTCTCGCAGGGCCTGGGCACCATCATGGAGGCCCGCAAGGTGGTCCTGGTGGCGCTGGGCGAGCAGAAGGCCGCCGCCATCGCCGCGGCCTGCGAGGGCCCGATGGGCGCCCACTGCCCGGCCACCCTGCTCCAGATGCATCCCGACGCGGTCATCGTCGTCGACGAGGCGGCCGGCAGTCAGCTGCAGCGCAAGGACTACTACGCCGACGTGCAGCGCCTGATGCCCGAAGACCAGCGCGTCGTCGACTGACCCCGGCCCACGCCACGACCAGCAAGCCCCGACCGGCCCACGCCCCGCAGACCACCCGTGTGGTGGTGTGCGGGGCGTGGGCCGGATAAACTCTGCTGAACTGTGCCCTTTGGCGCAGTTCACGACGACTGAGCGAGGATGAAGTGCCCATCGGCAAGGTGCGTTTCTACGACGCAGAGAAGGGTTTTGGCTTCCTGTCCAAGGAGGACGGAGGCGACGTCTACGTGCGCGCCAACGTGCTGCCCGAGGGAGTCACCTCGTTGAAGCCGGGCCAGAGGGTGGAGTTCGGCATCATCGAGGGGCGCCGCGGTGAGCAGGCGCTCAGCGTGCGCCTGATCGATCCGCCGCCCTCGCTGGCCAAGGCCACCCGCAAGAAGCCGGAGCAGATGGCCGTCATCACCGAAGACCTGATCAAGCTGCTGGACGGCATCGGCAACGGCTACCGCCGCGGCCGCCACCCAGACGGCCGACAGGCCAAGCAGATCGCCATGATGCTGCGCAAGGTTGCCGACGAGTTGGAGCTGTGATGGTTGCCCGAAGCACTGCCGCCAGGACGCCCAAGCTGGACGCGGTCACCGCGGCCGCCGTCGACCAGGCTCGCGAGGCGGCGATCGCCCAGGCCGGCGATTTCGGTGTCGGTGAGCACCTGGGCACCGTCGCCGAGGCCGAGCGGGTGGTGACCCACCTGTTCGAGTGCCCGCACCGCGCCTACCAGGGCTGGCGCTGGGCGGTCACCATGGTGCGCGCCTCGCGCGCCCGCTCCGCCACCGTCAACGAGGTGGTGCTGCTGCCCGGCGACGAGGCCCTGCTGGCGCCCAAGTGGGTGCCGTGGAGCGATCGCATCCAGGCCGGTGACGTGGCCCCGGGCACGCTGCTTCCCACCCCCGACAACGATCCGCGTCTGGAACCGGGCTTCACCGGTGGCGAGTACGCCGCCGACGCCGATCCTGCCGAGTGGTCCGCCACCCGCGCCGTCGTGGGCGAGCTGGGCCTGGGCCGGGAACGCGTGCTCTCCCAGCACGGGCGCTCGATGGCCGCGCAGCGATGGAATGAAGGCGAGTCCGGGGCAGACAACCAGTCGAGCCGGTTGGCCCCCGCCCCCTGCGTGAGCTGCGGTTACTTCGTCCGTCTGCAGGGTCAGCTGGGCAACCTGTTCGGTGCCTGCACCAACGAGTTCTCACCCTTCGATGCGAGCGTGGTCTCGATCGAGCACGGATGCGGCGGGCACTCCGACGTCGTCGCCGAGGAGCGTGGCGTCGAACTGGGTGAACCGGTCTTCGACACCATCGGCGTGGACGACGGCCTCTTCCACTGATCGGTGCCTGCCGGGCGGTGCCTGCTGGGGTGGCGCTCAGCCGCGGCGCTTGCGGCGACGGGTGCACCACCAGATGCCCACCAGCCCGAGCGCGACGCCGCTGACGCACACCCACAGCCACCAGCCCTGACCGTCGGCCCGTAGCTGGTCCAGACGCAGCCAGACCACCACGGTAGCCACCAGCCACAGCAGGGTTCCGACCCGGGCGACGGTGACGCCGTCCTCGTCCAGGGGACGGATCGGGGCCTGCACGAAGTGGTGCTGGCGCGGGGCAGGTGGGGTGCTCATGGACCCGATTCTAGGCATCCGTGGCTGGCCAATACCATGACCCCCATGGTCATGAAGAAGCCCGGCACGGCGCCTGCCAGCCCCGGAGAAGAGAACAACCCCGAGCATCACGACGATCCCGCAGGGCACGGCGGCACTGTGCCCACGAGCGCCCTCGACCGCTGGTTCGGGATCAGCCGCCGGGGATCCAGCATCGGGCAGGAGGTGCGCGGTGGCCTGGTGACCTTCTTCACGATGGCCTACATCATTGCCCTGAACCCGATCATCATCGGGTCGGAGGCCGACAAGAACGGCAACCTGCTCTCGGGCGTGCCGAAGTACCTGGACGCGGCCCACACCCAGGTGAACTGGGCCGCAGTGGCCGACTCCAAGATGATGGTCGCCGCCGGCACCGCCCTGATCGCCGGCCTGATGACCATCCTGATGGGCGCCTGGGGTCGCTATCCGTTGGCCATCGCCGCCGGCCTTGGCCTCAACGCGATGCTCGCCTACGCGATCGCGCCCCAGATGACCTGGCCGCAGGCAATGGGTCTGGTCGTCTGGGAGGGCATCCTCATCACCCTGCTGGTGGTGACCGGGGTGCGAACCGCCGTCTTCCGGGCCGTGCCTCCCACCATGCGCACGGCGATCAGCGTCGGCATCGGCCTGTTCGTGACCTTCGTCGGCCTGATGAATGCCGGTGTGGTGCGCAAGCCCGCCGGTTCGCCTCCGGTGGAGCTCGGCATCAACGGCTCGCTGATGGGCTGGCCGATCGCCGTGTGCATCACCGGCTTCCTGCTCTTGGTGGTGCTGCACACCCGCAAGGTGCGTGGCGCGATGCTCATCTCGATCCTGGCGGCCTCCGTGCTCGCCGTCCTCGTCGAGGCCATCTTCAAGGTGGGCCCGACCTTCCTGGACGACGGTTCCAAGAACCCCACCGGGTGGGCCCTGAACGTGCCGAGTCTTCCCAGCGCCAGTGACTTCGCCAGCCCCAGCCTGGGCACTCTGGGCAAGGTGGACATGCTGGGCGCCTTCAGCCCGAATGGTCACTTCGACATCAAGGTCTTCCTGGGGCTCCTGCTACTGGTCTTCAGCCTGCTGCTGGCGGACTTCTTCGACACCGTCGGCACCGTCGTCGCGATCGGCCAGGAGGGCGACCTGCTCAACGAGAAGGGCAATCCGGAGCACCTGCAGGAGATCCTGATGGTCGACTCGCTGGCCGCGATGGCTGGTGGTCTGGGCGGCGTCAGCTCCAACACCTCCTTCGTCGAGTCCTCGGCCGGTGTCGGTGAGGGCGCCCGCACCGGTCTGGCCTCGGTGGTCACCGGCGTCGCCTTCCTGCTGGCGATCTTCATCACCCCGGTGGTCGACATGATCCCGTCGGAGGCCGCGGCCCCGGTGCTCGCCTTCGTCGGCTACCTCATGATGAGCCAGGTGGCCCACGTCGACTGGGACGACGTGGAGGACGGCATCCCCGCCTTCCTGACCATCGTCCTGATGCCCTTCGCCTACTCGATCACGACGGGCATCGGCGCGGGCTTCATCGTCTACTGCCTGATCAAGCTGATCAAGGGCAAGGCAGCTCAGGTCCACCCGCTGCTGTGGGCGGTCTCCGCGCTCTTCTTCCTGTACTTCGGCCAGGGCATCCTGATGAGCCTGATCGACAAGCTCTGAGTGAGTCGCCGCCCCGGTTGGGAGTCCGGCCGGGCGGCGGCGTAATATTCCGGTTCGGACAGAAGTCTCCGGCCGGATGGGCCGGTTCCAAGGGCCGACACCTTCCACGGTGTCGGCCCTTTCTGCTGCTCGACAGGCTCGGGTCAGCGGGGGAGCAGCATGGTCACCGTGAGCGTGGTGGGCTCGGTGGCGCGCACGGCGTGACGCAGCATCGGCGTCAGGTGCAGCAGCGATCCCGGGACGAGTTCGACGGTGCGGTCGGGCAGCGTGAAGTCCACTCGGCCTCGCAGCACCTGGATCAGCACGGGGTGCCGGGCGGCGTGCTCCTTCAACTCGTCGCCGGCCGCGAACTCGAAGGCGACCACCTTGGTGGTCTCGTTGTCCACCACGGCCGTCGCGCCCGGCCGGCCGCCGCGCGAGGCGGACTGGTCGAAGGCGCTGGCGATGTAGGTGGCGACGCCGTCGGTCTGGCCGGCGTCCTCGCCCTGGTCGACGTGCCCCGTACGGGGATCCTCGGGCGTGAGTTCCTCAGCCTGTTCATTTGACACGGTTAACTCCTTGGTTAATGGTTTAGGTAAACCTAACCTAAAGATCCGGCGAATGAAAGGGCTCATCATGCAGCGAGGCATGGACCAGATCGACGAGCAGGAGCTCGACCAGACGCGCCCCGGTGGCGGTCAGCAAGGGCACTGGGTGCTCGCCTCCCTGGGGAAGAGGGTGCTGCGCCCGGGTGGCCGGGAACTCACCGAGGCAATGCTGGCGGCGGCCGAACCAGCCGGATGTCGGGTGGTGGAGCTGGCGCCAGGGATTGGCGTGACTGCGGCGCGGCTACTGAGCCTCCAGCCGGCCAGCTACCAGGCCGTCGAGCGTGACCCGCAGGCCGCGGACACGGTGCGCGCCGTGATCGGCTCCCGCGGCGAGGTGCACCTGGGTAGTGCCGAGCAGACCGGGCTACCGGGGGCGAGCGCGGATCTTGTCGTCGGGGAGGCCATGCTCACGATGCAGTCCGAGCGAGGCAAGCGGGAGATCCTGGCCGAGGTCCGACGAGTGCTGGAGCCGGGTGGACGCTATGCCATCCACGAGCTGGGCCTGCGTCCTGACGGGCTGGACGAGCAGGTCAAAGAGGACATCCGCAAGGACCTGGCGCGAGCCATCAAGGTCAATGCCCGCCCGTTGACGCTCGCCGAGTGGCGTCAGCTCTTCGACGAGGGGGGCTATGACGTCGAGTGGTCGCAGACCACGGAGATGGCGCTGCTGGAGCCGCGTCGGATGCTGGCCGACGAGGGCATCGCGGGCATGGCGCGGATCCTGGTGAACCTGGTTCGCAGGCCCGAAGCTCGTCGGCGGGTGCTGGGGATGCGACGCACCTTCGCGTCGCGCCGCCAGGAGCTCTGCGCCGTGGCCCTGGTTGTTCGTCGGCGCCCCTGAGGGTTTCCGTCGGAGTAGTGGCCCCCTGCCGTCCCGTGTGTCACATCGCCGCTGTTCTCACCATCCGCATCCAAGGGACCCGATCCGCATGTTCGAACATGCGGATCGGGTCCGCCAGATACGGATGGTGGGCCTTCGGTGGGGGGCGGGGCCTTTTGGTGTGGACGGGGCGTGGGCCCTCGGTTGAAGGGGTACCGCGGCTGTCAAGGGGTGTCCACCAATGCCCGAATGTGACATTGGTCACACTCCTTGCCGATAGGTTGGACCACATGTTCTCCAAAGTTCTGGTAGCCAATCGTGGCGAGATCGCCGTACGTGCCTTCCGGGCCGCCTATGAGCTCGGATCCAAGACGGTGGCCGTCTATCCCTACGAGGATCGAAATTCCGAGCACCGACTCAAGTCCGACGAGGCCTACCTCATCGGTGAGCAGGGCCACCCGGTGCGGGCCTACCTGGACATTGACGAGATCATCCGCGTCGCCCAGCAGTCCGGCTGCGACGCCATCTACCCCGGCTACGGCTTCCTCAGCGAGAACCCCGACCTGGCGCAGGCCTGCGTCGAGGCCGGGATCACCTTTATCGGCCCGCCCCCGGACGTGCTGGAGCTGGCCGGCAACAAGGTGCGCGCCCTGGCCGCGGCCAAGCAGGCGGGCATCCCCACCCTGCGATCCTGCGATCCGTCGACCGACGTGGAATGGCTCACCCAGCAGGCCGAGGAGATCGGTTTCCCCATCTTCGTGAAGGCCGTCGCCGGCGGTGGTGGCCGGGGCATGCGCCGCGTCGAGAACCTCGAGGCGCTTCCCGAGGCCCTGGGCGCCGCCATGCGTGAGGCCGAGAGTGCCTTCGGCGATCCCACCGTCTTCCTGGAGCAGGCCGTCGGCCGTCCGCGCCACATCGAGGTGCAGATCCTGGCCGACCAGCACGGCAATGTCATGCACCTGTTCGAGCGTGACTGCTCGATCCAGCGCCGCCACCAGAAGGTGGTGGAGATCGCCCCGGCCCCACACATCAGCGACGAGCTGCGCGAGGCGCTGTGCTCCGATGCGGTGAAGTTCGCCCAGGCCATCGACTACTCCTGCGCCGGAACCGTCGAATTCCTGGTGGAGACCGAGGGGCCCCGCGCCGGCGAGCACCACTTCATCGAGATGAACCCGCGCATCCAGGTGGAGCACACCGTCACCGAGGAGATCACCGACGTCGACCTGGTCCAGTCGCAGATGCGGTTGGCCGGGGGAGCGACGCTGGCCGAGCTCGGCCTGTCGCAGGACAGCGTGCAGATCCGGGGCGCCGCGCTGCAGTGCCGCATCACCACGGAGGACCCCGCCAACCAGTTCCGGCCCGACACCGGCATCATCACCGCCTACCGCTCTGCCTCGGGTGCCGGTATCCGACTGGATGGCGGCACGGTGGCCACCGGGGTGGAGATCAGCGGCCACTTCGACTCCATGCTGGTCAAGATGACCGCACGCGGCCGAGACTTCGAGACGGCCATCGCGCGCGCCCGTCGTGCCCTGGCGGAGTTCCGCATTCGCGGTGTCAGCACCAACATTCCCTTCCTGCGCTCGGTGCTGGACGAACCGGACTTCACCAGCGGCGCGCTCAGCACCGGCTTCATCGACCAGCGCCCGCACCTGCTCACCGCCCGTACCCCGGCCGACCGCGGCACCAAGATGCTGCGCTGGTTGGGCGACGTGACGGTGAACAAACCCAATGGTGAGCCGCTGACCACGCTGGATCCGGCCGAGAAGCTGCCGGCCGAGGTCAATCTGGACGAAGCGGCCCCGGCCGGCCCGCGCCAGCGCCTGCTCGAGGTGGGGCCGGCGGCCTTCGCCCGCGAGGTGCGTGAGCAGAAGACCGTCGAGGTGACCGACACCACCTTCCGCGACGCGCACCAGAGCCTGCTGGCCACCCGGGTGCGCAGCCGAGACCTGCTCACCGTCGCGCCCTACTACGCGCGGATGCTGCCGGAGCTGTTCAGCGTCGAGTGCTGGGGCGGCGCCACCTATGACGTGGCGCTGCGCTTCCTGGGTGAGGACCCGTGGGAGCGCCTGGCGAAGCTGCGCGAGGCGATGCCCAACACCCTGCTGCAGATGCTGCTGCGGGGCCGCAACACCGTCGGCTACACCCCCTATCCGGTGGAGGTGACCCGCGCCTTCGTCCAGGAGGCCGCGCTGGTGGGCGTCGACGTCTTCCGCATCTTCGACGCGCTCAACGACGTGGAGCAGATGCGCCCGGCGATCGAGGCGGTGCTGGAGACCGGCACGGCGCTGGCCGAGGTGGCGCTGTGCTACACCGGCGACCTGAACGATCCCGACGAGAAGATCTACACGCTGGACTACTACGTGGAGTTGGCGCGCCAGTGCGTCGAGGCCGGTGCACACATCCTGGCCATCAAGGACATGGCCGGACTGTTGCGCCCGCCGGCCGCGGTGAAGCTGGTCACGGCGCTGCGCGAGGAGTTCCCGACCGTGCCGCTGGCGCTGCATACCCACGACACCGCCGGTGGCCAGCTGGCCACGCTGCTGGAGGCGATCCGGGTGGACGTGGACATCGTCGACGTGGCCAGCGCCCCGATGGCCGCCACCACCAGCCAGCCGCCGGCCTCGGCGCTGGTGATGGCCCTGGCGAACACCGACCGCGCCACCAAGCTGGATCCGCGGGCAGTGACCGAGCTGGAGCCCTACTGGGAGGCGGTCCGCAAGGTCTACCACCCCTTCGAATCGGGACTGGCCGCACCCACCGGGCGCGTCTACAGCCACGAGATCCCCGGTGGCCAGTTGTCGAACCTGCGCCAGCAGGCGATCGCGCTGGGGCTGGGGGAGAAGTTCGAGCAGATCGAAGCCATGTACGCGGCGGCCGACAAGATCCTGGGCCGTCCCACCAAGGTGACGCCCAGCTCCAAGGTGGTGGGTGACCTGGCCCTGCACCTGGTGGCGGTGGGGGCAGACCCGGCGGCCTTCGAGGCGGATCCCCACGCCTTCGACATCCCGGACTCCGTGATCGGCTTCCTCAACGGGGAACTCGGGCAGCCCGAGGGCGGCTGGCCGGAGCCCTTCCGCAGCAAGGCACTGGAGGGACGCCGCACCCCGGTGCGCGTCACCGAGGTGCCTGCCGACGAGCTGCCGCTGCTGGCCGAGCCGGGACGGGCTCGACAGGAGTCGCTCAACCGGCTGCTCTTCCCCGGCCCGACGAAGGACTTCGAGTCCTACCGTGAGCAGTTCGGTGACCTCTCGGCGATGCCGACGCTGCCCTACCTGTTCGGTCTCACCCCGGGCCAGGAGCAGACGGTCCACCTGGACAAGGGCGTCAGCCTGATCTTCGCGATCGATGCCATCGGCGAGGCCGACAAGAAGGGCAAGCGCACGGTGCACGCCACCCTCAACGGCCAGATGCGCCCGGTGCGGGTGCGCGACAACTCGGTCAAGGCCGAGACCGTCGCCTTCGAGCGTGCCGATGCCTCGAACCCGGGCCACGTCGGGGCTCCCTTCGCCGGGGCGGTCACGGTGCAGGTGGCCGAGAACGACCGGGTCTCCGCCGGCGAGACGGTTGCCACGATCGAGGCGATGAAGATGGAGGCTGCGATCACCACTGCCGTCTCCGGCGTTGTGAAGCGGGTCGTCGTGAAGACCACCACCCAGCTGGAGGGTGGAGACCTGCTGCTGGAGGTGACCCCCGACTGAGGGGGCTCGACAGGCTCGGCCGGCGCACCTGTCGTTCCCCGAGCCCGTCGAGGGGTCGTTCCCCGAGCTTGTCGAGGGGTCGTTCCCCGAGCTTGTCGAGGGGTCAACCCTGGGTGTCGAAGCTGACGAACAGGTCGGGCAGGGGCCGTCCGCTGGTGCGGGCGGCCTCGCCCCAGGCCTGGAAACCGTCCAGGAAGGCCCACAGCGCCTCGGCGCGCTCCCGGCTGTGGGGTAGGACCTCGGGCAGCACTGCCTGCAGGGCCCGGGCGCTGGCAATCACGTGGGCGTGCTTGCAGTAGCCCACCTTCATTCCGGGGCGGGGCCGCAGGGGGAGCTGGGCATCCAGTGCCATCAGCTTGCCGATCCCGAACTGGCTGGGCAGCCCGGCGCGGGTCAACTCGAACTCCAACTGGTCCACCTGCTGCGCGGTGCGCTGCATCCGGTGCTCGCCCAGACAGCGCGCGCTGAGCCAGACGTCCACCAGCCTCCAGCACACCTCGAGGCGTTCCGGGGCCACGAACCGCCCGGCCAGCACCGTCTCGATGTCTGAGGGCAGCGGGGTGTCGTGGGGGACGACGGGGGCCTCTGGGCTCCGGCGCCACAGCGGGCCCAGCAGGCCGAGCATGCCGGGTGAACGTTCCGGCGGTTCGACGCGGAAGGTCTCCGAGGCGATCTTGCGCAGCTGCCCGGCCACCTGCGGGGTGGCGCCGAACATGTCGCGCACCTCGTTGATGGAGATGGCATACATCCGCAGGTCACCCATGAGTCGCCCTCCCCAGCAGACCAGGACCGTTCATGTGTTCACGGTAGTCGATGCAGTCAGACGGGGCTGCGTTGCGGGCCGGATAGTCTGGTGGGGTGAATCCGAGGTCGCGTCGTCTGGTCGTCTCCGGGGTGCTGGGCATCCTCGTCCTGCTGGTCGTGCTCGGAGCCGTCCTGCGCTGAGGCGCCCGACACCGAAGTGATGGGAACGTGACGTGACCCTGCCCACCAGCCCCGCAATCCGATCCGCCGTCACGGGCCTGGCCATTGCTGCTTCCGCCCTCACCGGTCTGGCTGCCGCTGGCCCCGTCCCCGCAGCCCACGCCGACTCTGGCCGGACTCCCGTGGTGGCGATGCCCGTCGCCCCAGCCGCCCCCGCGTCGACGCCGGCGGCACCGGCCAGTGCCCCTGCCTCGAGCACGCCTGCCGCACCGGCCGAGGGCCACCCCAAGGCCGATGAGGGAACCAGCGCCCTGCTGCACAACCGAACCACGATCCTGGCCCTGGTGGCGGCCGTGGTGATCTCGCTCGCCTGCGCCGCGGTGGTGGCACTGAAGCGCTGAGAAGGATTGCGCTGAGGATGATTGCGCTGGGGAAGATTGCTCTGGGGAAGATTGCTGAGGGTGGAACATTGAGGGGTCAATTTCTCGGGCCCAGCGCCTAAGCTGCAGTTGACTGCGCAATGCCGCAGGCATCCCGGGAGCGGGCCCAGCGGGCACGTCCCTTCGAGATTCAGGGCGCCGCCAGGGGCCGTTGCACAGCGCAGTTGAGGAGAAGCCGATGAGCACCAGGATCGCCTGCCGCAACATGGTGACCGGCGAGCGTGACGAAGCCTGTGAACTCACCCTGGTGATCGACGAGGGGCGCATCCTGGCGGTGGAGGAGGGCATCGCCCCCGAGGCTGTGCTGTTGGAGGGCTGGGTGGTGCCCGGCTTCGTCGACACGCACTGCCACGGGGCGGCCGGAGCCGACTTCACCGATCCCGACGTCGACGACGTGCTGCGCGCCGTCAACCACCACCGCCGCCATGGCAGCACGACGATCCTGGCCTCGACGGTGGCGTCATCGGCCGAGACACTGGTGCGCCAGATCGAGCACCTGCGGCTGTTGGTGGAGACCTCGGAGCTGGCCGGCATCCACGTCGAGGGTCCCTTCCTGGAACCCTGCCGCGCCGAGGACGAGTCCCCAGCAGGCCAGGGTGATGTGATCGACGCGATCCTGGAGGCCTCCCACGGCTCGGTGCGCATGGTGACCCTCACCCCCGAACGGCCGCACATCAAGCACGCCGTGGAACGTCTGCGTCGGGCCGGTGTCACGGTCGCCCTGGGGCACACCGACGCCGATGCCGAGCTGACGCGCCAGGCCGTCGACGCGGGCATGACGGTGGCCACCCACCTGTTCAACGCGATGCGCGAGATCAAGCACTTGGTGCCCGGGCCGGTTCCGGTGCTGCTGAACGACCCGCGAGTGACCGTCGAACTGATCTGTGACGGCGTGCACGTCGCCCCGGAGGTGATCCGGATGGCGATCAACGTCTCCAACGCCCAGCGGGTGTCTCTGGTGACCGACGCGATGAGCGCCTGCGGTCATGCGGACGGCAGCTATCTGGTGGGTGAGATGCCCACCACCGTCGTCGACGGGGTGGCGCGCGTGCTGAACCTGGACGAGACGCCCGGGGCCATCGCGGGATCCACCTTGACGATGGATCGTGCCTTCGCCGCCGTCGTGGGGCTGGGCTTCTCGTTCGTCGAGGCCTCGCGGATGGCCAGCACCACCCCCGCCCGCACCCACGGGCTCGACCAAGTGGGTACCCTGCGCCGGGGAGCCTGGGCCGACCTGTGCCAGTTGGATGACTCCGGGCAACTGCAGGCCGTCATGCGACGCGGCGAATGGCTGGATCGCCCCACCACCTGAGACCATTGAGTCACTACTGGCACCAAGGAGCACACGCAGCCGTGAACGAGCTGATCGACACCACAGAGATGTACCTGCGCACCATCTTCGAACTGATGGAGGAGGGCATCACCCCCCTGCGCGCCCGCATCGCCGAGCGCCTGCACCAGAGCGGCCCCACCGTCTCGCAGACGGTGGCCCGGATGGAACGCGATGGCCTGCTGCGCGTCCACGAGGACCGGCGCATCGAACTGTCGCCCGAGGGCGCCGAACTGGCGATGGCGGTGATGCGCAAGCACCGCTTGGCCGAGCGTCTGCTGATCGACGTGATCGGGCTCGACTGGGAGCTGGTGCACGACGAGGCCTGCCGCTGGGAGCACGTCATCTCCGACGACGTCGAGCGGCGTCTGGTGCAGATCCTGGACGGCCCCACCGAATCGCCCTACGGCAACCCGATCCCCGGCATGGAGGCACTGGGCGGTGCCGCCTCGGGAGACAGCTTCCGCGAGGGCGTCGAGCCGCTGTCGTCGGTGGTCACCTCGAAGGAGACCCAGGTGGTGTTGCGCCGCATGAGCGAGCGCGCCCAGTCCGATCCGGAGACGCTGAAGGTGCTGGCGCAGATGAACCTTGCCCCCGGCTCGTCGCTGACCGCGGTGAAGCAGGGGCGCTCGGTGGTGCTGCAGGCAGGTGACAAGAGTTGCGAGGTGCCGCAGGTGGTGGCAGACGGGCTCTTCGTGAGCCGCGCATGATCTCCGCCGAGGCGCTGATCGCCCTGTGCGAGCAGCACTGGTACGACGCGGCGCTGTCCATGTTGGGCATGCGGGTTCGCGACGGTGACGACGATCCGGCGATCCTGGAGGCCCACATGCTGGCCGGCGTCGCGCAGCGGGTCTTCGCGCTGGACGCCGAGGACTTCGACCTGATGGTGCCGGCCATCGCCGATCGCCCATGGGCGCAACGGTTGGCCGACTGTGGTTTCCCACACGGCCCGCGCGACGAGAACCGAGGCGCGCTGGGCTCCTTGGTGCCGCTCTACGAACTGATGCTCGAGGTGCTGAACCTGCGCTCGGAGCGGGGAGAACCGCAGAGCGTCGTCGTGACCGCCCATCTCATCGCCGAATACCTGTGCCAGCTGGCCTGGCAGACCCGGTTGGGCCACGGCGGGGACCCGCTGCAGTTGGCCAGCCAGGTGGGGGAGCGTTGGGGCAGCGATGACCCCGCCTGCCCGCACAACTCGGCGATGCGGGCCACCGCCAAGCGGGCTGTGAATGCGGCACACGGCGACCAGGTGGGCTTCACCAGCTATCTGGACAAGTTCCACTCCCGCTTGGGTGACACCTTGGCGGTGTGCGCCATGAACCACCTCACCATCGACGCGGGGGAGCGCCCGGACGTGGGCCCCACCTGCCCCAACCCCTGCCAGTGGGCGGTGCAGGGCAGCCGCGAGGAGCGTCGTGACCTTGACGCGCGGCTGCGGCTGGCCCTGATCTACCTGGACAGTCCGGTGGTCGCGCTGCGGCATCACGCCCCGGTGGGGCACTTCTTCGGGGTGCCGTCGGTGGCCGAGATCTCCGAGGGCTGGCTGCGCACCTGGGAGAAGCTCACCTCCGACTGGCCCGACGGCAGCAATCCGTTGATCGGTGCCAGTCCGACCGATCCCGACGAGGCGCTGCCCGGGCTGAGCGCGCTCATCTCCACGGTGGCCGGTCGGCCGATCGGTCAGGGCACCCTGCTGCGCGAGGTCGGTGACGACATCATCGCCGCCCTGCGTCGGGCCCGCTCCTGAACGCCCTCGGCTGACTAGGCTGGGGTCATGGACGACTGGAGCTCCTACCTCGACTCCTTCCACCGGCAGCGTCCCGGCATCGCCGAGGACGTGCTGTCGCGTTGCCTGTCGGGTGGGCACAATCCGTACCACTGGCTGGCCCGGGCGGTGAGCTCCAGCGCGCTGCGGGTGCTAGACGTGGGCTGTGGCTCCGGCGCCATGGGCCGTGAGCTGGAGCAGGACGATCGCGTGGTGGTCGGCATCGACATCTCGGAGACCGAGCTGCGCAATGCCTCGGGTCCCGGACCCTTCGTGCGCGGCGACGCTCGCGACCTGCCCTTCGCTGACGACAGCTTCGACGCGGTGGTCAGCGTTCTGGGGCTGGCGGTGGTGCACCCCACCGGACGCCTGCTGGACGAGGTGCGCCGCGTGCTGCGCCCCGGCGGGGTCTTCGTCGGGCTGGCCCCCACGGTCCGTCCGCTCAACACGCGAGACATGAAGGTGGCCACCCAGCTCACCCGACGGCTGCAGGGCACCCCGGAGTTCCCTGCCCAGGTGGAGTTGCGGGCCGGCAAGCTGCTGGCCGCCCACGGGCTGCGCAAGGTGGAGGACGCCCGTGAGCGCTACCACTTCATGATCGGCTCGCGGGGCGATGCGGAGTTGCTGATGAGGGGCTTCTACCTGCCGAACACCTTGCCGGCCAAGGTGCAGTCGGCCGTCGACTGGATGACGTCACGGGCCGAGGCGGGCGACGACCTGCGGGTGCCCCTGCCGCTGCGGCGCGTGGCTGCCATCAAGTAGCTGCGGCACGCGCTGGAATATCCGGGCACGGGTCTGGGTTGGAATGGGGGAAGGGCGACGGCCTGGCCTCGCCAAGGACCTATCGAAGGAACCACCATGGCCCCCGTGGCAATCAACAAGGACTCGTTCGCGAGCACCATCAATGACAACGGCATCGTGCTGGTCGACTTCTGGGCGAGCTGGTGCGGCCCGTGCATGCGCTTCGCGCCCATCTACGACGAGGCCTCCGAGCGTCACACCGATGTCACCTTCGCCAAGGTGGACACCGAGGAGGAGCGTGACCTGGCCGCCGGCCTCGAGATCACCTCGATCCCCACGATCATGGCCTTCCGCGACGGCATGCTGGTCTTCCGCCAGGCCGGTCTGCTGAATGGCGCGCAGCTCGACAAGCTGATCGAGCAGATCAAGGAGCTCGACATGGACGAGCTGAAGAAGCAGGCCGCCGAGCAGCAGGCCTGATCCCGCTCGACGCAGCAGACGGGGCCGCACACCACTGGTGTGCGGCCCCGTCCGTGCCTGTGGCGACCCTGGGAGGATTCGAACCTCCGACACACGGTTTAGGAAACCGTTGCTCTATCCCCTGAGCTACAGGGCCTTGCGCCATCAGACGCTCGGGCAAGAATACGTCCCCCGCTCGGCAGGTAGCCAATCGCGCCGGCTGGCGAGCCGGGTGCCACCGGGCTGAGGAGGCGCTGAAGGTGGCTTTGATAAGGCGCTTTCCGGCGGTGCCGGAAAGGCGGCGGCCCTACTGTTGGGGACGAAGGCGATGCCGCGCGTCGTATGTCTCCTGGGGGTGGGTAGACGGCTTCGGCCCTGCGCGCGGCATCGCCTTCCCCATTGCCCTTGCAGGACGACGCCTCAGCCCCGCTGGTACGTGAAAGCCCTAGGATCGATGGCATGAGTGCCAACGGTCTTGAACTTGCAATCGAGAAGATGCGCACCGCGGGGGTCAGTGAAGCTGCCATCGAGGTGTTCAGCCACTACTACGGCCAGCTGGAGTCGGGGGCCACGGGAATGATCCCGGAGGACAGCATCGAGCCGCTGTCCGAACCGCCGATGCTGGCAGACGTGCAGATCGACGAGGAGCAGGCCCGCGAGGCCATGGCCGCCACCGTCATCATCAAGCTCAACGGCGGTCTGGGGACGTCGATGGGCCTGGACAAGGCCAAGAACCTGTTGCAGGTGCGCGACGGGAAGACCTTCCTGGACATCATCGCCCAGCAGGTGCTGCAGGCCCGCAAGACGTATGGTGTGCAGCTGCCGCTGCTGCTGATGAACTCCTTCCGCACCCAGGACGACACGCTGGAGGCCCTGGCCAAGTACCCGGAGCTGGCCGTCGAGGGGCTGCCGCTGGGCTTCGTGCAGAACCAGGAGCCCAAGCTGCGCGCCGATGACCTCACGCCGGTGGAGTGGCCCGCCGATCCCACCCTGGAGTGGTGCCCGCCCGGTCACGGAGACCTGTACACCGCGCTGCTGGGATCCGGCGTGCTCGATGCGCTGGTGGAGAAGGGATTCCGCTACGCCTCGGTGAGCAATGGCGACAACCTGGGTGCCGTGCCGGATGCCCGCGTCGCCGGGTGGTTCGCCAGCACCGGTGCTCCCTACGCCGCCGAGGTGTGCCGTCGCACCGTCAACGACCGCAAGGGCGGTCACTTGGCGGTGCGCAAGGCCGACGGCCAGCTGGTGCTGCGCGAATCGGCGCAGACGCCCAAGGAGGAGATGGACTTCTTCACCGACGAGCACCGCCACCCCTACTTCAACACCAACAACCTGTGGCTCGACCTGGTGGCGCTCAAGCGCACCCTGGAGGAGCGTCGCGGGGTGCTGGGCCTGCCGCTGATCCGCAACGAGAAGACGGTGGACCCTGCGGACTCCAGCTCGCCCAAGGTGATCCAGATCGAGAGCGCCATGGGCGCCGCCATCGAGGTCTTCGAAGGCGCCACCGCCATCTGTGTGGGTCGTGACCGCTTCCTGCCGGTCAAGACCACCAACGAGTTGTTGCTGCTGCGCTCCGACATCTACCAGTTGGACGAGCAGGGACACCTGGTGGCGCAGGCCGAGACTCCCGCGGTGACGTTGGGCAAGCAGTACAAGCTGGTGCGCGACTTCGAGCAGCGCATTCCCAGCCCGCCCTCGCTGGTGCAGGCGACCTCGCTGTCGGTGGACGGCGATGTCACCTTCGGCTCCGACGTCACCGTCAAGGGTGACGTCCAGGTCACCAGCGCAGCACCCGCGAGGATCGACGACGGCACCGTGCTGGAAGGCGCGGTCACCCTCGGTGAGTGAGTCCGATCCGCTGACGACGGCCGTGGCGCTGGCCCTCACCGGGCAGCGCCCGGCCGTCGTCGCCGATGCGGCAGTCACCCCACAGGACGTGGTGGATCGACTGGCGGCGTTGGGCTGGGATGCCGGGGCGCTGCAGCGGGTGCGACGGGAACGCCAGACGCAGGAGCGGCCTTGGCCCTTCCCCGTCCCACGTGAGCTGGTGGCGCCGATCGGCTTTGCCCGCTACGGGGCCACCCTGGCGCAGGTGCGCTCCTTGCTGGGGCTCGACGGGCTGGTACGCACCGTCCACCACGGCCCCAAGGTGATCGGCCCGGCCGAGCAGCGACTGCTGGCCGAAAGGCCCCCACACCACGGCAATGTCGGCTGAGCTGCCCCGTGTCTCCCACGGCGCGGTTTGGTGGTGAGGGAATGGTCCACACACCCAGACATTGAATTTCGGCAGAAGACCGTCGCGGTTGGATAGCGTGGGAAGAACGACCACGACCGAGAGGCGGTTCCATGCACGGGCAGGACGATCCGCAGGCTGCGCGATTCGCCCAGGTGCTGTCCGATGCCATCTGTCGCAAGGGTCTCCGGCTCGATGAGCTGCGTGATGCGCTGCGGGCGGCCGGAAGCCCGGTATCGCTGGCCACGTTGAGCTATTGGCGCAGCGGCCGCTCCACCCCGGCTCGTGAGCGATCACTGCGAGCGGTCGAACAGCTGGAGCACCTGCTGAACCTGTCCAGCGGCCAACTCACCGGGGCACTGCCCAATGATGCGATGCGGCGCTGGGACGTGGTGAAGGCGGCTGGCGTCCCGGAGCAGGGCATGGCGCTGCTCGACGCGATGGGCTTGCAGCTCCAGGGCCAACTGACCAATGAATTCCTGCACGACAGCGTGCAGGCCGGGGCGGACGGGATCCAGCTGGAGCGCACCGTGCAGCTGTTCCGCAGTGAGGTGGAGGGGCTCGATCGCATCCCGATCGCCTTCCGCTTCCACCCCGACCGCGACGAGGCGCCCCTGGCGCAGGCCGTCTCCGGGTGCGAGGTGGGCCGAGTGGTGATGCTCGACGACGAGGGTCTGATGGCCATCGAGATCCTGTTGTCCCAGCCCGTGCCCCGGGGCGAACGCCACCTGCTGGAGTACACCTTGCGGTGGGAGTACCCGCCCGGTGACGGGGTATTCTCCCGGGTGCTGCCCCAACCGCTGGAGACCTATGTGATGGAGGCCAATCTCGAGGTGGTGCCCGAGCGGGTGGAGTACTTCTCGACACCGAACAGCTACCAACCAGGCCGTTCCGATGACGACATCCCCGTCGAGAAGTTGGAGCCGAGGCGCCATGCCCAGCGCGTGATCCTCGACGCACCGGCGGGTCTGCACTCGATCAGGTGGGCCTACGGGCCCGAGGGCAACTGGGAGAGCATCGATGGATGACGCCGCATTGTTCGCCGACCGACTCCGCGAGGCCCTGCGTGCCAGTGGCCGCACCCTGGAGCAGTGCGTCGACTTCCTCGCCCAGCAGGGCACGCCGGTCTCGAGCGCGACCCTCAGCTACTGGAGTTCGGGGCGCTCCGTGCCACGTCGGGCCAAGTCCTTGACCGCGGTGACCCATCTGGAGCACTATCTGGGGCTTGAACCCGGCTGGCTGGTGGGAACCCTGCCCCAGGTGAGTCCGCAGGGCTGGGCTCCGGCGGCCGTCCTGCCACGGCACCCCGGTCTGGGGGCGGCATTCGAGCAGCTCGGGTTGGGGCTGGACCGTGAGGTGAACGTCGTGATGCGACGCGACCGGTTGGTGCTGCGTGAGGACGAGAGCGACCGTCACATCTCCCTGGTGATGCGGGCCGAGGCTGCCCGCGTCGACACCTTGCCCGTCGCCCACGAACTGCCGGTGGGTGGTGCGGACTGGTCGATTGCCCCGCACGCCGACGTGGCCACCACCGAGATCCTCGAAGTGCCGACGACGGAAGCCGGGGCCCCCAAGCTCCTGGTCTTTGGGCTCCAGCTGCCCACGCGGCTGCGACGGGGCGAGGCGCTGTCGATCTCCTACCGCTTCCGTTTTCGCCACCGGCCTGGCTTCCGTGGACAAGAGCGCGTCGAGCTTCCCAGCGCAGGGGGAGCGCACCTTCAGGTGCAGGAGGTGAGCTTTGAGCATGCCCAACCCCGGTGGGTGCGCCATGAGCACCTCCCGGCCCACGGCCAGCAGGCCCTACCGGGTGGGGAGCTGGTGCCGGCACGCCACGTACAGGTGGTCCGTCGACAGGTGCCGGTTGGCCGCTTCGCGATCAGCTGGGGTTGGTGAGACCGGTCGTGGGCAGGCCTCGTCAGGGGCCTGACATGCAGAACCCCCGCTGCCCTGGGGGCAACGGGGGTTCTGGGGCGAACTTGGCAGCAGGCTCAGAGGGCGCGCTTCTGGTCGGCCAGCAGGTCACGGATCTCGGCGAGCAGGCTCTCGGTGGTGTCCTCGGCCTCGGCAGGCTTGGTGAAGCGGGCCTTGAGGGTCTCGTAGGGCTTGACGACGAAGAAGTAGACGATGAAGGACATCATCAGGAAGGCGACCAGGGCGGTCAGGAAGGGGCCGACGCTGCTGAGACCGAAGACGGTCCAGTCGTCGAACTTGGGGGCGCCGCCGGCCATGGCCAGGGCCTCGATGATGATCTTGGTGAAGGCGCTCACGACGGTGGCGAAGGCACCACCGATGATGAAGGCGACGGCCATCTCAACGAGGTTGCCGCGCATGATGAAGTCCTTGAAACCCTTCATGGGTTACTCCTTTCAGAACAACAGGAGACCCAGGGTGGGCCTGACATCTGTCTTGTGCAAAAAGGGTATGGCGTACCGAGAGAACCCGCCAAGAGGCGGGACAAACACACTCTCAACGTCGTCACAGGTGCCTTCTGCACCAGTCTTGACGAGCTGGGCCGGGTCCTTGCTCAGCCCACTGTGATTCCCAGTGGCTGAGAGGCTGCTGCCGAGGCCAGACGTCCCGCAGTGGCCGGATCGGCGGAGACCACCAGCTGCGCGGCCTGGCCCGCGCCAGCTCCCGGCCTCGACTCGGGGATGGTCACCACGCGCACCCGGTGCGCGATCGTGGCGGGCTGGGCCCCATTGCCCGAGGCCACCACGCTGACCCGGTCTCCGGGACGCACCAAGGTCAACACGGCAACGTCGGCCACGGTGAAGGGCACCAGCACCTGGCCTGCGTCGGCGGCCGTGCTGGTGCTGACCACGGCGCTGCGGGTCAGGGGAGTGCCGTCGCTGGCCGGGGCGGCCAGCACACGTCCCACCAGGGCGTCGGAGCCCGCGACGGCGCCCTGGGGCACGAGATGCTCGGGGAAATGGGCCTGACGAAGATCGCCGGCCTGGAGGGTGCGGCCGGTTGGCAGGCTGCGTGCCGCCACGATGACCGGTCTGGTCGAGGCCGGTTGTGGTGCCAGCGCCTGGACCATTGCCAGCGTCGCGATGGCGGCCGCCACGGCGGCCAGGGGGCGTCGGTGCCAGCGCACCGCTCGAGCCAGAGCGGCCCAGAAAGCAGAAATCCTCACGACTGCAGTGTGTGCATCGTGAGGATCGGTGTGTCAGCCGTCCACAATCAGACCTTGCCGAAACCGCCTGTGGATGAACCCGTGCTGCCAGACCCAGAGCTGCCGGAGCCGGTGCTGCTCGCGCCCGAGCCGCTGGAATCGCTCGACCCCGTCGACTTGCCGGCGCTCGACGAGTCGGAGCTGCCCTTGCTGGCCGCAGCGGCGCCCTTGGTCCGGTTGTCGGTGGCGTAGAAACCCGACCCCTTGAAGACCACTCCCACGGCATTGAAGACCTTGCGCAGCGTGCCGCCGCAGTCCTCGCAGACGGTCAGGGCCGGGTCGGTGAACTTCTGCACACGCTCGATCTCGACGCCGCACTCGGTGCAGCGGTACTGGTAGGTAGGCATCGTTCCCTCACTCGCGGCGGGGCGCTCGCCCCGCAGAACCGCTTGATTCTATCGACGCACGCCGGGTGGCAGGAAATCGTCGAGGCCACGACGAAGCAGGCCGCGCGGAGGGGGCCCTCAGCGGCAGGGCTGCAGAGCCTCCGGCAGCAGCAGTGCGTCCACGCGCTGGTCGTGCGGCTCGGTGGGAAGCTCGTCGAGCACCTCGTCGGAGTTCAGCAACATCCACACCGCTGCCTCGGGGGAGCGGTGCTGCAGCGCGCGGTCGTACCACCCGCCACCCACACCCAGCCGCCGACCATCCAGGGTGCCCGCCAGGCCGGAACACAGGATCAGCTCGGCCTGCTGCAGGGCTTGCGCTCCCAGCGCCGGGCCAGTCGGTTCGGGAATGCCCCACAGACCCGGGCGCAGCCGTGCCGGGCCCTCGAACCAGGCCCAGTCGGGCTCGCGTCGCGGTCCGTCGTCGGTGGGGCTGAGCACGGGCACCAGGACCCGGTGGCCCAGCGTCCACAGCGCGGTGGCGATCTCCAGGGTTCCCGGTTCGGGCCTGGCCGCATGCGGGGGCACCGAGAGGTAGACCGAGACCACCGACGGTTCCACACCGCGCAATGCCTGCAACACGATGCCGGTGCGCGCCCGGTCGTCGGCCAACCGTTCGTGGGCCGGGCGGGCCTGCCGCGCTGCGACGATCCGGGCCCGCAACTCCTGCTTGGTGTCCGCGGTCGGGAGCTGTGAGGTCATTCGCCTATCGTAAGTGGCATGGCACTGCTGCGTCGCAAGAAGAAGGTCGTCGAAGAGGAACAGGAGCTGGTGGTCAGCGAACCACTGCCGGAACTGTCCGATCCTCCTGCCGCCGGCCCCGACGGGTTGCGCGTCATGGAGGACCACCGTGACTACCTGCTCAGCATGGTGGAGCCGCTGCCCGCCCTGGGCATGAACCTGCTGGACGCCTGGGGCCTGGCCGTGTGCGAGGAGCTTGACAGCCCGGTTGACCTGCCCGGCTTCGACAACTCCCAGATGGACGGGTACGCCGTCCGGGCCGCAGACGTTGCCAAGGCCACGCCGGAGACGCCGTGCATCCTTCCCGTCGCCGGTGCCATCGCCGCGGGGGACGACGGACAGCAGGAACTTCCCGAGGGCCAGGCGATCAAGATCATGACTGGCGCTCCCTTGCCGCCGGGAGCCGATGCGATCGTACCGGTGGAATCCACCGACGGGGGCGCCGAGCAGGTCACCATCCACCGTCCGGTGACCGCCGGCGAGTATGTGCGTCGACGCGGCTCCGACCTGGGCGCGGGCACCCGACTGGTCACTCGCGGGCAGCGCATCGATGCCCGCACCGTTGGCCTGTTGGCAGCGGCCGGCATCGACAAGGTGCTCGCCAGGCCAAGGCCCCGCGTGGTGGTGGTCTCCACCGGTGCGGAACTGGTGGAGCCCGGCCGGGAGCTGGACGCCCCCGGCAAGATCCACGACGCCAATGGCTTCATGGTGGCCGCGGCGGCCAAGGCCGAGGGCTGCCAGGTCTTCCGCGTGCACATCGCCTCCGACGATCCCGAGGTGGTGCGAGAGGCCATCAGCGACCAGTTGATCCGCGCCGACCTGATCGTCACCACCGGGGGTGTCAGCAAGGGTGACCACGACGTCGTCAAGCAGGTGATGCCCTCCATGGGAGCCTGCGACTTCGCCGAGGTGGCCATGCAACCCGGCAAACCGCAGGGCTTCGCCCTGATCGGCGACGACCAGGTGCCGATGATCATGTTGCCCGGCAATCCGGTCAGCGCCTACGTCAGTTTCCAGGCCTTCGTCCGGCCGGTGGTGCGCACCATGATGGGCGTCGAGCCGATCAACCACACCCCGGTGCCGTGCGTGGCCGGATCGGTGATGCATTCGGTCAAGGGCAAGCTGCAGTTCGGCCGCGCGCTGGTCACCGACCAGGGCGGGGCCAAGACGGTGGACCTGGTGGGTGGGCACTCCTCCCACCTGGTGGGTGATCTGGCGGCCTGCAATGCGCTGGTGCTGCTGGACGAGGACACCGAGGTGGTCAAGCCCGGTGAGCGCGTGATGGTGTGGATGCTCGATGACTGATCGCCGCGTCTTTCGCCCCAGCTCCGTCGACGACTTCGTGCCCGAGGTGCCTCGCGCCCGCGACGACGACGTGACCCACCCCATGCCGCGTCGCATGCCCGAACCCGACCTGCCCGGCTCGCAGACAGATGCGGAGCCGACCATGGATCCCCCGAGCGAGCCCGCGGCGGTGCCGGAGGGTTCGCAGCCCTTCCCGCACCTGAGCGGCAGCGGCGAGGCCCGCATGGTAGACGTCAGCGCCAAGCAGGTCACCGCCCGCAGTGCGACGGCGCGGGGCATGGTGCTCCTAAGCCAGGAATGCCTGGCGGCCCTGCGCGACGAGACCCTCCCGAAGGGCGACGCACTCGCCGTGGCTCGCATCGCCGGTGTGATGGGCGCCAAGAAGACCAGCGACCTGATCCCGCTGTGCCATCCGCTGCCGTTGACCGGCGTCGACGTCACCCTCGAGCAGCAGGAGCAGGGCATCGAGATCACCGCGACGGTGCGCACCACCCACCGCACCGGGGTGGAGATGGAGGCGCTCACCGCCGTGTGCACCGCCGCGCTGGGGCTGGTGGACATGGTCAAGGCCGTCGACAAGCACGCCCGGCTCACCGACGTGCGCGTCACCGCCAAGAGCGGTGGCCGCAGCGGCGACTGGACCGAGCAGTGAATGCCTCACTGGGCAGCGCCGTCGTCGTGACCGCCTCCGATCGTGCCTCGCAAGGTGTCTACGCCGACCGTTCGGGGCCGCTGGCCGCCGCCGGGCTGGCTGGCATGGGATTCCAGGTGGGGCCGGTGCAGGTTGTGCCCGACGGTCAACCCGTGGCCGAGGCGATCACCGCGGCCGTCGCCGCAGGGGCGAGCGTCGTGGTCACCACTGGTGGCACCGGCCTGGGGCCGCGCGACCTCACCCCCGAGGTGACCGCACCGCTGCTGACCCGCGAGCTACCGCAACTGGCGGCGCTGATCGCCCGGCGCGGGATCGACGCCGGGGTGCCCACCGCCTGCCTCTCGCGCGGGCTGGCAGGCATGGTGGGGCAGACCATCGTCGTGAACCTGCCCGGCTCGGCCGGTGGGGTGCGCGACGGCCTGGCGGTGCTGGAGCAGGTGTTGCCCCATGCCGTCGACCAGGCCCGTGGTGGGGACCATCCGTGACCGATCCAACGTGCACTCTTCCCCTGGGGGCTGAGTTCCCCCGGGAGCACCGGTGGCCGGTGACCTTGCGTTGTGGCCCAGTGGTGCTGCGGCCGCTGCGGCGTCGCGATGCGGGCGAGTGGGTGCAGGTGCGCGAGCTCAACAAGGACTGGAACGGCCCGTGGGATGCCACCGCGCCGCCCGGGGCCAAGAACCTGGCCACCTCCTTTGCCCAGATGGTGCGTGCCTTCGATCGGCAGGCACGCCAGGAGCAGTCCCTGCCCTTCGTGATCTGCTGGGACGAGGCCTGGCCCCAGCGACGCAGCAGGCCGACGCGCTTGCCGCTGCGCGGGCAGCTGACCGTCAGCAACATCACCTGGGGGTCGGCGCGCTTCGCCCACGTCGGCTACTGGGTCGACCAGCGCCTGGCGGGGCGGGGTGTGATGCCCACCGCACTGGCGCTGGCCACCGACTACTGCTTCCAGGTGATGGGGCTGCACCGCATCGAGGTGAACATCAGGCCGGAGAACGACAAGAGCCTGCGGGTGGTGGACAAGCTGGGTCTTCGCGACGAGGGCGTGCGTGAACGCTACCTGCACATTGCGGGCGACTGGCGGGACCATCGCAGTTTCGCGGTCTGCGCCGAGGAGGTGCCGCAGGGGCTGCTGAGCAGGTACTTTGCCTCCTCGCCGCCCGGATTCGCGGCGGATCGCTGACCTTGCGGAGCGTTCGTCCAGCCACGTGGGCCGTGCGCATTGTCCACACGAGGTCGATGACGGCAAACAATGTCTCGACACTCCGTTGAGGGTGTCGCGTCGCATTGCGCCAGACCCGTAGCCTTGTCGGCGTGACGGGACTGATCTTTGTGGCCATTGCGCTGGCGTGGCTTGCCTACCTCGTTCCGTCGTTCCTGGCTCATCGAGACCATGCCGACGTGGACGAGCTGGATCCGATGGAGCGCTTCAGCCAGGCGGTGCAGATCGTCGCGCCCTCGTCATTTCGCGACGAGTCCGAGGTGTCCACCCCGCTGATGCGTCGCGCTGCCCGGGCCGAGATCCATCGCACGGCCAAGCAGGCCGCCCGTCGACGCCGCACCGTGCTGCTGGTGCTGCTGTCCCTCACGGTGATCGCCACGATCTCCGCTGCGCTGGGGGCAGTGATCTGGTACACCCCGCTGGTGCCCGGTGCCCTCACCGTGGGTTTCCTGGCGCTGTGCCGTTTCAGCGTCGTCAGGCTCAATGCCCGGCTCGACGCCCGGCTGGCCGAGGTGGAGCCCGACTGGCGCGAGGACACCGTCAGCTTCGAGGTTCCCGCGCAGCTGCGGGAGGGTTCCCTTGGCGAGGCCGGTGAGCATTCCACCGAGCTCTCGATCGAGATCAGCGCCCCGATCGACGGCCTGACCGGAAGCCTGTGGGACCCGATCCCGATCACCGTCCCGACCTACGTGAGCAAGCCGCTGGTGCCCCGTACCGTGCGCACCATCGACCTCTCGGCACCCGAGCCGACGCAGGGAATCGGTCGTGCTCCCATCGTCGCCGAGGCCCTGGAGCGCGACGAGCCGTCCGACGAGCAGCCGCGCAAGGCAGTCGGGGAGTGACCGAGCCGGTCGGGGAGTGAACGGGCCCCCGGTTTCCCGCTGGGGGTGCTGGAGTGCTAACCTACTTCTCGCTGCAAGTGCAGCACCACAACTCAAGACTTGGGGCATTGGCGCAGTTGGTAGCGCGTCTCGTTCGCAATGAGAAGGTCAGGGGTTCGAATCCCCTATGCTCCACCAGCAAGAACGCCGGTCCAGATGGGCTGGCGTTCTGCGTTTGCGCACCCCCTACGCACCCCCGGCCGCAATCACTACCGGAATCACAGCGAGAGACACGCGACGGCCCTCCTTGTCGGCGGCGAAGACGTGAACGGAGCGGGAGGCGCGCTGCGCATCCTCAACGGTCAGGAGGTGGGACGGATGGCTGCTCACCGCCTCATGGAGTTTGTCGACCGTGGCTCCAGGGTTGGAAGTCTTGACGAACATGATTAGTGCGGCCTTGCTATCACGCCAGACCAAGTAGCTCAGGAGTTGGTCAATTGCCTCCTGGGCTGCCTTCGGGCCGTGCCAGATCTTGCACTCAGCAATGAAGGCATTCCGGTCGCCCTCGCGGATGAGGATGTCCGTCTTGCCAGCGCCGTTGAAGAGTTCGCCGCCTGCTTGCCCCTGCCAATACCCGTTGAGATGTGCGAGGAGGAGGTCTCGCAGCCCTTCTTCGCCGAGCTGCGACGTTGTTGTGGGCACCCGTTCCAAGCCGTTCGCCCATGCTCGAACGGCTTGGAGAATGTCGTTATAGATCGCATCTGCAAGCACCGGCTCAGGAACCGATCCGGCTTGGGCGCGTCGATCAGGAAGTGAGACGAACTTTCGCTGGGCCGGGACTGGTGGCGCGGGCGTGCCTGTTGAGTGAACCGGAATCTGCAGCGCTGCATCGAGGGCGCGATCCTTCAACAACCGCTCACGGCGTCGCTGCAGGTCGCCCAGAAGAACCTGCTCGGCGTGCGGTGTGTATTTGGCCAAGTCGTCGTTCGTGTAGCTCGCCTGTGCGGTCGCGTCAGACTTGAGGTTCTCAAACTCGCTCTCGATGACCTCGGCCGTTAGCTCTCGCTCGTTGATGGTCAGCGTCAGAGTGTCGCCAGAGAGTCTGCAGTTTGGCATGCCGCCGGAGAGCCTGAACGTCGAGGCTTGGTAGTCGAGGAGGAATCCACTCCCCTCAACCGGAATGCGAAGATCTAGTTCGCTCGTCTGGAACGTCTGCCCGCTCGACTGGGTGATCCCGTACTGGCGGTAGACATTGGTCCATCCTGTGGATTCGCGAATGTCCGAGCGAGTCACCAGTTCCCACCTGAAGACCACGGGCTTTGGGAAGTGCTGGTCCATGAGAACGGCGACGGCCACCCGGGGATCCTCTTGGATCACGTAGTCCGCATCGAAGCCGCTGACGCCAGATCGGGCTTGTCGCAGGCATCCATCGAGATAGTCGCTAAGGCGACCACGCGGCGCGTATGGCCCGAACATCGTTACTCCTGTCTAGGGTGCTGCGTTCAGCCTAGCTAGACCGGCGGCCTCGGCAGCATTTCCCAGGTGGTGCAGGTATCGGTTCGTCGTGGCGATGGACTCATGGCCCATCCACTGCTGAACGGTGCCAGGGTCGACGCTGCGGGCGAGCCAGAGGCAGGCGGCGGTATGTCGCAGGTCGTGGATGCGTCGTCCTTGCCCGGTGGTCTGCCAGTGGACGGCGCGGAGAACTGCTGAACGGTGGAGCTGGCTCCCGTTGCTCGTCGTGAGGAGCAGGTCGGAGGGGAACTTTCCATTGCTGAGCGACAGGACGATGGGCAGGACGCGGTTCGCCAGGGGAACGCGTCGGGACCGGCGTCCCTTGGTGGACTTCACGCCGACGCCCTCGGGGTCCGAGCGTTGCACCCGGAGGGCGGGGGAGTCGCCCAGGGCGATGTCGCCGACGGTGAGGGCGCGAGCTTCGGCCCAGCGGAACCCGGTCCCGTCCATCCCGAGGAGGATGTCGGCCAGGCGCTCGTCCTACTTCTTCCAGGCCATTTCCGGACTCCGGGCCGTCTCCGTCCATCCTTCGCACCAACCACGTCCGGGGCAGTAGCGGGCTCAATGCCCACATACTGCCCCGGACGATTTCGGCGTCAGGCGTTCATCAGCTGCGCCGCCGGTGTGCTCGTCCTCCCGCTCCTTGGCGTCGCGGTGGACTCTGCGGTCTTGCGCAGCAGGCGCATCGCGTTGACGATGACCACCAGCACGGAGGCCTCGTGGACGAGCATGCCGACCGACATGGTCACCCCGCCGGCGAAGACGCCTGCCAGCAGCAGCACCACGGTGACCAGGGCGATCGCGATGTTCTGTCGCATCACCGAGACGGTCCGCTTGGCCAGGCCGATGCCCTCCGGCAGCTTGAGCAGGTTGTCGCCCATGAGGGCGATGTCCGCAGTCTCCACGGCCACGGCCGAGCCGGCCGCTCCCATGGCCACACCGATGTTCGCGGTGGCCAGGGCCGGGGCGTCGTTGACGCCGTCGCCGACCATGGCGACAGTGTGACCGACGCGCTGCAGCTGCGTGACCACGTCCAGCTTGTCCTCGGGAAGCAGGGAGGCGTGGATCTCGTCGATGCCGGTGGCCTTGCCGACGGCCTCGGCAACCAGCCGGGTGTCGCCGGTGAGCATGACCACCTTCTCGACGCCGGCCCGGTGCAGACGGGCGACCATCTCGGGCGCATCCTGCCGGATCTGGTCGGCCACGGCCACGACGCCGATCGCCGTGTCGTCGACGGCCACGATCATCGGAGTCCTGCCCGCAGCGGCCAGGCCTTGGGCCGCGCGGCTCGCCTCGGCCGTCTCGGCAATGCCGTACTGCTCCAGCAGCGGCGCGTTGCCGATCAGCACCCGACGGCCATCGACCTCGGACACGATGCCCTTGCCGGGCACCGGGGTGACGGCAGCGGGGACACCCTGCGGGCCAACCCCCTCGGCGTGGGCAGTGTCCAGGATGGGACGGGCCAGCGGATGCTCCGATCCGCTCTCGGCGGCCGCCGCCCAGCGCAGCACCTCGCGGCGATCCAGCGCAGGATCCAGGACGACGACGTCGGTCAGCTCGGGACGTCCCTCGGTGAGGGTGCCGGTCTTGTCGACGGCGACGGCGGAGATCTTCGCGGAGGTCTCCAGGTACTCGCCACCCTTGATCAGGATGCCGTTGCGGGCAGCACGACCGATGCCGGCCACGATCGCCACCGGGATGGAGATCACCAGGGCACCCGGGCAGCCGATGACCAGCAGCGTCAGGGCCAGGACCACATCACCGGAGACCAACCCGGCCACCAGCGCCAGCACCATCACCGCAGGCGTGTACCAGCGGGAGAAGCGGTCGATGAAGGCCTGCGTCTTCGCCTTCGCGTCCTGGGCCTCCTCCACTCGGTGGATGATGCGGGCCAGGGTAGTGTCGGCACCGATGCCGGTGGCCACCACCTGCAGGAAGCCGCCGCGGGAGACGGTCCCGGCAAAGACCTCGTCGCCCTCGACCTTCTCCACCGGGATCGACTCGCCAGTGATGGAGGCCTCGTCGAGGGCCCCGGTGCCGGCGACGACCTTGCCGTCCACCGGCACCTTCGCGCCGTTCTTGACCAGGACGACCTCGCCCATCCGCACCTGCCCGGCAGGAATCTCCTGCTGCTCACCGTCGCGCATGACGACTGCGGAGTCGGGGGCGACGGCGACGAGTTCGGCCAGTGCCGAGCGCGTCTTGTTCAGCGTCGCGGCCTCCAGCGCGTGCCCGATCGCGAACAGGAAGGTGACCGCCGCGGCCTCCCAGAAGTTGCCGACGATGACGGCACCGATCGCGGCGACCGAGACGAGCAGGTCGATGCCGACCACCCTGGCGGTCAGCGCCCGGATGGCCTTCGCCACGATGCCGTAGCCAGCCACCACGGCGGCAGCGAGCATGAAGACGTCACCGAGGGGGAAGGCCCCGCCGGTGTGGGTGGCGTGGGCTCCGGCGTCGAGCCACCACTGGGGGCCGACGCGGATGTTGGCCGCCCCTTCGCCCAGCCACTTGATGGCGAAGGAGATCGCGATGAGCGCGCCGGAGGTGACGGGAACCGACCAGTTCCCGTGAACCCATCTGTGGAACTTGTTCATTTTCGCCCACGTCCTTTCTGGGCTTGTTGATTCTTGGGCTTCGTGCCTTCTGGGATCTGTGCCGAAGAACCGGCACGGATGAAATGCGGCCGGGCGGAATGCGCACCGGCCGCGGCGTCCTCAGAAGGCCGAAGGGGCGGCCTTGTAACCAGCCTTGGCAACGGCGGCGACGAGATCGTCGACGGAGACGCTGTCCGCGTCGTGGGAGACCTCGATGCGGGCAGAGGCGAAGTGGACCTTCACGCTCTCGACGCCCTTGAGACGGCCGACCTGCTTCTCGATCTTGGAAACGCAGGAGGGGCAGGAGAATCCTTCCGCCCGAAGAACGGTGTGGGTGGTGGTGGAGGTGGTCATTGGCTCTTCCTTTCGTGACGGTTACCTCTTGACGACCCTCACGCTAGGTTTTTGCCGCCCGGAACTCCTTGACGCAGGTCAAGTACCGGCTGCGACTGCTGGAAATCCTTTGCCAGCCTCTCCGACGGTGCCCTCGATGCCGGCTCCGGTAGCCTTTGTGTCATGCCTGCGGACGATTTGTGTGTCACTCGCGTCCCGATCTTCAAAGGACTCACCCACGACCAGCAGCTGCACGTCGCCGAGTTCGCCCACCCGCTGCGCGTGGACAAGGGCGAGATGGTCTACGGTCCCGGAGACCAGGTCCCGCGCGTGCTGGTCATGCACAGCGGACAGCTCAAGGTCAGCCGCACGGCCGCCAACGGACAGGAGCAGATCCTGCGCACGGTGACCGACGGCGATGTGGTGGGAGACCATGCCTTCCTGACCGGTCACCGTTCGAACGAGCTGGTCACCGCACTCGAGGACAGCCAGATGTGCGTCTTCGACCATGCCGACCTCGCCGCCCTGCTGCGCGCCTATCCCGACATCAGCCAGGCCATGTTGCGAACCCTTTCCGACCGGCTCTCGTCGGTCGAGCGACTACTGGCCGCGATCACCTCCCACGACGTCGGCGTCCGCGTCGCCGCCTACCTCCTGGACCTTCCCGGCAGCATGCGAGACGGCCTGCCGAGCGTGCGGCTGCCGATGGCCAAGCAGGAGATCGCCGCCTACCTGGGCACCACGCCAGAGACACTTAGCCGACGCCTCGCCGCGCTCTCCGCGTCGGGCGTCATCGAGCTGCACGGGCGGCGGGACGTCACCATCCTCGACATCGACGCCCTCGAACGCGTCGCCGCGCCCTGATAGGCCGCTGCGGAGGCCCTCCGTCACGACGGGTGAAATTCCCCACCGGCGCGTGCCGCAGCTCGACACGTTCCGGGTGTCAGGGGAGTGTCGCGGGGGTCGCTCCAACCCCCGGGAGCCGCCGGGATTCCCTCCTGGCAAGCGGTGCAGCCGTTTCCGCTCCTGTTCACGAGGCCCGCCGTATACACCCTGCACCCTTCACACCAACAAGCACCCCGCGATTCGCCACTTGAAAGGGGGTCCGGGTTGGATCCCATTCACCACATTGGAAGAGGGTAAGCGCAGAGATGGACACGTCATCGCCACTGGTCGAGAAGGCAGTCGAGTGGGAGGGCTTCACCGCCGGCCCGTGGCAGGAGGCCATCGACGTGCGCGACTTCATCCAGCGCAACTACACCCCCTACGAGGGTGATGCCGCCTTCCTCGCCGGCCCCACCGAGAAGACCCAGCGCACCTTCGAGACCCTCGAGAAGGACTACCTGTCGGTCGAGCGCGCCAAGCGCGTATACGACGTCGACACCCAGACCCCGGCCGACGTGGACGCCTTCGCCCCCGGCTACATCAGCAGCGACGACGACGTCATCGTCGGACTGCAGACCGACACCCCGCTCAAGCGCGCCATGATGCCCAATGGCGGCTGGCGCATGGTCGAGACCGCCATCAAGGAGGCCGGCCTGGAGCTCGACGAGCGGGTCAAGGAGGTCTTCACCAAGTACCGCAAGACGCACAACGAGGCCGTCTTCGACATCTGCACCCCGCGCATCCGCGCCGCCCGCAGCTCCCACATCATCACCGGCCTGCCCGACGCCTACGGCCGCGGCCGCATCATCGGCGACTACCGCCGCGTGGCCCTCTACGGCGTCGACGCGCTGATCGCCGAGAAGAACCAGGCCAAGGACTCGGTTGCCGACAAGCCCTTCGACGAGCACTGGGCCCGCTTCCGCGAGGAGCACTCCGAACAGGTCAAGGCGCTCAAGAAGCTCAAGACGATGGCCGCCAGCTACGGCTTCGACATCTCGCGCCCCGCCCGCACCGCCCAGGAGGCAGTGCAGTGGACCTACTTCGGCTACCTGGCCAGCATCAAGAGCCAGGACGGCGCCGCGATGAGCTTCGGCCGCCTGTCGGCCTTCTTCGACATCTACTTCGAGCGCGACCTGGCCGCCGGCACCCTGACCGAGCAGGGCGCCCAGGAGATCGTCGACGCCCTGGTGCTGAAGCTGCGCATCGTGCGCTTCCTGCGCACCATCGACTACGACCAGATCTTCTCCGGCGACCCCTACTGGGCCACCTGGAGCGATGCCGGCCTGGGCGAGGACGGCCGCACCCTGGGGACCAAGACCTCCTTCCGCCTGCTGCAGACCCTGCGCAACCTCGGCCCCGCCCCGGAGCCGAACATCACGATCTTCTGGGACCCGGCGCTGCCGCAGGGCTACAACGAACTGTGCGCCGCGATCAGCATCGAGACCCCTCGGTGCAGTACGAGGCCGACCGCCAGATCCGCCAGCACTGGGGCGACGACGCCGCCATCGCCTGCTGTGTCTCCCCGATGCGGTCGAGCAGGGCGGCTTGTGCGCGGGGGCCCAGGTCGAGGGTGAGAGGGGCGGCCTCTCCGAATCCCTCGAGGTGGGCCCCCGCGTGGCCGGTCATGCTGCCTGCGGTCCTTCCTGCTCATTGAGCTTGTCGAAATGACCATCCGCCTCAGGGGCACAGGCCCTGAGCGAACCTTCCCGATCCCCGAGCGATGCATCCCGATCCCGAGCCTGTCGAGGGGATTTCCCTGGTCCCCGCTGTTGCGGGGCTGTCGGGGCTTGCGCGGGCTCCGGGGCTTGCGGGCACGCGGCTCGCTGAACTCCTGGGCGGCATTCACCACCGGAGAGGTGGCCGGGGGAGGGCGTCCTCGGCGGTCTGCTGTTCGCTCGGCAGCTCGACGTGCACCGGCGAGGGGTTGCGGCGGGCGACTTCGCGGATGGTCTTGTCAGGCCAATAATCGGCGCGGACCTTGTCGAAGGTGCCGTCCTCGTCCTGGATCCAACCGGTGCCCTGCTGAGAGCGCAGGATGCGGTGGGCAGGGGCCACACGGGTGGTCTCGTCGACGAGCACCATGCGCGTCTCGGTGGAGCTGTTGAGCCGCAGGGCGAGGGCCTGAGTGAACAGGTCTCGCATGCCGACGATCTCCTTGCGCGGGTCCTGCACGGCGGCCAGCACGATGACGCCGAGGGCACGGCCCTGGGTGAGCACCTCCGACAGCAGGCTGGAGGCCTCCTTCACGATCTCGGGAGGGCCGTAGGAGGTGAGCACGGCCAACTCGTCGATCACCAGGACATGCAGCGGGTCACCAGGGCGCGGCTGGTGCAGGCGCGAGACACCGGCCATCTCCGCGCCCCGTGCGTCGATCACCTTGCGGAGCTGACGCAACACCTCCAATGCCTGGGCGGGGGGTGGTGGCCATGCAGCAGAACAACTGCTTGCCCATCGACAGTTCGAGGCCGTGCTTGAGGTCGATGCCCCACAGCTGCACCTCACCGGTCGGAACCGCGGGAGCGAGGTTCCCGCACACCGACCACACGGGCGAGCCCTTGCCCGACCCGGACGCGCCCACGATCAGCGTGTGGCGCCCGATCACCGGCAGATGCCAGGTGGTGCCGGCCTGGGTGCGGCCGGCGGGGACGATGCCGATGGTGCCCAGGTCGTTGCGAGTGAGGATGCTGGCTTCGCGGCCGGAGGCGAGGGCGTTGCGCATCATGAGCTGGACCTCGACCTGGCATTCCGACACGAACACGCACCGTCCGGAGGTGGCTGCGGCGGCGACCTGCAGGGCGGGGACGGCGGCCTCGATCTCCTCCAAGGTCTGCCCGATCCGGGCCCGGACCCGCAACACGAGCAGATCGCCACGGGTCTCCACCCTCGACAGGTACGGGGCGACCCAGTGCTCCACCTGCTGGGGTTCGCGCACGTACTCGGTGCGGTCACCGACGCGGACCTTTCGGGTCACCTTCTCGATGCGCGTCCGCTGCACCGACAGGCCACACTCACGGGCCAGCTCGTCCCAGTTCTTCCGAGCCCACCGCCGCCAGTGCCAGCGACGACGCGACCCGGCGACGTACCGGTCGAAGGTGAACGGGTTGGCCAACGACCACCACGCACCACCCACCAACGGCATCAGGTACGCGGCGCTCGCCACGCACATGCCCAGGTGCGCGGTGCGGCTGTCGATACCGGCCGTGATAGCCACGACCAGCCACGTCATGTAGCAGGTGACGAACCACCACCCGCTGTGCCAGATGCCGCGCAGCAGGCGCCCCACGAACACACCGGACACCCGGAGGGGGCGCCACACGGCCCCAGCCACGGCCGCGACGTGAAGACGCCTGCGGTCGGGGCTGGGCAGCGTTGCGACGGTCATCGTCAGGCCGCCTTGCGCTCGGCGGTCGGGGCCTCGTCGGCGAAGCCGGTGGCGCGGATGGAGTACATGAGACGGGGGCGCTGGCCGTTGTCATCGACCCACGGGGTGATCGACAGGCCTTCGAAGGCCACCGGGGTGATCGGCAGGTTGCTCTTGTTGGCCGGCGGCACCGGCTGGTGGGCACTCACCAGCTTCACCACCACCGTCTTGTCCCGGTTGCCCGCCCCGGGATCCATGTCGAGCACCGGCACCTGCCAGATCGGCAGGCCCGTGTCCTTGTCGAGCTGCTGCGGCCGCGACCCATCGGGACGCTGAACCGCCTTGTCGAAGTTCCACACCGGCTCCACCTGCCCCACCAGGAACGCCCCCGCCGGGAACACGGACTCCATCGAGACCAGGATCTTGCGCTGCACTGACATGACTGCCTCCTTAGGATGAACTGGCTTGAGCCAGCTGGGGAGACCTTAACTGGCTTGAGCCAGTTGCGTCAATGGTGTGCGAGCTTGCCGGGGTCGGAGCCCAGGTCAGCGCAATCGTGAAGGGAGGTCTGGGGTTGTTACGCGTGGCCGCCCACTGCGTCACCCATATTGTGGGGTCATGAAGTACGCATACGTTGCGCCCAGCGACGAGGCTGATCACTTGCCTCCAGAGGTCCAACAAATCCTGCGCCATACCGATCCCCGTGCTCACAGCCTTGTCTTCGATGACTACGACGACATCACGCTGTCGCCGAGCCTCCCCTGTCTTCCTTTCGGGGCAAGGTCCCTCTGGATGGAGAGTCCGGTGGACGACGAACTATCGACTTGGGCCCCAGCCAGTTGTGGCTGGTACATGAGTGACTTCAAGAACGTGCGCTTTAGCGAGAACTTGGTTGTGGGGACGTGGGAGGACGATGTGGAGTTGGGAACGCTCCCTTGGTGATCGGACGCCAAACCCGCTGGCTTCGCGGGCATCACCGAAGACAGGGATGTCAACCGAGAGTGCCACCGGGGCTCGGAGCGGCAGATCCGTCGCCTGAGGTATACCGAATGTCAGACGTGTCCGCAAGAATGTCTATCGGTAGTCAGTAATCGCTGGCCCAGACATGACAGGAGTGGACGTGAGTAGCACCGCCCGGACCCCCGAGAAGCGAAGCCACAAGCTGCGATGGGTGGTGTTCGCCATTGGCATCCTCGGTCTGGTCGGTGGCGCGGGCAGTGACAAGCTCGTTGGTTTGCTCCTGGCTGTGGGCGCTTGGACCCCAGCGATCGTCCTTCACGTGAGAAAGCGGCGCTACTTCGCGAGCGAGGAGTTCCAGCAGGCCAAGGCTGACATCGCCTCGGTGGTCGCCGAGCACAACGAGCTTGCTGAATACATCGCGGAGATCCGCGAGCGTGGCTCGTTTGCCGTCGGCCAGTCGAGCACCGGGCAGTACGCCCACTTGGCGACCACGGAGAACGTGAGCCAGTGGAACTACCGGCGCGATCGCAACGTGGCGCAGTTCGAGGCGCCCAACGTCCACAACTGCTCACTGCAGGTGGTCCGCAACGCCAGCATGGACCCCATCAAGTACGTGATGAAATACTTCAACATCAAGGCCGACGAGGAGACCTTGGGGCAGGTCGAGGAGATGGGCACGAGCATCTCCAACCTGGAAGAGGCTGTTGCCAACCTGCAGTTCCGGGAGACCAGCATTACCGAGCGGATCGACCCGCCGAAGTTCATCCGCAAGCACTTCATGAACGAGTTCCTGGACCAAGTCGGGGTCGAGTTCTCTCCGATCACCGTGCCGTACCCGCAGTACGTCTTCGAGTACACGAGCGCCGGTGGCAACAGCGCCCAGCGCACCAGCGTCCGCCTGGACACTCCGACCATCGACGCGCTGACCGAGACGATGTCCGAGAAGATCCGCTTCCGCAAGAGCGCGGCAGGGCAGCGCGCACTCATGACCAGCCGTCTTCGTGAACACATCAAGGGCCGCGACAACTACACCTGCAAGCAGTGCGGGATCAGCACTCACGCGGAGCCGCACCTGCTCCTCGAGGTCGACCACATCGTCCCCGTGTCCCGGGGCGGTCTGACGGCGGAGGAGAACCTGCAGACCCTGTGCTGGAAGTGCAATCGGTCGAAGTCGAACAAGATGGTCACCGCCTGATGGCCTGTAGCGCCGGGCGATACAAGGTCACCTTGCGATTTCGCCCAATAGTGGGCCCTGGCCTGAGCCAGTCTTCGTAGACTCATCCCCATGGCAACTGACACAGGCAAGTCCGAGCCGGCCAGTCGGCGACTCGCGGCGCAACTGCGCGCTGCCATCGAGTCCGGCGAGCTCGCACCGGGTGACAAGCTCCCTTCCGAGCGAAAGCTGGTCGAGACGCATGACGTGGCTCGCAACACGGCCCGGGAAGCCGTGCGGCTCCTGGCTGACGAGGGGCTCGTCACTGTTGAGCACGGTAGGGGAGCGTTTGTCCGGGTCAAGCCCAGGCTGATGCGCTTCGGCTCTTCCCGCTACTCGCAGAAGCTCCGCGAGCGAACTGGGCTGTCGCCCTTCCGGGCTGAGGTCGAAGCCCAAGGACGCGTACCCAGCGTCGACTGCACCAGCATCGAGCAGGTGCCGGCGCCGGACTTCGTGGCGCAGCGCCTCGGCCTGGCTGAGGGGACTGCCGTCGTGCGTCGGGAGAACCACTACTTCGCCGACGATGAAGCTGTCCAAATCGGTGTGACCTACATTCCGGTCCCGATTGCCCAGGGCACGCGTCTGATTGACTCCGCGAACCTGGGCCCGGGCAGCCTCTATGCGCGTTTCACCGAGAAGGGCCATGAGGTCGTGACCATCCGCGAGGAGATCTCGGCGCGCATGGCGACGCCGAGCGAAGTGGAGAAGCTCATGATCCCTGATGGGGTTCCGGTGATCGACGTTGTGCATACCAGCATCGACCAATACCGACAGCCCTTCGAGGTCACCACGTTCACCATGCGTGCTGACGTGACTGGCCTCGACTACACCATGCCTGTGGAGGAGTGACATGACCGTCGTGATCCGGCCTAGGGTCGAGGAAGACATCCAGGCACTTGCTGACGTGCTAGTTCGCGTTCACGCTCAGGATGGCTACCCCGTGGAGGGTGTTGCTGATCCAGTGGCGTGGCTTTGCTCTGATCGGATGCTGAGTTCATGGGTGGCTGAACTGGATGGCGAGGTTGTAGGACAAGTGATGCTCGCGGAACCTGGGGATGGCGATGCAGCTACCAAGATCGAAGAGCAGCGAAGCGGGCTCTCCGGTGAAGAAATCTCCGTGCTCGGCCGCCTCTTCGTAGACCCTTCCGCCCGAGGGAAGCGTATAGCGGGCAACTTGATTAATGCTGCTGTTGACTACTCAGAAGCTGTCGGAAGAATTCCCGTTCTCGACGTAATGGCGAAAGATCGGGCTGCGATTGCGCTCTACGAGCGAATGGGTTGGGAAAAGATTGGTACTTTCGAACATGTCTTTAGGGGTGGATCAGTTCCCGCTTTGGCATATCGTTATGCGACAGGCAAACGACCTCGTGGCTGGTAGATCTATAGGCCATCGCAAGAAAGAATCAAGTAATCTCGTCATATAATCAGACTCGTGAAAGTGATCATGAATATCCCCCAGATTCCCGGATTTACGTCCGATGAACTCAACGACCTGGGAGGATTATGGGATATCCCCAGCGGATCCTTCCCACCGCTCCTGTGGCCGAGCGACTGGTTGTCGAATATCACCCCCAGCCCCAAGGGGTGGCTTGCCGTTGAAGAGTACCGCGTCGTAGCTTCTCCTATGCACGGCACTAGCACTTTCAGCACCGGTTGTCTTCTTGTCGATGCAGGCTCCGAGGAGCTGGCCCTCGAGGCGACGAATTGGCTAGGCGAGGACTTGGGGAAAGTTGAGTGCGGCCCCCATATGAGTTCCAATGGACTCTCCGCAAACGTTCGGGGTGAAGGGGAATCCTGCTTCGAAGTTTCATGGTTCGTTAACGCTAGGCAGGCGCTGGGTTCTGATCTGCCTCAGGTCGAGTTGTCGAACACATTCCTTTGGTTTTGGGACGCTTTTCCAGTGGGCGGTGGTTGGAGCTATCTTGACGCCGCCGGGCGTACTCAAGAACTGGTTAGGTATCGCGCCGAGGAAGGCAGCTGGTTCGTGGAAATTCGAGCTGACGAATTCCAGACGTTCTTGCACTACCGTGGCGCGTCAGCGGTCCTGTATAAGAGGTCTGTGATCGCGTTGCCTCGCGTGGACTTCGATCGCGTCGATGACGAGTTTCATAACGCGTGGGGGCACTTCAGTTTCTTTGCAACGGGAGAGCCGACAGCCCTACGTGAAGAGTGCTTCTCGATGCTAGATGGGAACTATGTGATCAAAGGGAGGAAGAGTCCTCGACTCCCTAGGTTCGATGACTTTTCTCCGGAAGAGATAGCCTTCGAAGAGTTCATCTACGCCCGGGATGGTGAGACTGGGAAGCTCATGAACTGGCCATGTGATCCGAAGGCTCTGAGTTCCTATCACTCCACAGACTCGGATTACCCTCATTACCTGACGCCTATCTATTTTCGGCGGGAAGTGCTGCAGGACTACTTGGCGCAGCCGAGCCGATATCACGTCACACCATTCCGTCTCTCTTGCCTTCATCTCTGGGGGGTGGATATTTCGATCAATACTGCGGGCCTCGTTGAGGTTTATCTCGGCGATATTGCACAAAAAATCCCCCATCAAGACTGGGGCCATTGGAAGTCATATAACGTCCCGCCGGAAGGGAAAATGGAAGAAGGCAGATTCCGTCGCGACTTCCTTGGCCAGTTTGTCGATTCTCCGGATCCTATTGGTGATCTCAAGCGAGCGAGGGTCGAGGCCAATCAGAGATTCGTTGCAGTCTTTGGCGATCCGCTCTGGAAGGAACTTCCGAAGGACCTCGAGCTTGAATATCGCTCGCTCATGGGGCCAATGAACGAGGATCCGGTTAGTCTTAATGGTCCTGTGTTGATTTTGACCAAGGTATTTGTTGATTCCCTTAACTCAAAACTGTTGAGGTCTCAGGCTCCAGTGGGTACTCAAGGTCAGTCGCTCGCTCAGCTGAAGTCCTGGTTGGAGGCGCGCGATGTTCCAAGTGAGCCATCGAAGGTGTTATCGAATTTATACGCATTGCGTTCTCGAGGGGGTGTTGCACATCTGAGCAACTCCGATAGCCCCAAGGCTCAAGCGCAACTTGGAATCTCCGGGATGAAGCCGTCGGCTGCTTTTGACCACATCATCCATGAACTGACCGAATCGGTGAAGTCTCTCGCTGATTCACTGGCTCGGGAGGAGGGTGGAAACGTCAGCGGAGACGCGTGAGAACCTTCCCTACTGACTCAAGGCGCCTTCGGCGCACGTGACCGGCGGCAGCGGGGCCCCGCGACAGGGCCCCGCGCTCCGGTCGCTTCGCTCCCTGCGCGCACCCCGTCGCACCCCACCGCCGCCGGTCCCGAACATGACAGGGCGCCCCGAGCCATCTGGTTCAGGGCGCCCTGGATCTTCACCGACTCGACCTACTCGCGCACGACCTTGATCGGGTAGACCTCCGTTCGCAGCATCTTCACTGCTTCCGTGCAGGCCTCCTCGTACTGTGCCTGGGCTTCGGGCGGGTTGAAGCGACCGTCAAAGTCGATACAGTCCCAGAGCGCACCGCAACGCCGGAGCAACGTGACCAGCTCGGGGGAGAGAGCGTAGTCCTCGGGTGTCATCGCGTACTCGTCGGTGTAGTTCTCCCACAGCGGCCACGGGTGGCCGTAGTCGAAGAAGAACCTGATCTCGCGCTCCTCGGCTGGGTACTCGCGTGCAGGCCGTGGAAGCCCGCCATCCCACTTCACCATGTACGGAAGACTACGGACCCTGCCCGTCTCCGGCATCCGAATTGCGTCGGCAACCAAGGCGCCGCCACGATCCATGCCGACCACACCCGCTCGGGCAAAGTTCTCACCGGCATGGACCGCGCCGGACCGAAAATCGAACAGTCCGGATCTCGCGGGCCCCCGGCGGACCCCCGACCTGAAATCGACGGCATCCGTGCAGCTGTCGGCAGGCGTGGAACCGCCTCCAAACGGGGCGAATTCACGGCAAGGAGGCTTTCGCAATGAGAAGGTCAGGGGTTCGAATCCCCTATGCTCCACCCCACGCACAAGGCTCGAACCCTTGCCATCATCGATGGTTCCGGTTCGGGCCTTGTTGCTTTCTTGGGCCCAGGTGAGGGCGTTGGCGTTGATCTCGGGGTCGAGGAGCATCTTGAAGCGCCCCGGGTTTGATGTCGCATCCGTTTGAGTTCGAGAGGATGCAGTCATGCCGAAAGTGATCGATGAGAAGGTCCGTGCCCGGGCGGTGCGGTTGGTGCAGGAGCACCGCTCGGAGTACCCGACCGAGTCGAAGGTGCTGGAGGCCGTGGCCCGGCAGGAGGGGGTCGGCAAGGAGTCGTTGCGGCGGTGGGTGAACCAGGCCGAGGTCGATTCCGGGGCCCGGCCGGGAACGACCAGCGCTGAGCTGGAGGAGATCAAGAAGCTGACGGCCGAGAACAAGCGGCTGCGCGAGGACGTGGCGATCCTGAAGGCGGCCACGAGTTTCTTCGTGGGGGAACTCGACCCCCGCAACCGATGATCTTGGGTTTCATCGACATGCTTCGTGTCGAGGGCCATGCGGTCGAGTGGATCTGTCGGGTGCTGCGCGAGCAGGGTTGCTAGGTCGCCGCACGGACCTACCGTTGTTGGGCCAGGGGTCGGGTCAGCGCCCGCACGGTCTCGGACGCGCAGGTCGCCGACGCCGTCCACCGGATCGTGTGGCGGTATGAGGACCTGTCTGGCGGGGGTCGTCGCAAGGTGATGAACCCCGAGGGGCTCTACGGACGTCGCAAGATGCTTGTCGCGGTCCGCAACCATCTTGGCGTGAGGGTTTCGCCCGGGTCGGTGGACCGGGTGATGCGCGGTTTCGGGTTGCACGGTGTTCGCCGCGACAAGGGCATTCGCACGACCATCCCGGCCAAGGACGGGATCCGTGCCGGGGACCTGGTGAACCGGGACTTCACCGCGGATGCGCCAAACCGGTGCTGGGTGACCGACTTCACCTACTGCCGAACCTGGGCTGGTTGGGTCTATGTCGCGTTCATCGTGGACGTGTTCTCCCAACGGATCGTGGCCTGGCATGCGCAGACCATCAAGCACGTCGACCTGGTCCTGACGCCGCTGCGGATGGCTGTGTGGCAGTGTGAGCGGCAAGGCTACCCTGTCGAAGTTGGACAGTTGATCCACCATAGCGACGCAGGCAGTCAATACACCTCGTTGACGCTCACCGAGCACCTCGCGCTGGAGAACATCCGCCCCTCGATCGGCACCGTCGGTGATGCCTACGACAATGCGTTGATGGAGACGATCAATGGGCTCTACAAGGCCGAATGCGTCCGGACCAGGATCTTCCACGACGGGCCGTACAAGTCCCTCGCTGACGTCGAGTACGCCAGCGCCGGCTGGGTCGACTGGTACAACACCCGCCGGCTCCACTCCAGCATTGGTAACGTGCCACCAGCAGCCTACGAGGCAGCCCACTACGAGGGCCTCACCAGAGAGCCCCAACCCGCATGAAAGCGGCAGAGAACCTGGGGCGCTTCAGTGTCCTCCACCATGCGCAGCCGCTGGTCCAGCCCATCCATCCTGCCCGGTGAAGTGAGGCGGTCACGCCACACCTGACCATCAACCCGGCTCAAACCCGGCACGACAGTGTCGGTGTCGAGCAGCCCGAGCGTCTCAACGGTACCCACGCGGCGCATCAGCCCTCCCGTGACGGGATCATCCGGCTCCGCCAGCATTGCCAGCACCACCCGGGCACGACGTTCATCAAAACCAAGACCAGCAACACCAGACACGACGGCTCCTCCTCAAACAGGTTCACCGAGAAGGTGTTCCTGCCGCCGCCCTTGGACTGGTCGAATCGCCCCGCCTGTGACGATCTCGGAGAACGGGGTTTCACCGCCCAGGGGTACGCCTGCGCCGTCGGCAGCGACTCGACGTGTCGACCGGTGATACTGGGCATGTTCTCTCTTAGGATGGGTGGTGTGACACCAGAACAAGGAGGTGACTGCGTGTCGGTCGACGACGATGCGAGCTCAGCGAGACGCGCCCTCCAGCTCGTCGACATGCCAACACCAAGCACCGGGACCTCGCCGGCACCCTCGCTGACTGGCCCTCCTGTTTCCCCGGTCCAACGTGTCTACTTCTACTCCGCTGATGAATGGGAAATCTTCATCACGGAATGGGCCACTGGTCTGACCACCTCGTACGTCCAAATCAAACAGCTTGGCGGCCCAGGAGACCGCGGCATTGACGTTGCAGCCTTCAAGACCGACCGTGGCCTCGAAGACTCATGGGACTGCTACCAAGCGAAACACTACGCTGAGCCGCTGAAGACTTCGGACGCGATCCCCGAGATGCTGAAGCTCTTCCGAGGCGTAGTTGATCAATATTATGTACTGCCTGACCAGTACGCGTTCGTTACCCCTCGCGGATGTGGCAGTTCGTTCAACCGCCTGCTAAGCAAGCCCAGCGAGTTACAGAAGAAATTCCTGAACGCGATTGACACCCGGGCTCCGACCACGAAGAACCTCGATGACAGCACCTTGCGGGCGATCCGAGATCTAGCAGAAACCACCAACTTCTCGATATTCCGATCCATTGAGTTCAACGAGATGCTCGACGTGCATCGAAACACGCACTATTTTGCAGCTCGATTTGGGACTCCGCTGCCAGCGCGTCCTCCAGTCGGGGAGGCTCCTGCCATCCCCACGCCTGTGGAAGCTGTCTACGTCAAGAAGCTCGTTGACGTTTACGCCGAGCAAGAGCCGACCTCCTGCACTGATGCGGCCTCCGTGTCAGTACACACAAGCTACGGGCCCCACCTTCAGCGTCAGCGTGAGTCGTTCTACTCTGCCGAGGCGCTGAGGCTCTACGCACGCGACGCCGTCCCCGACGGAACGTATGAGCTCCTGCAAAGCGACGTGTACACCGGCGTCATCGACACCGCCGAAGCTGAGCATTCCACCGGAATGGATCGACTCCGCGCTGTCCTGGCTCAGTCCGGGCAACTAGACTTGGGAGCTCACTCTCTAATCTCAGTATCACGAATGGAAGACCGCCAAGGAATCTGTCACCAGCTTGCCAACGCGGATCGACTGACCTGGGTGAAGCGCAATGGATAGCCCCCTCAACAGCCCTTTCGAAGTCGGACTCCGAGTACTTACCCTCTTGGCGGCAGCCTTTCCTGCTCATCTCGACATCAACCGTTTGGTGCTGCTGGACCACGGCCTTCTCCACAGCGCGGACTTTGATGGGCCCGAGAGTCTGCACCCGCCCATCCCTGTCCGAGTTGGCGAACTTGGGGTAAAGAGACGGCATATTGAAGATGGACTTCACCTCATGCTCCAAGCTGGACTCGCAGAGATGGTTGCCGAGGACGGCGGTATTGAGTTTCGTGCCAGCGACAGCGCCGAGAGTTTTCTCCGCCTTCTCGAAAGCGACTACGCGCGAGCGCTACACGAACGGGCCTGTTGGGTTGTTGCAGAACTCGGTCACATCGATGACCACGGCCTACGCGAACGCATGCGCGAAGTATCGTCACACTGGTCCGAGGAGTTTGAAGTCATTCCAGCACCGGGCGGGGGCGCACAGTGATGAGACGGCTCACGCTCACTCACCTGACCTTCACCGGCACCAACGTGCCAGACGCTTCCGTAGACTTCAGCCCCCATGTCACAGTCATCCACGGCCCCTCCGACACTGGCAAGTCATTCATCGTAGATGCCATCGACTTCGTCCTCGGCGCGAAGGAACTCAAAGAAATACCCGAACGGGATGGTTACAGCAGGGTCCTTCTCGGTCTTGAACTCCCAGAAGGTGACCGCGTCACTCTCGCGCGTGCGATCGATGGAGGCAACATCTGCCTCTACCGAGCCGACCTCCGCTTCGAACCCCCAGGCCCGCCGGATGAAACGCTTTCGGCGAAACACAGTGCATCAACGACCTCAAATCTCTCCCGGTTCCTTCTGGGGCAGGTCGGGCTCGACGAAAAGCGAGTTCGCAAGAACGCGCGCAACGAAACCAACATGCTTAGTTTCCGTGATCTCACCAAGCTATGCATCATCGGCGAGACGAAGATGCAGGCTGAAGAGGCGCCAGGGATCAGCGGTCAGCATGTCAGCAGGACGAAGGAAGTCTCTATTCTCAAGCTCCTGCTTACAGGAGAAGACGATTCGGCGCTGGAGACTGTTCCATCAACTCAAGAACAGAAGCTTTTACGCGGAGCCCGTCAAGAGGTAGTAGAGCGGATGCTCGGCCAACTCGAAACTCAGCTTCAAGACGTCGCTGAACCCACCGAACTCAAGGAACAGCTGGCTAAGCTGAATCATACCATTTCTGAACACACTGCCACGGTGGGAGGTCTGGCGAGGCAAAGAGGACAACTCCTTGTAGACCGTACTCGCATCGAGCGCGAAGAACGAACTTATCGACTTGAGTACTCAGATGCCGCCGCTCTGCGAGAGCGCTTTGAGCTCCTGCGCAGACAGTACGAGAGCGATCTTGCGCGCCTTGAAATGATTGCTGAGGCCGGCAACCTGCTGGGTTACTTTCGGCAGGGCACGTGCGTCTTCTGCGGCGCCGAGCCCGAAAACCAACACCTCAATATCGACTGCGCAGGCGATACGACCAGCTTTGGCCTATCCGTGGAAGCGGAGACTCTGAAGACTCGCGCTCTTCACCAAGACCTGCTGGTAACGATCGAGAGCGTGAACGAGCGGAACAGAAGCGTCCGCGAAGCAATCAGATCAGCACGTCAGGAGTCGTCTCGTCTGCAAACGGAAATCGAGGCCCTCGACGCCAGAATCGCCCCTCACGAGGGTGACCTTAACGACCTCCTCGCGAAACGAAGTGAGGTCGAAAAGTACCTCGGGCTGTACGACCAAGTGGCATCACTCGAAGCAATGATCCGCAAAATCGCCAGTGAGAGCGACGCAGAGGTAGCCACTGCGGCAACTAGCCTGAGTCTCACCGCCGTGAGAGAGTTTTCGGCCGAGATCTCCAAACGCCTTCGCCAGTGGGGATATCCCGACGCAGCCCTGGTCCGATACGACCGGAACGAGCTGGACATCATCGCTGGAGACCAAAAGCGGTCGGCCCACGGCAAGGGCGTCCGAGCCATTTTGCACGCAGCCTTCACCCTCGCACTCGCGCAGTATTGCTTCGACCGCGAACTCCCACACCCTGGCTTCGTCGTCCTCGACTCGCCTCTCGTGACCTATCGTCCGCCGGACCAATCTCATGATGATGACGAAGACCCGCCGGAAGACGTTGTTCGGTCGTTCTACCGCAACATCCAAGACAACTTTGACGGCCAAGTCATCGTCATGGAGAACACTGATCCGCTTGAACCTCTGGCTCAGGACGCGAAGGACACCCCATTCACCAAGCATGCTAGCGACGGCAGGTATGGCTTCCTGCCCATGAAGGCGTCAGCTGCAGGTCTTGCGGTGCTCCCGACCGACACCCAACCCGAGGAAAGCTAGTAGCGGCCCGTTGCCGCCCCGTCGCTTGGTGCGGGTGCCCGTGAGAGCAGCTCGATGCTGTGATCTGGCCCTGCGTCAATCTGTCTCGCCAGACCGCACCTATCCAGGGTCACGACGATGGCGTACATTGGTGGCGAGGCAGGTTCTCTCTTGCGGGTCTTTCGGGACGGCCTACGGGCGCTCACCTACGTACTGCCTCCTCGACGGAGTAGCACGTGTGACGAGAGAGCCCGATCATATTCCGATCCATCTGGATGCTCAGCATCCACGCCCATGACTTCTTCCAGCACTACATGCCGAGCAACCGACTGCTCGCAGCTACGCGAACCCGGCGAGGGTTGAAGTGGGGTGTCCCGGCAATGCTAGTCGGTGTCCCGTGCCTTGCCATCGCCAACGTGTGCACGATCCTGATCGACCGTGGGGCGCCCGAGTGGCTGCACCTGGTCGTGCTGTGGGGCATCTGGAATGCCTTCAAGTTCGTTCTCAACGGTCCCATTAGCCTGTTCCGCCTAGTGCGAGCGATCATGCGCGACCAGATGATGGCCCAGGCGATGCGCCCGACGGACCGCGGGCGGGTTCCCATCAACTCACGCTGCTGAGCTGCACTTCGTGTCACGTCGGGGTGGTCGTCCACCCGGCCGGATCGACACTCCCTGACGCGCGATGGTTCGACGCACAGTCTGCCCAGCTGCACCAGCGTCCAACCAGCTTCGTACAGCCGGGCGGCTTCCTTGGCCTGCCCAGAGTCCAGGCCCGCGCGGCGAACGGGAACACCGCGGCGGGCGAGATGAGCTGCCGCGGTCAGACGGTGGATATGGAACTGCTTGGCGAGCCCGCGCAGGGTCGCGCCAGCCTCGTAGGCAGCGACCAGCTCGTCGACTTCAGTGTCGGTCAGAAGAGTTTGAGCCATCCCAAGTGAGCGAACAGACTGACCCCGGGAGTCCACAACGCAGGGTTCCGACGGCCGCTTCGATGTCCGGTAAACCCCTCGTGACCAGCGCGAACACACGGTACGGGCGGCGGAGCCAAAGTTGTCAAACTCTCTACGTAGGTCCACCAACAAGAAACCTCGCTGACCAGGAAGAACGTTTCCGGGCATGCGGGGTTCTTTCGATTTCTGACCCCGTCACCACCTCTTGCTTCGCACGCCGCTCTCGCTGCGGTCACGTCTGGCGGCCCAGGCCCCGAGTGCGTGCGCCATGGCCAGCCAGGCGCCGGTGACGGCCATCGCGCGCGGCAGGTGTGAGGTGCGGGGAACCCCAGTGCGTCGCAGTCGGGTGGTTGACCACCACCACTGGGGCAGGACGACGGTGGGCGCGGTGGCAACGCCCGTCGTGTAGCGGCGCAGGAGGACGCTGCCCGCAATATGACCAACCCCGTGGGCACCGAAGACGAGCTGGACGTCTTGGTAGAGCCAACCGCGTCCCCGGGTTCGGATCCCGTCGAGGGTGGCCGCGCCCAGCAGCACGCCCATCGTCGCGATCCCGACGTCGACGTGGGTCTGGGGCAGGCCCGTGGTGGGTGCCATCGTCAGCCATTCCTCGCCGTCATTGGCGAGGAAGGATCCCCACAGCGAGAGCGGAACCAGCCAGCGATCCCGGTTGTCGAACTCGGCCTGCATTGCTCCTCCACCGTCCAGAGATCAGGATCCCCATTGACCGTAGCGAAGCTTGCGCGGTGGCGGTGATTGAGTGGAAGGAAATCGTCGGCTTAACTGGATGCTTCCCGCACCTCTACCGTCACAAGGACCATGCCTCCCCTCATATCACTCCTGCTCGGAGTCCTGATCGTCCTGCTCATCACCGTGGCGACGGGCTACTTCGTCGCCCAGGAATTCGCCTTCATGGCGGTGGACCGGTCCCGACTGCAGTCACGCGCCCGCGCTGGTGACGATCGGGCCAGCCGAACCCTGGACATCACCCGCCGCACCTCCTTCATGCTGTCGGGGGCCCAGCTGGGCATCACCGTTACCGGCCTGCTGGTCGGCTACGTGGCCGAACCGATGATCGGTGGCGGACTTTCGCAGCTGCTGGGCGGCGTGGGGGTGCCGCGTGCCGTCTCGGTGGGCGTTGGCGCGGTGATCGCGATGACGGTCTCCACCGTCGTGCAGATGGTCTTCGGGGAACTCTTCCCCAAGAACTACGCGATCGCGCGCCCCGACCAGGTCTCCGACCGGCTCGCCGGATCCACCAAGCTCTACCTGACCATCTTCGGGCCCATGATCACCGTCTTCGACAAGGCGGCCGAGCTGCTGCTGCGCGCGGTCAAGATCGAACCGGTGCACGACGTGGAGCACGCCGCCAATGCCCGCGACATCCAGCACCTGGTGGAGGCCTCGCGCACGTCGGGAGACCTGCCGCCAGAACTGTCGCTGATGGTCGATCGCATTCTGGACTTTCCCGAGGAGAACGTCGACCACGCCATGATTCCCCGCGCCCAGACGGCAACCCTGCGCCCGGAGACGACGGTTGCCGAGGCACGCGAGGCGATGCGCACCGGGCACACCCGCTACCCGGTGATCGACGACGACAACGACATCCTGGGTGTCCTGGACCTGGTGGACCTGCTGGCCTGGCAGGGAGAACCCGAGACCTCGGTGCGTGAGCTGGTGCGTCCCGCCGTGGTGGTGCCCGAACTGATGAGCCTGCCCGACTGCCTGCGTGAACTCGACGAGGCAGGCCAGCAGCTGGCCTGCGTCATCGACGAGTACGGCGGCTTCACCGGCATCATCACCGTGGAGGACCTGGCCGAGGAGATCGTCGGCGAGCTGACCGACGAGCACGACCCCGACGAGCCCCACTATGTGCCGGTGCCCGACGACGGCATCTGGGTGATGGACGGAGACGTGCACACCGACGAGGTGGAACGCGCCCTGGGGATCGACCTGCCCGACGGTGACGCCGAGACCATCGGCGGCCTGGCCATCGCGCACCTGGGGTCACTGCCCGAGGACGGCGACGTGGTGCGCGTGCCGCTGCCCGACAACCTGGCCGAGGAGGGCCCGCGCACCCTGGACATCGAGGTGCTCGACCTGGAACGCCACGTCCCGGCGCGCGTCCGGCTCACCCTCAGCGGCGATCCGTCCACCTCCGGCGCCACCGCCGCGCCCCAGCCGAACACCACCGAGCATGAGGAGGAGATCCGATGAACGGGCTCACCGTGACGCTGATCACCATCGCCATCATCGTGCTCAGCGCCTTCTTCGTGGCGGTGGAGTTCAGTCTGATCAACACCAAGCGGCACCGCCTGGAGGATGCAGCCGCCACCTCGGCCTCCGCGCGGGCCGCGCTGCGTTCGTCGTCCGAGCTGACCCTGCTGCTGGCCGGATCACAGCTGGGCATCACCATCTGCACCCTCGCCCTGGGCGCCATCACCAAGCCCGCCGTTCACCACGCGCTGGTGGGACCGATGGCGGCCCTGGGCCTGCCCAGCGCGATGGCCGACGTGATTGCCTTCGTGCTGGCGCTGGTGATCGTCACCTTCCTGCACCTGGTGGTGGGGGAGATGGCGCCCAAGTCGTGGGCCATCGCCCACCCCGAGAAGTCGGCGGTGATGCTGGCGGTGCCCATGCGCGGCTTCCTGTGGCTCACCCGACCGCTGTTGCGGGCCCTGAACAACATGGCCAACTGGTGCGTGCGACGAGCCGGGGTGGAGCCGGTGGACGAGATGGACGAGGTGCAGGACCGCGACGGGCTGCGCTCGCTGGTGGCGCACTCCACCGACGTCGGAACCCTGGAGGAGTCCTACGGAGACTCGATCACCTATGCCCTGGACATGGGCACCCTCACCATGGGTTCGCTGATCGAGGGCCGCAAGAACACCCCCACCCAGGTGTCCTCGGGGGCCACCGTCGCCGAGGTACAGGCCGCCACGCTGGCCGCAGGCCACATGCGCGTGCTGCTCACCGAGGGGGAGCAGGTCACCGGCGTGGTCCACGTGCGCGACACGCTCGGTGAGCCGAACGATCGCCCGGTGGCAGACCTGGCGAACAGCCCCTATGTGGTGGACCGTCGCAAGCCCCTCCACCTGGCCTTCCACGAGATGCGTGAGAACGGCACCCAGCTGGCCGTGGTCACCGACAACGGTGCCTTCGCCGGAGTGGTGACGCTGGCCGACATCCTGCCGCGGCTCTTCCCCCGCGCCGCCTGAGGCCTCGACAGGCTCGGCCACCGTTCTCGGTCCCCGAGCGCAGATTTCCGGTCCCCGAGCTTGTCGAGGGGTTCTCGTTCCCCGAGTGCACATTCCCGGTCCCCGAGCCTGTCGAGGGGTTCTCGTTCCCCGAGCCTGTCGAGGGATCAGCTCCAGATGCCGGAGCTTCCTCGTCGCCAGGACCCCACCAGGTGGGTATCGACGATGCCCACCGCCTCCATCAGCGCGAACATCGTCGTCGGGCCGACGTGCGCAAAACCGGCCTGCTTCAAGGCCTTGGACAGGGCCACCGATTCCGGTGACTGCGTGGGAACCTCGCTGGCCGTCCGTGGGGCCGGAGTCTGGCTCGGTTGGAAGGCCCAGATGAACTCGGCCAACCCGCCATGGTCACGCAGCGCGACGGTGGCCCGGGCATTGGTGATCGTGGCGTCGATCTTGCGGCGGTTGCGCACGATCCCGGCATCGGCCAGCAGGCGCTCCCGGTCCGCCTCGCCGAAGGCGGCCACGGCGTCGGGATCGAAGTTGGCGAAGGCCTCCCGGAAGTTCTCCCGCTTGCGCAGGATCGTCACCCAGCTCAAGCCCGACTGGAAGGCCTCCAGGCTCAACCGCTCGAACAGGCCACGCTCGTCGCGCACCGGCATGCCCCACTCGGTGTCGTAATAGGAGCGCAACAGCTCGTCCTGCGAGGCCCACAGCGGCCTGGCCCGTCCGTCGTCGCCGATGACCAGATCACCCATGGCTCCATGGTGGCAGGCCGTCATGCAGGCGTGGCTGCCGGGGCCACGGCGCCCTGCCCAGTGGTGTTTGCTCAGTGATCCGCCGCGGCGCGGACGTTGGTGGCTGCCGGTGCCGTGCTGGCTGCCGCCTCGAGGTCGAGGGGGATGGGACGACTGCGGGCCCCGGTGATCGGGTCGTCGCCGTCGTGCTCGGCGAGCCAGCGCGGTGGAACGTAGGCGCAGGTGGGATCGGAGGCCAACAGGTCTCCCGTCACGGCGTAGGCATGCGACCGAGACCCACCACAGACCTGGTTGAAGGGGCACACCCCGCACTTGCCGTGGAAGGCGTCGGGGCGTCGCAGCGAGAGCATCACCGGCGAATTGCGGTAGATCCCGCGGAAGGATTCGGACTTCACGTTGCCGCAATGGTGGGGCAGGAATCCCGAGGGGTACACGTCGCCCACATGGTCGATGAAGACGAAGCCACGCCCGGAATTGGTGGCCAGTGGCGGCCGCGGGCGCCGATTCTCCAAGTCTGCGGGGGTCACCAACTCCAGCGTGCGGGCCATCAGCTGGTCATAGAGCGCGCCGTGGGGTGGGGCGTCGTCGGTGTCGCGCTGCATCGCCACCCGCCGGTAGGCCTGTGCCTCGGTGGTCTTGATCGCGATGTAACCGCTGACGTCGTGGGCCCACTGCAGCACGTCCTCGTTCTCCTGCGCATCCAGCGCCTGCAGGGCCTGGCCGCGTCCGGTGGGCACCAGGAAGAACAGCGACCACAGGTGGGCACCCATCTGTTTGACCTGCACCATCAGGTCTGGCAGTTCGGTGACGGTGCGGCGGGTGATCGTGGAGTTGATCTGCAGCCGGAATCCGGCCTCGTTCACCACCCGTGCGGCCGCCAGGGTGGCGTCATAGGTGCCGGAGAAGCCGCGGAAGGCATCGTGCAGTTCGGCGTGGGCGGCATCCAGTGACAAGGAGATCGCCTTGCCGCCCGCCGCACGCAGGCTCGCCAGCCGCTGGGCGGTGAAGTTCGCGGTGACCGAGGGTGACAAGGCCATCGACAGGCCCAGTCGGTTGCCGTGAGCCACCAATTCCTCCAGGTCGGTGCGTTCGAAGGGGTCTCCGCCGGTGAGGATCACGATGGGGGTCGGCTTGCCGAACTGGGCGATGTCGTCCAAGAGGGCCTTGCCCTGGCCGACGGTGAGCTGGTCGGGGTGGAAGCGTTGCTGGGCATCGGCCCGGCAGTGCGCGCAGGCCAGCTGGCAGGCCCGAGTCACCTCCCAGATCACGATGAAGGGTCGGTCGTCGGGGTCGTGGCGCAGCTCCCTGACCGGGGATCGTCGGGTTCCGGTGCGGGGTGTCACGGCCGCGGAGGAGGAGTGGTTCATGGGTTTCCTGCCAGCTGGAGGTGGTGGGTGGTGTGCCGGTCAGGCCTGCTGGGCGTTGATCCGCTGCTCCATCCGCAGCACCTGCGGGAAGAGCACGTTGTTCTCCTTGTGGATGTGCAGGTGCAGGTCTCGTTCCATCTCGTCCAGGCCCGTGAGCATGGCCCGGTAGGAATTGCAGGCGCCCTCGGGCGGGGTGAAGCCGTCGGTGAGCTCGCGCATCTCCTTGAACAGGTCACCGGCGACGTCGTGCTCACTCATCATCTGGCGAATGGGATTCGCCAGGCTGCCAAAGGGGAAGGCGACCGGTGCCTGCGCCTTCTCGAGCTTGCTGATGGCCGGGAAGAGCACCCGCTCCTCCTTGGTGAGGTGTGGCTCCAGATCGGCGACGGCCGCGGTGTAAGCCTCGCGGACCCGTGCCAGCTCGGGATGCTTCTCGCCGTGCACCTGGAAGACCTTGTCCACCAGAGCCTGCAGCCGGGGCATCTCCTGCCACAGATAGGCGTGGTGGGTGTCGACGATGTCGTGGGCCAAGGCGGCATTGGCCAGTGGTTGGGCAGGCTGGTCGGCCGGGGCCTCGGGCAGGTCCAGCTCGTGGGCCAGGCGGTCGGCGTCGAGTCCGGCCGTCTCTGCGGCCTGGGCCAGGCTGCGCTGTCCGTTGCAGCAGTAGTCCAGACCGTACTGCTCCAGGATGCGGGCCCGGCGCATGTCCTGCGCGACGAGGTCTCCGAGGGTGGTGCTGGTGGCGATCATGACTCTCCTGGTCTGTGTCACGGCGGGGTGGGAGGGGTTCCTCCACACCGATCACTATACAAGGAATAAACCGTGTAAATAGGGCGGGGTGGTCGTTCATCCTCCCGTTGCCCGAAAGCCCTAGCCTGCCGCGCATGACCAGTGCCGCACCCGCCCTTGCCCGTCGCCTCGGCCTCACCGACGCCGTCACGATCGGCCTGGGCTCCATGCTCGGTGCGGGGGTCTTCGCCGCCTTCGTGCCGGCCGCCCGCGCCGCTGGCGAATGGCTGCTGGTCAGTCTGGCCATCGCCGCGGTGGTCGCCTTCTGCAATGCGACCAGCTCGGCCCAGCTGGCGGCCCGCTATCCGACCAGTGGCGGTACCTACTTCTACGGGCGCGAGGAGCTCGGTGAATGGCCGGGCTTCCTGGCCGGCTGGTGCTTCGTGATCGGCAAGACCGCTTCGTGTGCCGCGATGGCACTCACCGCCGCCCACTACCTGGTGCCGCAGGCCTGGCAACGCCCCGCCGCCGCGCTGCTGGTCTGGGCGCTGGCGGCCGCCAACCTGCGAGGCATCACCCGCACCGCCAAGCTCACCCGTCTGCTGGCGGGGATCGTCATCGTGGTGCTGGCGCTGGTGGTCGTGATCGGTTGGGCCTCCGATGCCCCCACAACCCCGGCAGAACCCCTGCACGCCGACGCCTTCGGTGTGCTGCAGGGGGCCGGGCTGCTCTTCTTCGCCTTCGCCGGTTACGCCCGCATCGCGACGATGGGTGAGGAGGTCACCGAGCCCGAGCGCACCATTCCCCGCGCCATCGTGCTGGCACTGGGCATTGCACTGCTCATCTACCTGGCCGTCGCGCTCACCCTGTTGCACGTGCTGGGTGCCGGGGCCCTGGCCAGCAGCAACGCACCCCTGGCCGCCGTCGTGCAGACGGTGGGGGCCTCCTGGGCGAGCCCGGCGGTCCGTTTCGGGGCCGGAGCTGCCGCGCTGGGGGCCCTGCTGAACCTGATGACCGGCATCGGCCGCACCTCCTTGGCGATGGCTCGCGGGGGCGACCTGCCCCGAGCCCTGGCCACGATCGAGCCGAAGCACCAGGTGCCACGCACCGCCGAGCTGACGCTGGCAGTGGTGGTCACCGTCCTGGTGCTCACCACCGACCTGCGTGGGGCGATCGGCTTCTCGAGCTTCGGGGTCTTGCTCTACTACTTCGTCGCCAATACCGCTGCCTGGCACCAGAGCGAGGGGCGTCGCTATCCGCGAGCCCTGCAGGGATTGGGCATGGTGCTGTGCCTGGTGCTGGTGGCCACCCTGCCCTGGCGCTCGATCGCGGTGGGCCTGGCGGTGCTCGCGGTCGGAATCCTCGTGCGGCTGGCCCTCACCCGGCGCGCGAATACCTGACGACCCGTACGCAAACAGAGAGATGGCGGCCCTTCATTGCCACTATGGCAATGAAGGGCCGCCAGCTCTCTAGTTGCAGCAGTACCCGGCCGGGAGGTGCTCAGTCGAGCGGGCGAACCTTCTTGGTGGGGTCGTACTTCTCGTAGGGCTCGTCCTGTTCGCCCTCGACGGTGTAGATGCCCGGGGTGTCCACCATGATGTTGGCGCCGCCGGCGGCATCGGAGAGGTACTTGGGGGCGATGGCCCTGGAGGCGTGCCACAGGATGACCGTGGCCAGGGTGCCCAGCGCGATGCCGCCCAGGGTGAAGTTCTCGGTGACGTGCAGAGACACGTCGCCCACGCCGATGATGATGCCCGCGGCGACCGGGACCAGGTTCACCGGATTGCCGAAGTCGACGTGGTTCTCCTTCCAGATCTTGGCGCCCAACAGGCCGATCATGCCGTAGAGCACCACGCAGATGCCGCCCAGCACGCCTCCCGGGGTCGCGGAGATGACCGCACCGAACTTGGGGGAGAAGCCGAAGCCGATCGCCACCAGCGCCGCCACCACATAGGCGGCGGTGGAGTAGACGCGGGTCGCGGCCATGACGCCGATGTTCTCGGCATAGGTGGTGGTGGGCCCCGCGCCAGCACCGGTGGCGATCATCGAGGTGACGCCGTCGGCCATGATCGCCCGGCCCATCGAGCCGTCCAGGTTCTTGTCGGTCATCTCTGCCACGGCCTTGACGTGCCCGGTGTTCTCGGCGATCAGCGCGATCACCACGGGCAGCGCCACCAAGATGTAGGCCAGGTGGAACTGGGGCAGGTGGAAGCCCAGCACATTGTTGGCGCCGCCATGGGTCCAGGTGGCCAGGTCGGTCATGGGAGGCAGGCCGAACCAGTCGGCCTCGTGCACCTTGCTCCAGTCGACGCGGTAGGCCTGCACCGGCTCACCGTCGACGACTCGGGTGACCGGACCGAAGGCCTGGTCGAAGACGGCGCTGAGCAGGTAGCCGAAGATCAACGAGAGGAAGATCGCGATGCGGCCCAGGAAGCCGCGCAGGCCCACTGACAGGAAGACCACCACCAGCATCACGATGAAGGCGGTCCACTGGTCTTGCGGCCAGTAGGTCTTGGCGACCACCGGGGCCAGGTTGAACCCGATCAGCATCACCACGGCGCCGGTCACCACCGGTGGCAGCACCCGGTGCACCATCCTCGCGCCGGCGATGTGGATCACCACGCCCACCAGGAAGAGCGCCAGGCCCACGGTGAGCAGCGCACCCGAGACGTGGGCCGGGTTGCCGCCCATGGTGTAGATGGCGGTGGCCACGCCGACGAAGCTGGCCGAACTGCCCAGGTAGCTGGGCACCTGGTTCTTGGTGAGGAAGAGGAAGAGCAGGGTGGCGATGCCGCTCATCATCACCGCGAGCTGCGGGTTGAGCCCCATCAGCAGGGGGAAGACGAAGGTGGCGCCGAACATGGCCACCACGTGCTGCGCCCCCAGCCCGATGGTCTTGCCCCAGCTGAGGCGTTCGTCGGGTGCGACGACGGCACCGGGTTGCAGTTGGCCGTTGCCGTGCAGCTTCCAGATCACGCGAATCTCCTGTTCCGGACGCACTCGCGTCCGCCTCATTCTAGGGAGGCGGATGGGGCGCGGCGACGCTGCCGGCAGATCCGGTCAGATCCAGCTCTTGAACCACATCCGTGCCAGCCACTGCTTCCGGGTGAGCAGGGCGTCGGTGAGGATCGGGTAGATGAAGGCGAAGTTGGCCGCCACCAGTGCGACGGCGCCCCCGGCCAGCCACGCGCCGCGACGCCGGTTCGGCCCGTCGGCCGGCCCGATCAGTCGACCCAACCACATGGCCAGGATGATCACGGTGAACGGGATGATGCAGATGGCGTAGAAGAAGAACAGCGGGCGGTCGGCGTAGCGGAACCAGGGCAGGTAGGTGCTGGCCATCGCCAGGATGGGCAGCCCGAAGCGCCAGTCGCGGCCGGCGATCCACACCACCAGGCCGGCCACCAGGGCGATGGCGGCCATCCACCACAGGATCGGGGTGCCGGCGCCGGAGATGACGCGCAGGCAGGTGTCATTGACGGCCTGGCAGCCGTCGACGCCGGGCTTGATGTCGTTGACCGCGTCGATGCCGATCGGGCGCTGCATCAGCAACCAGCCCCAGGGATTGGCCTCGTAGGTGTGGGTGGCGGTCATCATGCCTTCACCGGTGTGGAAGTTGTACATGTCCACGTGGTACTGCCACAGGGAGGCCAGGGGAGCCCCGAAGAGCTTCACCGTCCAGTGGTCGGGGTGCTCGGCTCCCCAGCCACGGCCCCAACCGCCATGCGTGGTCAACCAGCCGGTCCAGGTGGCCAGGTAGACGGGGACCGCCGCCACCACCAGGTAGACGAAGGCGGGCAGCCCGTCACGCAGCAGTGAGGTCCAGGCGCGCGGCCCCGCGCCGGCCAGACGTCGCGCATTCCAGTCCCAGACCACCGACAGGATGCCCATGGTGGCCAGCACGAAGATCGAATTCCACTTCACGGCACAGGCCAGCCCGAACATCACCCCGGCCAGCAGCCGCCACGGACGCCACAGCAGCAGCGGTCCGAAACTGCCGCCCAGGTCTTGGCGGTTGGTGCGTACCAGGTGGTCGGCGAGCCGGTGCCGGAACCAGTCCCGGTCGGCCGCGACGCAGGCCACGGCCGAGACGATGAACAAGGCCTGGAAGATATCGAGCAGGCCGATGCGGCTCATGGTGAAGGCCAGGCCGTCCAAGCTGAGCAGGACGCCGGCGATGCCGCCCACCAGGGTGGAGCGTGACAGCCGTCGGGCCAGCCGAATGGTGACCATCACCAACAGGGTGCCGGCCACCAGCGAGCTGAACCGCCACCCGAAGGAGTTCATGCCGAACAGGTACTCACCGACGGCGATGAGCCACTTGCCCAGCGGGGGATGCACGACGAAGGAGGCATCGGCATTCCATCCGTCGGTCAGGCCCTGGGCGATGGCGTCGTTGATCTTGGTCTTGGTGCCGGGATGCACGTCCGGCCAGGTGCCCTCGTAGCCCAAGTGGAGCATGGTCCAGGCTTCCTTGGGGTAGTAGGTCTCGTCGAAGACCAGGTTCTTGGGGCGTGCCAGGTCCACCCAGCGCAGCACGAAGGCGAAGACGGTGATTGCCAAGGTGACGAGCCAGCTGATCGCCCGATCGCTGCCGGGGCCGTCGTAGAGCTTCTCGACGACGCTGGGGCGCGTGGCGATGGTGGTGTGGCTGTGGCTGGCTTCGGTCACGGGGCACATCCTAGGTGGCGGGTGGGACAAAGCACCGGACCCGACCGCGCGTGCGATCGGGTCCGGCAGTGCTGTCTGGCAGCCGCGGCTGCGCCCCAGGGGTGTCAGAAGTGCCTGCGACGTGCCGTCAGGGTGGCGCCGATGAAGCCCAGTGCCAGCAGGCTCATGCTGGTGGTCGAGACGTCAACCTGGTCGGCATTGCCAGTCTTGGGCAGCGCGCCGGGGCGGTGCATCTGGTCGTCGCCCGAAGGCGCCGGCCGCTCGGGAGCCGGGGTGGTCTCGGGAGCGGGGCTGGTCTCGGGAACAGGACTGGTCTCGGGAACAGGGGTGCCTTCCGGGGCCGGGGTCCGGGTCGGTTCCGGCGTGGGCTCCGGGGTCGGCTCGGGTGTGGGTTCCGGCGTGGGCTCAGGAGTCGGTTCGGGCGTCGGTTCCGGGGTCGGTTCCGGGGTCGGCTCGGGCGTCGGTTCCGGCGTGGGTTCCGGGGTCGGCTCGGGCGTGGGTTCCGGGGTCGGTTCCGGAGTGGGAGTCACGGGGACACGGCCGTCGGCGTCGCCGCCACCTTCCCAGGTGTTCACCGTGGCATTCGAATCGCTGGTGGTGCCGAGCGTGGTGACGGTGCCCTTGTCGGTCCACTCCTGGATCTGCTCATCGGTCACCTGTACCGGGAACAGGATGCGAGCCGCGGTGCCCTTGGGCAGCGTGATGGTGCCGGCCAGGGAGTCCTGGTCGCACTCGGTCACCTCGGCGCGTGAATCGAAGGTGGAGTTCACCGGCTCGCCCCAGACGTCCACCTCGCTCCAGGTCTGCACGGTGGGTGTTACCGGGCATGCAAAGGACTGACCGGCGCTGGTCAGCTCGTCGGCCCAGCTGTACTGCTGGTTCTCGGTGGTGGCGGTGGGCAGCTGCAGGGTGATCACCAGGTGTCCCTCGGAGTTGTACCAACCCCACTTGTTCAGCCTGCTGGGCATCACATTGCAGTCGGGGCACTCGACCACCTGGATCGGGGTGCGGCTGGTCTTGCCGTTGACGTCCCAGACGAACTCCTTGGTCTCGCCAGGCGTGACGGTGCTCTCGACGGAGGCCTTGAGCCAGCCCGAGAGGGTGACGTCGGTGTGCGACTCGACGAAGTCGCTCAGCGTCACGACGATGCGGCCGTCGGCGACGGTCATAATGGCTGCCTTCACGCCGCTGGGCGTGTTCAGGTTGAAGCTGGCACCGTCCGGCACCGACAGACCTTCCGGGATGGCGAAGCTCAACTGGTCGCCGGCGCAGTGGCCGTCGGAGATGCTCCCGGAGAAGCGGAAGCTCACCTGCTCCCAGGCGTTGACCTCGCCGTCGGTCTCCACCGTCACCGTCATCGGGTCGGTGACCGGCGCCGCGGTGCAGCTGGCGTCGGCGGCCGCCTTGACCTTGGCCTGGGAGGTGGCCGTCGGGGCCGGTGATTCGCTGGCCGGGGCCGCCGGCGCGGGCGACGTGACGGGTTCGGAGGTTGCCACGGGCGCCGGAGTGGACGGGGTGGCCTCGAGGTTGGAAGCATCACCCGTCGTGCCGGTGGGAGTGCTCTGCTCGGTGGCAACCGGCGCGGCGGGAGCGCTGGTCTCGTCGGGCGTGGCGGTGGGAGTGCTGGCGACTGCCGGAGTGCTCGCTGCGGTTGGATCGGCGACTGCGTCGTCGGCGAAGGCCGGGGTCAGGACTGCGGCGGTGCTGGCCAGACCGAGGACTGCTGCAACAGCGAGACCCGAACGGGTGCGCATTGTTGAATGCATGAATTTCCCCCGAAATTCCGTGTCATGACATCCCCCCGGATGCCGCGCTTCCCCCCGGAAGCATGTTCCGGAGCCTAGGCAGCACAGGGGTTCTGGTGTGGGGAAGGGGTGTGCGCAGGGGTCCTTCTTGGGCAACTCTTCAGCCAATGTGTGACCGTGGTCACTGCCGTGGCGTCGGTCACAATGGAGTGGTGAGCGAGCAGACATCCGCACAAGACCATGCGCCCCTGGCCCGGCAGCTGGCACCCGACGCCGATGGCAGGGGACGTGTGGTGCTGGCCGCCACCCCGATCGGCTCCAGCGTCGACGCCTCGGACAACCTCAAGGCGGTCCTGGCTGATGCCGAGGTGATCGCCGCGGAGGACACCCGTCGCTTCCACACCCTGCTGCGTCGGCTCGGCATTACCACCGGTGCGCGCGTGGTGAGCTACTTCGAGGGCAACGAGGCCAGCCGCACCGACGAACTGCTCGCCGACCTGCGGGAGGGGCGCAATGTGGTGGTGGCCACCGACGCCGGCATGCCCTCGGTCAGTGACCCGGGCTACCGGTTGGTGCGCGCCGCGCTGGAGGCCGGCCACGAGGTGACCTGCGTGCCCGGGCCGAGCGCGGTCCTCACCGCCCTGGCCGTCTCTGGCCTTCCCGTGGACCGCTTCTGTTTCGAGGGCTTCCTGCCCCGCAGCGGGGGCCCGCGCCGACGCCGCCTCGAGGAACTGTCCGCCGAACCGCGCACCATGGTCTTCTTCGAGGCGCCCCATCGACTGGCCGACTTCCTCACCGACTGCGCCGCAGCCCTGGGGCAGGAGCGTCCGGCCGCGGTCTGTCGCGAACTCACCAAACCCTACGAAGAGGTGGTCAGGGGAGGGCTGGCAGAGCTGGCCGGCTGGGCGCAGGACCATGCCAGGGGCGAGATCTGCGTCGTCGTGCAGGGCGCACCAGAGCGTGATTCGGCCGAGGACGCCCTGGCCCTGGTGCAGCGGCGCATCGCCGAGGGGGAGAAGCTCTCGGCGGCGGTGGCCGAGGTGGCCAAGCTCACCGGAGCCAACAAGAAGCAGCTCTACCAGGCGGCGCTCGACGCACGCTGAGTGGGCTGGTCACCCGTACTGGTCAGACTTGTGCACAGGCATTGCAACGCAAGTCTGACCAAGACCTGTGAGCAATCATCGTGGCGCTTCGACAGCCACCGTCGCAGTCCGAGAGAATGGCACCCATGGACATCCCCGCACGGCTCGCAGAGCTGAAACTGCCACCGCTCCCGGAGCCGCTGCCCAGCCCCACCATCGACTCGCACACGCACCTGGACTCCACCCGCGAGTACTCCGGGCTGTCGGTCGAGGTGAACCTTGCCGCCGCGGCGGCCGTCGGAGTCGATCGTGTGGTGGAGGTGGGGTGTGACGTCGCCTCTTCGCGCACCGCCGTGGAGCTCGCCACCCGCTACCCGCAGGTGGTGGCCGCCGTCGCGATGCACCCCAATGACGCCGCCCGCAGCACGACGCTGGACGAGGACATCGCCGCCATCGACGAGCTGGCCGCCGACCCGCAGGTGCGCGCCATCGGCGAGACGGGCCTGGACCACTACCGCACCACCGACGCCGAGGCCCAGGCGGTGCAGGAGAAGAGCTTCGTCGCGCACATCGAGATGGCGCGACGCCACGAGAAGACCCTGGTCATCCACCACCGCGAGGCCCATCAGGACCTGCTGCGGGTGCTGGGGACGCAGGAGCTGCCCGAACGCACCGTGATGCACTGTTTCAGCGGCGATGCCGACTTCGCCCGCGCCTGCCTGGCCCATGACGGGCAGGGGCGCGGCCTGTGGTTGAGCTTCCCCGGTGTCGTCACCTACAAGAACGCCCAGTACCTGTCCGAGGCCTTGAAGGTCACTCCGCGTGAACGGATCCTGGTGGAGACCGACGCGCCCTACCTGACCCCGGTGCCGGCACGCGGCAAGGCCAATGCGCCCTACCTGGTGCCGCACACGCTGCGCTTCATGGCCGACGTGCTGGGCATGGAACTGGACGAGCTGTGCCGCCAGGTGCGCAACAACACCGTCGAGGCCTTCGGCGGCAGCTGGGGAGACGACGATGCCTGAGACCGGTCTGTTGGATCCGCGCTCGGTACGCGCCCTGGCCGCCGAGCTCGACCTGAAGCCCACCAAGCAGCGCGGGCAGAACTTCGTGATCGATCCCAACACGGTGCGACGCATCGTGCAGCTGTCCGGTATCGGCGCCGACGACGTGGTGCTGGAGGTGGGGCCGGGGCTGGGCTCCCTGACCCTTGGGCTGCTGGAGACCGGTGCGGCCGTCACCGCCATCGAGATCGACGAGAAGCTGGCGCCGAGGCTGGCGCGCACCGTCGCGGAGCGGATGCCGGAGGCCGACGGCCGCATGTCGGTGGTGCACTCCGACGCGCTGCTGGTCAACGAGCTCGACGGTGATCCCGTGACCGCCCTGGTGGCGAACCTGCCCTACAACGTCTCGGTTCCGGTGCTGCTGCACCTGCTGCAGCGCTTCGATTCCTGGCGCACCGGGCTGGTGATGGTGCAGCTGGAGGTGTGTGATCGCCTGGTGGCCAAGCCCGGCAGCAAGATCTACGGCGTTCCCAGCGTCAAGATGGCCTGGTATGCCGAGGCGACGCGGGTGGGCACGGTGCCGCCGAAGGTCTTCTGGCCGGTGCCCAATGTGGATTCCGGGCTGGTGCGCATCATCCGTCGCGACCCGCCCCAGACCACCGCCACCCGGGAGCAGGTCTTTGCCGTGGTGGATGCCGCCTTCGCGCAGCGCCGCAAGATGCTGCGCGCCGCCTTGGCCGGCATGTGCGGTTCGTCGGCCGCGGCCAGCGAGGTCCTGGTGGCGGCCGACGTCGACCCGCAGGCCCGTGGCGAGGTGCTGACCATCGAGGACTTCGCCCGGATCGCGGAGCTGCTGGCCCAGCGCTGACCCCACGCGGTGGCGTCGGACGTGTGGTGGACACCCGCTTTGGGCTAGGTTCGCGTCGTGGAAGCGATGCACAACAAGCAGGCTGGCGACCCCAACCAGATGGTTCGGGTTCGGGTCCCCGCCAAGGTGAACCTGGCCCTGTGCGTGGGGCCGCTGCAACCCGACGGATTCCATCCGCTGGGAACGGTCTTCCACGCGCTGAACCTCTTCGACGAGGTGGTGGCGGTTCCCGGCGCGGCCGGTGAGGTCTCGCTGACCATGGCGGACGACGGCCTGGACGAGGTGCCGCTGGACCACACCAACCTGGCCTGCCGGGCCGCCGCCTTGCTGGCCGAGCGCCATGGGCACCCCGGGCTGGGGGTGCGGCTCCACCTGAAGAAGTCCATCCCGGTGGCGGGCGGCATGGCCGGGGGATCTGCCGACGCGGCGGGCGCCCTGCTGGCCTGTTCGATCCTGTGGGACCTGGACACCACTCCCGACGACCTGCACGCCCTGGCCTCGCAGCTGGGCTCCGATGTTCCCTTCCCGTTGTTGGGTGGCAATGCCATCGGCACGGGCCGCGGTGACCAGCTGGTGCCGATGATCAGCCGCGGGCAGTACCACTGGGTGCTGGCCTTCGCCGACGAGGGCCTCTCGACCCCTGCGGTCTTCCGGCGCTTCGACGAGCTCGTGGCTCAGTCCGGCGAACCCACCAGCACCGAGATCCCCCCGCAGATCGCCGCCGCCCTGGCGCAGGGTGATGCCGCCGCGCTCGGCAAGGCGCTGTGCAATGACCTGCAGGACGCCGCGATCAGCCTGCGTCCCGAGCTGGGGGAGACCCTGGCGGCGGGGATGGCTGCCGGCGCCCTGGGCAGCGTGGTGTCGGGGTCGGGCCCCACCTGCGCCTTCCTGGCCAGCGACGAGGCGGCCGCGATGGATCTGGCGGCGGCCCTGGCCAAGGTCCCCACGGTGCGGGCGACGCGACGGGCCTCGGGTCCGGTGCCGGGAGCCAGCGTGATCGTCTGAGTCGACTGGTGGCGCCGGGGTGGCCCGCGATCTGGTTTCATATCTCCATGACCGAACCTCATCTGGACGAGACCAGCAGGGCGAGCGTCTCACCGGGTGACGAGGTGGACGAGCTGCTCAACGCGTGGCGGCGGGAACGCCCCGACCTGCCCGTCGAGCCGATGCAGATCTGGTCACGGATCCTGCGCCTGGCGCTGCACCTGGACGAGGCACGTCGCGCCGCGCATGCCTCGCACCGGCTCGAGGGCTGGGAATTCGACGTGCTGGCCGCGCTGCGCAAGGACGGTGCTCCCTACACGATGAGCCCCGGTCAGCTGCTGAAGCAGACCCACGTGACGTCCGGCACCATGACCAACCGGGTGGACCGGCTGGTGGCGCGAGGCTTCGTGCGCCGCCAGGCAGACCCCAACGACGGGCGCTCGGTGCGCGTGGTGCTCACCGCGCAGGGCAAGCAGGCCGTGGACGCGGCCCTGGAGTCCTTGTTGGCGGCAGAGGAGCAGCTGCTCAGCGGCCTGGACGAGCAGCAGCGCACCAGCCTGGCGGCCGCGCTGCGTCAGCTCCTGGTGGCGCAGCAGGCCTGAGGACGTGCCCTGGTTCACAGCTGCCTCTTGGCTGTGATGGTTACCGTGATGGTTCACGACAATTCACCAGGAACGGATTGCCATGCACCTCACCCTCGCCCAGCTGCCCATTCTCCAGACCGGCATCGTCGGTACTGTCATGGGGTGGTTGGAACAGCTGATGGTGATCATCGGCGCTCCTGGCGCGGCCCTTGCCGTCTTCCTTGAGAATGTCTTTCCCCCCATCCCCAGTGAAGTGATCCTGCCGCTGGCCGGCTTTGCCGCAGCCAATGGGCATTTCAGCATCGCCGCGGCCGTGATCTGGACCACCATCGGTTCGGTCGCCGGCGCGTGGCTGCTCTACTGGGTGGGGCAGGCCCTTGGCGTCGAGCGTCTGAAGGCGATTGCGCGTCGCCTCCCGCTGACCGATCCCGAGGACATCGACACCGCCATGGGCTGGTTCGACCGGCACGGCGGCAAGGCCGTCTTCTTTGGCCGCATGATCCCCGGGGTCCGTTCGCTGATCTCCATCCCCGCTGGCCTGCACCGGATGCAGGCCGTCAGCTTCACCCTCTACTCGACGCTCGGCAGCCTGATCTGGAATGCCCTGCTGATCTACGCCGGTTACGCGCTGGGCGCCAACTGGGCCCGTGTGGAGGGCTGGGTGGCCAGCGTGCAGGACGTCGTGATGGTCCTGGTGCTGGGTGCCGCCGCGGTCTTCGTCGTGAAGCGGGTGCGTCGGCGCCGCGCCGAACGCCAGGCCGAGGCCGACCAGCAGCACGACGAGGTCCCAGCCGAGCAGGAACGAGAACTCGTCAACGCGTGACGAGCCAGCCGCCGCGGATGGCATTTCGCCGGTGTGCACGACCACCGCGTGGAACGTGACTCCCGCTAGGCTCGGGGGGTGACCGAACCCCTGATTGCACTCGTCGTCGGCTCGGGCGGCCGCGAGCACGCGCTCGCCCTGGCCCTGAGCAAGGATCCCGCCGTCTCCCAGGTGCACGTCGCACCCGGAAATCCCGGCACCGACAGCTTTGCCACCAACCACCCGGTCGACCAGAACGACGGTGCGGCCGTCGCCGCCCTGGCCACCGAGCTGGGCGCCAACCTGGTGGTCGTGGGCCCCGAGGCCCCGCTGGTGGCCGGCGTCGCCGACGCGGTGCGTGAGGCCGGGATCGCCTGTTTCGGCCCCAGCAAGCAGGCCGCCCAGCTGGAGGGTTCCAAGGCCTTCGCCAAGCAGGTGATGGCCGACGCCGGGGTGCCGACCGCCGCCTCCCGCGTCTGCACCACCCAGGCCGAGATCGAGGCCGCACTGGATGAGTTCGGGGCCACATATGTCGTGAAGGACGACGGGCTGGCCGCCGGCAAGGGCGTCGTGGTCACCGACGATCGCGCCGAGGCCCTCGCCCACGCACTGCAGTGCGAGCGCGTCGTCATCGAGGAATTCCTCGACGGCCCCGAGGTGAGCCTGTTCGCCATCTGCGACGGCACCACCAGCCGCCCGATGCAGCCCGCCCAGGACTTCAAGCGCGTCGCCGACGACGACCAGGGCCCCAATACCGGCGGCATGGGCGCCTACACCCCCCTGCCCTGGGCACCGGACGACATCGTCGAGCAGGTCGACGAGCTGGTCATCAAGCCAACGCTGGCCGAGATGGAGCGTCGCGGCACCCCCTTCACCGGCCTGCTGTACGCCGGCCTGGCCATGACCAGCAGGGGCATCCGCGTGGTGGAGTTCAACGCTCGCTTCGGAGACCCGGAGACCCAGGCGCTGTTGGCCAGGCTCGACACCCCGCTGGGCCAGCTGCTGTATGCCGCCGCCACCGGCACCCTCGCCGAGACCGACGCCCTGCAGTGGGGCAGCGGCGCCGCCGTCGTCGTCGTGATGGCCGCCGACGGCTACCCGGGAACGCCGGCCAAGGGCGGACGCATCGTGCTCGCCCCGGACACCGAGAGTGCCCACACCATCCACGCCGGCACCGCCCGGGATGCCGACGGCAACCTGGTGGCCAGTGGTGGCCGCGTGCTGGGCGTCGTCGGCACCGGCGCCAGCCTGGCCGAGGCCCGCGAGACCGCCTATGCCCAGGTGGCCGCCACCGACTTCGAGTCCGGCTTCAACCGCACCGACATCGGTGCGAAGGCAGCTGCGAACCAGATCACCTACACCGCACCGGAGAACTGACATGAGCGTCCCCAATGTCCTGGCCAACCGTTACGCCTCGCCCGCCATGCGCGCGATCTGGAGCCCCGAGGCCAAGATCGTCATGGAGCGCAAGCTGTGGATCGCCGTGCTGGAGGCCCAGCGTGATCTGGGCGTCGACTTCGGCGGCGACGATCCGCAGGCCGTGATCGACGCCTACCGAGCGCACCTCGACGAGGTCGACCTCGCCTCCATCGATGCCCGTGAGCGCGTCACCAAGCATGACGTCAAGGCTCGCATCGAGGAATTCAACGCCTTGGCCGGCTTCGAGCACATCCACAAGGGGATGACCAGCCGCGACCTGACCGAGAACGTCGAGCAGCACCAGGTGCTCGCCTCGCTGCAGCTGGTGCGCGAGCGCATCATCACCGCGCTGGCGATGACCGCAGACCTGGCCGTGCAGTACACCGAGCAGCCCGTCACCGGCCGCAGCCACAATGTCGCCGCCCAGGTCACCACCCTGGGCAAGCGTTTCGCCTCGGCCGCCGACGAGATGCTCATCGCGTACTCGCGCGTCGACGAACTCATCAAGCGCTACCCGGGCCGCGGCATCAAGGGCCCGATGGGCACCGCGCAGGACATGCTTGACCTCCTCGACGGGGACACCGCCAAGCTGGCCGAGCTGGAGCAGCGCGTGACGCAGAGCCTGGGTTTCGCCTCGGTGCTGGACTCGGTGGGCCAGGTCTACCCACGCAGCCTCGACTTCGACGCCGTCAGCGCGCTGTACCAGACCTCCGCCGGCCCGAGCAGCCTGTGCACCACGCTGCGTCTGATGGCGGGCAACGAGCTGGTCACCGAGGGTTTCAAGCCCGGCCAGGTCGGTTCGTCGGCCATGCCGCACAAGATGAATGCCCGCTCCTGCGAGCGCGTCAACGGCTTCAACGTGATCCTGCGCGGCTACGTCGCCATGACCGAGGGGCTGTCCGGCGTGCAGTGGAATGAGGGCGACGTCAGTTGCTCGGTGGTGCGCCGCGTCGCGCTGCCGGATGCCTTCTTCGCCCTCGACGGCATGTTCGAGACCTTCCTGACCATCCTGGCCGATTTCGGCGCCTTCCCCGCGGTGATCGAGGCGGAGCTGGAGCGCTACCTGCCCTTCCTCACCACGACGAAGGTGCTGATGGCCGCGGTGCGCAAGGGCGTCGGCCGTGAGGACGCGCACGAGGTGATCAAGACCAATGCCGTCGCCGTCGCCCTTGAGATGCGCGAGCAGGGTCTGCGCACCAATGACCTGTTCGACCGCCTGGCAGGGGAGAGCGCGCTGGGTCTGAGCCGCGACGAGCTGCAGGCGCTGGTCAGCCAGCCCCTGGAACTCACCGGTGACGCCGGCAGCCAGGTGACTCGCGTCGCTGCCCGCGTCGCGGAGCTGGCCGAGGCCAACCCGCAGGCCGCCGCCTACCGCCCCGGCTCGGTGCTCTGACCCAGCCCCGGTGCCCGAGCCTGTCGAGGGCTTCTTGCCCGGGCACTGTCCCAACCACGGTGCCCGAGCCTGTCGAGGGCTTCTTGCAGTCCCCTCGACAAGCTCGGGGAACGGTGGCCGGAGCGCGGCTACCCTCGACAATCACGCTCTGACGTGGGAATCTGTGGTCAAAACGAGGAGCCAACGATGACCAGGTCCCATGCCGTCTTCCTGGGCCTCACCACGCTGGACGTGGTGCAGCGCGTCGAGTCCAGACCGCCATGGGGCGTGAAGTCGGTGGTCGAGTCCACCCAGCTGTCGGCGGGTGGCCCGGCCGCGAATGCCGCCGTTACCGCGGCCGCCCTGCTGGGGCGCAGCACCCTCATCACCGGGCTGGGGGCGACCACGGCCGCGCACACCGTGCGCGCCGATCTGGAGGAGCACGGCGTCACCGTCGTCGAGCTGGCCAGCCCCGATTTCCAGCTGCCCGTCAGCACCTGCATCGTCGAACCCGACGGCACCCGCACCGTCTTCTCCACCAGCGCCCTGCGCTCCCGACACCAGCTGAATGACGAGGCCCGGGCCGTGCTGGCCAGCGCCGACGCGCTGATGGTGGACGGCCACCATCCGGTGGCGGCGGGTATGGCGCTGGGGTTGATGGCCGATTCTCCGTGCCTGACGGTGCTCGACGCTGGCAGCGTGAAACCGGCGGCGGAGAGCTGGTTGAGTTGGCTTGACGTCGTGGCCGGATCGGCCGACTATGCCGCAGGGCTGGGCACGGATCTGGAGGGGGCGGTGCAGCACGTCCTCGACGCGGGAGCCACCACGGCGGTGATGACCGACGGTGCGGGCGCAGCCCTGTGGGCGGGCCCCACCGAGCGTGGCACCGTGACGCCGCCGCAGGTGGATGCCGTGGACACCCTTGGGGCCGGCGACGCCTTCCACGGGGCCCTGACCGCCGCGCTGCTGCTCAACGGGGGAGACCTGGCCCGGGCCGTCGCTGAAGCCTGCCGGGTGGCAAGCATCCGCGTGCAGCACGCCGGTGCCCGAGGCTGGCTCACCCGGCTCTGAGGCCTCGACAGGCTCGGCCGCCGTGGTGGGGCCTCGACGGGCTCGGCCACCGTTTCGTCAGCGAGCGGCCAACCAGTCCTTGGTGCGGCGCAGGGCCTCGGCCACCTGCTGGGGGCCGGGCGCCAGGCTGAGGCGGACGGTCTGCCCGCCGTTGACCCGGTCGAAGTCCCAACCGGGGGTGAGCGCGACGCCGGCCTCCTCCAACAAGGCCGCACACCACGCCCTGGAGTCCTCTCCCTCGCACAGGCTCGACGAGATGTCGGCGTAGACGTAGAAGGCCCCGTCGGCCGGTGCCAACCGCCAGCCCAGCTCGTGCGCGGTCTCCAGGACCATCAGACGTGCCTGGTCATAGCTGGCATTCGCGGCCCGGGCCTCGACGTGGACGTCGTCACCGAAGGCAGCCAGCGCCGCCAGCTGGGCGGGCACCGGGGCGCACAGCGCCAGATTTCCGCTCAACGCGTCGATGGTGGCGGTCAGATCGGCCGGCATCAGCAGCCAGCCCAACCGCCAACCGGTCATGCCCCAGTACTTGCTGAAGGAGGAGACCACCAGCGCGTCGCGACCGTGGCGCCAGGCGCATTCCCCGACGCTGCCGGTGGCGCTGATGCCGTGGTAGATCTCGTCGGAGACCAGCCGGACCCCATGGCGCCGGCACCACGCGACCAGCTCGGCCATCTGCGTGGCCTCCAGCATGGTTCCGGTGGGATTGGCGGGGGAGGCCACCACCAGCCCTGCCAGCGGAGCCTCATGCTGGGCCTGGTCGAGCAGGTCGGTGGCGAGCTGGAAATCGTCGGTGCCGGTGACGTCGATCTCCACCACGTCCAGCCCCAGGCTGCGCAGGATGTTGGCATAGGCGGGGTAGCCCGGCCGGGCCAGGGCGACGCGGTCACCCGCGTCGAAGGCCGCCAGGAAGGCCAGCAGGAAGGCACCGGAACTACCGGTGGTGACCGCAACCTGCCCGGGGCCGACGTCCAACTGGTACCAGTCGCGGTAGTGCCCGCAGATCGCCTCCCGCAGCGCCGGCAGACCCAACGCGGCGGAGTAACCGGTCGAGACGCCAGAGCTCATCGCCTCGGCCATTGCCTGGCGCACGGCGGCCGGTGCCCCCGTTCCGGGCTCACCGACGCACAGGTTCACCACGTCGCGGCCCTGGGCGCGCAGTTGCTCGACGCGCGCGACGATCTCCATCACCTCGAAGGCAGGCACCTGCCCCCGGCCGGAGGGGTGCAGGTGCCCGACCTCCTCGGTCATCCCAGATCAGCCCTTCCAGCTGTAGACCAGCATGGAGTAGGGGGCCAGGTTCACCACGCCGGAGTAGGGCATGCCGTCGATGCCCTGCCCCTCGGCGCCCATGTCGAAGGCGTCGGCGGAACCGAAGGTGTGGGAGTAGGCCTTCGAGTCGGAGTTGAACTTCAGCTCCCAGTGCCCACCGGCGGGCAGGCCGATGCGGTAGTTGCCACGCACCTCGTCGGTGGCATTGATGACCACCACCACGTCGTCGTCGGTGCCGTGCTCGCGCCAGCGATGCCAGGCCATCACCTTGGAGTCCTCGTTGCAGTGGAAGACGTTCAGGCCCGGGCCGCGCAGGCCCTCGGTGTCGTCGCTCCAGTTGCGACGCAGCTGCATCAGGTCTGCGTGCATCTGCACGATCCCCTGGTGGTTCTCGTTGAGGTTCCAGTCCAACGGAACCTCGTCGGTGAAGTAGCCACCCTGCAGGAATTCCTGGCCCTGGAAGACCATCGGGATGCCCGGGCTGGTCAGGGCGATCATGGTGCCCAGCGTGGCCCGCTTGGTGGCATACCAGCCCTGCTGGTCCACCGGGTTCACGTCGCTGACGGCCCGCTGCTTGCCATTGGCAACCTCGTCGTGGCTCTCGGTGAAGATGACGCGACGGAAGGCCTCGCCGTCGTAGTTGTGCTCGATGGCCGCCTTGACCGGGGCCAGGGCGCGGTCGTTGTCGTCGAAGGCGCGGATGAAGGCGCGCAGCGGATGCACGAACTCGGCATCCCACTGGGCGTGGAAGGCGGCCTGCTCGTAGCCCTCGCCCACCATGTCGTCGTGGCCGTGCATGTCCTCGGCGATCAGGATCTTGCCGGGGTACTTGTCGCGCACCTCACGGTTGACCTCGCCCATCAGCTCGAAGCCCTCGGGGATGTCATTGGTGAAGGCATCCTTGGAGCGGATGTAGGCGGTCATGTCCCAGCGCAGGCCGTCGGCGTGGTAGTCCTCCAGCCACATCATGGCGTTGTCGCGGATGAAGCGACGCACCTCGGGGCGGCCGTAGTCGGGGCGGGAGTCACCCCACGGGGTCTGCGAGCGCCAGTCGTTGTAGAAGTAGATGCCGCCCTTGTCGTTCTCGCTCCAGCCGTCGAACTGCCACAGGTCCAGGTCACTGGGGCCGAAGTGGTTGTAGACGACGTCGATGATGACGGCCAGGCCGTTCTTGTGGCACTCACGAATGAAGTTCTTCAGGCCGTCGGGGCCACCGTAGGCGCTCTCGACGGCGAACAGGTGGGCCGGGTTGTAGCCCCACGAGCGGTCGCCCGCGAACTCCATCACCGGCATCAGCTGGACGGCGTTGACGCCCAGCTTCTTGAAGTGGTCCAGCTTGGCCAGCACCGAGTCGAAGTTGCCGACGGCATCGGGAGAGGTGTTGAAGGAGCCGGTGTGCAGCTCGTAGATGACCAGTTCGTTGTGCGTCGGGCAGGCGAAGGAGTCGCCCTGCCAGTCGAAGGCGTCATGGTCGTAGATGATGCCGTTGCCGATGGAGTTGGTCACCTGGTGGGCGTAGGGATCCACCTTGTCCAGCTTCATGTCGCCATTGGTCAGGTGGTACTTGTACTGCTGTCCCACCGTGGCGCCCTCGACGTCGCCGTACCAGTAGCCGTTGCCTTCGTTCTCCAGGGGGTTGGCGTTGATGTCCCACTCGTTGAAGTCACCCATGACACTCACCGAGGAGGCATTGGGGGCCCACACTCGGAAGGCCACCCCCGTCTCGTGAGGCATGGAGCCCATTCCGTCCTTGCGGGGCTGCTGCGTCATGTTCCACCTTCCGTAAGGGCCAGACGGCCACAGTCAACCCCCAACCTAGCGGCTGGGGGAGTCGGTTGGCCGACAGTCGACGGCGCGCCGAGCATCGACAGTTAATTCTTAATCTCGAGGGGTGATCCTCCGGGTCCCCCTTGTGAGCCTCGCATGTGACATATTCGTAGACGTCCACTCCCCCGATGGACACAGCGTCATGGCCCGAGTGGAAGCCGACAGGCTGCCCCGAGATCACTCGAGCCATGACGCACTTTTTTCTCCTCCCGGGGGTTCGGGGGCAGCCATTCGGCGGGACCGGACCAGAGCCACGGGAGAGAGCATGCAGGACGAGCAGGCGGGCGAGTACTTCGCAGCCAGGCTCAACGAAGCGATCAAGGCCCGTGGGCTGAGCCTGGAACGCATCCGTCACCGGTTGGCCGATCTCGACGTCAAGGTGAGCGTCGCCACCCTGAGCTACTGGCAGAACGGCCGTTCGCAGCCCACCCGATCGCATTCCGGACGCACCCTGGCCGCGCTCGAGGAGGTCCTCGAGCTGCCCTCGGGCGCGCTCACCTCGTTGGCGCCGGTCAGCCAGACCCGTCGTCGCAGCGGCAACGGCCCCGATCCGCTGCGCCTGCCCAGCACCGTCGAGGAGGCGCTCGAGGAGACGGGGATGACCCCCAAGAACCTGCGAAAGGTGAGCACCCACGTCACCGTGATGGTGGCCCCCGACCGCACGCAGAGCTCCGAGGTGGTGCGCAGCGTGGTGCAGTGCCTCAAGGCCGGTACGGCGAGTTTCCCCGTGCTGGCCGAGCACGACGAGAACCAGCTGGGCTCCGAGCACGAACTGCAGGAGGTGCACGCCCTGTCGAACTGTTCGGTGGGACGGCGTTTCGTGCTGCAGAACGAAGACCTGAGCCTGACCGAGATGCTGCTGCCGCGCCCGCTGCGGCAGGGCGAGCTGGTGATGCTGGAGTACATGACGACGCTGGCGCCCGGCCCCGAGCCGATCGACCGCTTCGGGGTGGCCGTCTCGCGTCTGGGCGAACTGGTGCTGGAGGTGCAGTTCCCGCGCGACGACCTGCCGCGTCGCGTGGTGGGCTACACCCGAGGGGTCGACGAGGACCTGGGCTTCGAGACCCCCGGCGCCGTGGAACTGCCCATCTCGATGGGGCTGGTGCAGCTGGTGGAGCTGGAGGCCCCCGCCGGGATCCACATGCTGCGTTGGGAGTGGTGACCCACCGGGCTGGGAGTGGTGACCCGCGGGGTGGCCTGATCCACACTAAGGTGTGCCCGTGAGCGAGTACACCGAACTTGAACTGCCCCTGCTGCACGCCGGGAAGGTGCGTGAGCTCTACGCCCTGCAGTCCGACGACCGCATGCTGATGGTGGCCACCGATCACATCTCCGCCTACGACTTCGTGCTGAGCCCCGGCATCGCCGGCAAGGGTGTGGTGCTCACCCAGCTGTCCCTGTGGTGGTTCGACCAGCTGCGAGACCTGGTGGACAACCACGTGATCAGTGCCGATCCCGCCACGGAGATCGGCCCGGAGCGAGCCCAGCTGGTGGCCGGCCGGGCGCTGGTCTGCGAGAAGCTGGACATGGTTCCCGTGGAGTGCGTGGCCCGGGGCTACCTGACCGGTTCGGGCTGGGCCGAATACCAGGCCAACGGCACCGTCTGCGGCATCGAGCTGCCCGCGGGCCTGCAGGACGGGTCGCGGCTGCCGGAGCCGATCTTCACCCCCGCCACCAAGGCGCCGATGGGGGAGCACGACGAGAACGTCGACTTCGAGACCATGTGCCAGACCACCGGACGTGAGCTCGGCGAGCAGCTGCGCAGCCTGACCCTGGAGGTCTACGCCCGCGCGGAGCAGATCGCCCGCGAGCGCGGCATCATCCTGGCCGACACCAAGTTCGAGTTCGGCCGACGTGCCGACGGCACCATCGTGCTGGCCGACGAGGTGCTCACCCCTGATTCGTCGCGCTTCTGGGACGCCGAGAGCTGGGCACCGGGCGGCCGGCTGGAGAGCTTCGACAAGCAGTACGTGCGCGACTGGCTGGCCAAGGAGTCCGGCTGGGACCGCAAGGGAGAGACCCCGCCGCCCGCACTGCCCGACGAGGTGGTGGAGGCCACCCTGGGCCGCTACCTGGATGCCTACCGACGCCTGACCGGTACCGATCTCGTCCTGCCCTGAATTGGCGCTCAGGCCCGGCTGAGCAGTCCCAGCCCGCCGATGACCAGCGCCACGCCCAGCCCCATCAGCCAGGTGAAGGGCTCCCCGAGCACCGCCACCGCCAGCAGGTTGGCCACCAGCGGCTCGGCCAGGGCCAGCGTCGCGGCGGTCGCTGCGTCGATGCTGCGCATCCCCTTCTGGTAGAGCAGATAGGCGCCGGCGGTGGCAGCGAACCCGAGCCAGGCCAGCACCAGCAGGTTGTGTGGCTCGGCGACGAAGGCCAGGTCCTGGCCGAGCAGGGGCCAGGCCAGCACGGCGCTGGCGGCCAGGAAGATCCAGCTGGTCAGCACCACGGTGTCGGTTCCGGCACTGGCCGCGCGTCGGCCCGCGACGGAGTAGAGCGCGAAGCTGGCGCCGGCCGCGATCGCCAGGGCCAGCCCCATGCCGTCCAGTGGTGCCGACGATCCGGCGCCCAGCACCAGCAGGGTGGCGCCGCCCAGGCTGACCAGCGTGGCGATCACCCAGATCCGGCCGGGGCGCAGTCCTTCCATGGCCCAGCCAACCATTCCGGCAACCGCCGGTGCGGTGGCCAGCATCACCAATGTCCCCACCGTCACGCCGGTGCGGGCCACGGCGGCGAAGAAGGTGAGCTGGTAGGCGGCCACGGCCACCCCCGCGGCCAGCAGCCACCGGCCGCGTCCCTCGCGCGGTGCGGCCAGCCAGGCCCTCGGCCGGGTGGCCAGCGCCAGCAGCGTCAGCGTCACCGCCGCGATCATGGCCCGCAACGCTCCCACCGAGACCGGCGACGGGTCCCCTTGCAGCAGCGCCTGGGAGGTTCCCGTGGTGCCCCACAGGCAGGCGCCGGCCAGGGCGAACAGGGCGCCTCCGGTCAACGGCCGTGAGGCAGTACGCGAGGCTTCGTGGGCGCGGCTGCTGTCCATGGGGCTCAACCTAGGGGCTGTGGGCCGCAGGCGACGATGCCGCCCGGGTGCTGGCACGGGCCCGGCGTGTGCACGAACGGCCTGCGCACGAACAGGCCGTCGTCTCCGATAGGATCGGCGCATGGCCCGTGTAGTCGTCGATGTGATGCCCAAGCCCGAGATCCTTGACCCCCAGGGCAAGGCTGTGACCGGTGCGCTCAACCGCCTTGGATACACCGGGCTCACGGTGCGCCAGGGCAAGCGATTCGAGATCGAGGTGGATGGTGACCTCACCGAGGAGCGCCTTGACCAGATCCGTGATGCCGCAGAGAAGTTGCTGGCGAACACCGTGATCGAGCAGTTCGAGGTGCGCGTCGAGCAGGGCGAGGCCAACTGATGGTGCGCATTGGTGTGGTGACCTTCCCCGGGTCGCTGGACGACCACGACGCGATCCGCGCCGTGGAGATCGCCGGTGCCACCCCCGTGCCGTTGTGGCACGCGTCGGATGAGCTGAATGACATCGACGCCGTGATCCTGCCCGGCGGCTTCAGCTACGGCGACTACCTGCGCTGCGGCGCCATCGCGCGTTTCTCGCCGGTGATGGACTCGGTCATCGACGCCGCCAACAAGGGCATGCCGACGCTGGGCATCTGCAACGGATTCCAGGTGCTGTGCGAAAGCCACCTGCTGCCCGGCGCGATGATCCGCAATGAGAAGCGCCACTTCGTCTGCAAGGACCAGCGGCTGCGCGTCGAGACGATCGACACCACCTGGACCTGTGACTTCACGGTGGGCGAGGAGATCACCATCGTCCTGAAGAACGGGGAGGGCAACTACCAGGCCGATCCCGAGACGTTGAAGATGCTCGAGGACAACAACCAGGTGGTCTTCCGCTACATCGACGGCAACCCCAATGGCTCCAACCACGACATCGCCGGCATCACCAATGAGCGCGGCAATGTGGTGGGCCTGATGCCGCACCCCGAGCACAACATGGAGGAGCTCACCAGCCCCAGCCTGGACGGCCGCAAGTTCTTCAGCTCCGTGCTGCGCTTCCTCGAAGCCCGCGTCTGACACCCACAACCACGCCGACGGCGCCGTCCCTGAGGGGCGGCGCCGTTTTGTACTTTCCCGGGCCTCGACAGGCTCGGCCGCCGTTGCCCCGGGCCTCGACAGGCTCGGCCATCGTCCCCCGGGCCTCGACAGGCTCGGCCATCGTCCCCCGGTCCCCGAGCTTGTCGAGGGGTGGTCCGAGGGGCCGGAGAACGCAAAGGGCGCCCGGACCAGCAGGTCCGGGCGCCCCTCTCAGCTCAGGTCACTTGCGACCGCGGCCACGGCCCTTCTTCTCGGGGGCCTTGTAGACCTGCACCACGGCGGGGCGGGGCAGGGTGTTGTCGTAGTCGGGGAAGTAGCTGTTGGGCTTCTCCCAGGTGCCGTCCTCACCGGGGTGCTGGACGGCGACGAAGACCGACTTGTCCTGGTCGCGGATGATCGGGCCACAGGTCTCGCCGTCGCGGGGGACGGACAGGAACTGGTCGACGCGGCCACGGTCACGGCCGGACAGGGTCACCTTGAACAGGCCGTCGTTGTAGCCAATGCCGTCGGGGGCGCCGTCGGTGGAGATCCACAGGTTGCCCACCGAGTCGAAGGCCAGGTTGTCGGGGCAGCTGATCGGCGAGACGTGCTCGCGAGGGAAGCCCGCGAAGTAGGTGTTCTCGTCGGTGGCGGGATCGCCACAGACCAGCAGCAGGTTCCACGCGAAGCGGGTGGAGGTCTGCGAGCCCAGCTCCTGGATCTCCACGACGTGGCCGTCGCGGTTGATGGCGCGGGGGTTGGCCTCGTCGACGCCGGCCTTGCCGGGCTTGGCGCGGTCGGAGTTGTTGGTGCAGGCCACGTAGACGCGGCCGGTCTTCAGCGAGGGCTCCACGTCTTCGCAGCGGTCCATCTTGGTGGCGCCCAGCTTGTCGGCGGCCAGACGGGTGTAGACGAGCACCTCGTCGACGCTCATGCCCTCGACCATCGACTGGCCGTCCTTGACCAGCGCAACCCAACGGCCGGTGCCGTCGAACTCGCCGTCGCTGGGCAGCGCGCCGGTGCCGTCGATCTCGGCGGCAGGCGAGTTGCCGGTGAACTTGGCGACGTACAGGTCGCCCTCCTCCAGCAGACGCATGTTGTGGCGACGGTCACCCTCGCGGTACTTGCGCTTGGAAACGAACTTGTACAGGTAGTCGAACTTCTCGTCGTCGCCGGAGTAGGCCACCACGCGGCGGTCCTCGGCGATGATGACGTTGGCGCCCTCGTGCTTGAAGCGGCCCAGGGCGGTGTGCTTGCGCGGGGTCGACTTGGGATCGAAGGGATCAACCTCGACGATCCAGCCAAAGCGGTTGGCCTCGTTCTCGAAGCCCTCGTTGTTGGTGTCGAAGCGGGGGTCGCTGTGCTCCCAGCCGCGCACGGTCTCCTTGTCGGTGATGCCGTAGCGCTTGTCCTCGGCGGTCTTGCCATTGCCGCGGAAGTAGGAGTGGAAGTTCTCCTCGCCGGACAGCAGGGTGCCCCACGGGGTCAGGCCGCCGGAGCAGTTGCCCAGGGTGCCCAGCACCTTGGTGCCCGAGGGATCGGCCTTGGTCTTGAGCAGGTCGCTGCCGGCGGCGGGGCCGGTCATGCGGTAGGCATCGTCGATCACGATGCGACGGTTCAGGCGGGCACCCTTGACGTAGGTGTAGGGGGCGTTGCGGTTCTTGCGCTCCAGCTCGACGACGGTCAGGCCGTGGTTGATCATGCCGATCTCACGCTGCTGCTTCTCCGGCATGCTGGGCGGGAACATGATGTTCTCGTTGGTGTACTCGTGGTTGCAGAACATCACGGCGCGACGACCATTGGAGCCCGGGATCTCCTGGATCTCGGTGTAGTCGTTGTTGTAGCCGAACTGCTTGCGGGCGGCCTCGGCGGTCTGCTTGGCCGCGTCGAACTCGGGGGAGTCGGCGAACAGCGGATCGCCCCACTTGATGATGGGCTTCCAGGTGTAGCCGGTGGGGACGTTGAACTCGTCCACCATGGCGTCGACGGGCTGGATCGGGTTGAAGTTCAGCGGGCTCTTGCGGGCGCCGCGGCGAGCCTCGGGCAGCGCACCCTGGGGGGCAGCGGCTGCGGTCTCGTAGCGCGAGGCGCCGAACAGGGCCACGGCACCGGCCGAACCGGCGAGCACGGTGCGACGCGACACGGCGGTGGAGGCGATGTCACGGAAGTAGTCGTTGTTGGTGGTGTTGCAGATCTCACCAAGGCACTGGTTGTCACACTTGAGGGCGCAGGTGACGGCCGAGCGCTTGCCGCGCACGTGGCCGATCATCGGCAGGAGACGCTTCTGGTCCATGGTTCTACCTTTCGCATCGGCCCCCTGGACGGGGCCGGACTGTGGGGACGCGTCTGCGAGCAAAGCAGCGGCGCGTGCACGGAGCCCGACGACGGGGCAAACGAAAGGTGAACTAGGTCACAACGCTGTGATCAAACGCTCAACCAGCTTCGCGGTCGGCCACCGGGCGCAAGCCGTTGTCGATGCCCCAGATGACGGCCTGCGAACGGCTGTTCACGTTGATCTTGTGGTAGGCGGAGCGAATGTAGGACTTCACCGAATTGGGGCTGAGGTAGAGCGAGCGGGCGATCTGGTCATTGCTGAGCCCCTGGCAGATCAGCGAGATCATCTCCGACTCACGCATGCTCAGGCCGGCGCGACGGCCCGGCCAGTCGCGGCCCTTGCGGGCGGCCTCGGCCAGCAGATCCGGCTCGGGCTCGACGCCGGTCTCCACCACCTGCTCACCCTGGGACACGCGCACCAGGGCCTCGGCCAGGGCATCCGAGTCGAGCGTCTTGGACAGCACACCCTGGGCACCGGAGTCGAGCGCGTCGCGCACCAGGTTCTCGTCGGTCTCCCAGGCGTAGACCACCACCTTCTCGATGGCGGGCTCCGCGAGCCGCTGGGCCACCTCCTGCTCCAGATTGGTGGCCATCGCGTGGGTGTCCAGCAGCGCGATGTCGCACTTCTCGCCCACCGGCACCAGGGCGTCAAGCTCCACCACCTCGATCGCCTGATGGGGGCGCAGCAGCGCACGGAGACCATCGAGCACCAAGGGGTGGTCATTGACGAGGGCAACACGGACCGGTGAATTCACACTGGCAGTATGCCCTGATTGGTCAAGCCACATCGACCCGGGTTGAGAGGGCCGATGTGCGGCTCACCCGTGGCAGCAGGGCAGCGCCGTCGATGCTGGTGCCGAGCGGCTCCACCAAACAGACATCGTCCAGGTGCTGCCACAGCTGTGCTGCAAAGGATTCCTTGATCACGGGGGAGTCGAAGACCTTGCCCAGGGTGCTCACCCGGGGCTGCGCGCTGCTGTCCTCCCCGACGCGACGAAGGCCCGCCACCACCGAGGTGGCCAGCTCCTCTCCCGCGCGCAGGCAGATGCGTCGGCAGACCTCGTCGCCCTCCTCGGCCAGCGTGGCGACGGTCCGGGCCCAGGCCGCGATCCGACGCACCCGCTGCTCGTCGGCCTGCAGCACCATGTAGGCGCCGTCCAGGTCACCGTCGAAGTCCTGAAGGACGGGCGCCGTCAGGGCGGTGGCGGGCCCCCGGCCGTCATGGGCGCGCATCACCGCGTCCAGCCCCGCGCGGCCGATCCAGTAGCCGGAGCCGGCATCGCCGATGAGATTGCCCCACCCGTCGACGCGGGCCACGGCTTCGCGTCCCACGGCCAGGGTGACCACCCCCGTGCCGGCCGCCACCACGGCGCCGGTGGTGTCACCCAGCGCCCCCAGGTAACTGGTGGTGGAGTCGTGGGCCAGCAGCACCCGCTCCAGACCGGCTGCGGCCACCAGCTCCTTCAGCTCGCCGGCCGACTCCGTGCCGGTCAGCCCCGAGCTGCCGACCGCCAGCACGCGGGGTGCATCCCCGCCAGGGGCTGCGTCGTGCAGTGCCTGCAGTGCGAACTGCGCCAGCTGCGGCACGACGGGCCGATCGGTGATGACGCCGGGGAATTCCTGCTCGTGCACGATCTGGGTGCCGTGGCGCAGCTGGACGCGCACCCCGGTCTGCCCAGCATCCATGGCCAGCACGGCCTCCCCCGTGGGCGCAGGGTCGTGTGAGCCGGTCTTCGTCGTCATGGGCCAAGACTAGGGCTGTGGTCTGGCCGCTGGGCCGTGAACAAGTGAAATACCTGAGCGGCGTTGGAACTTGTCGCCGGGCCCGCCGAGGGTCAGTCTTGGGCAGCGTGAGCATTGGAAACATCAGTCGTGACGAAGCCGTCACCCGCAGCGCCGGGCTGTCGCTGCACAGCTACCAGACCACCGTCGATCTCCGGGGCGCCACCGATCCCGAACGCAGCACCTTCGACGTGCAGTGCACGATCACCCTGGACGCACGGATCGAGTCCACCACGATCGACTTCCTGGACGGCGCCGTCCACCAGGTGGCGGTCAACGGCAAGCCGCAGCAGGTGGACTACGACGGTGCCCGCTTTGCCGTCGCGCTCACCCCGGGCCGCAATGTGGTCGAGGTGCAGGCCGAGGCGCGTTACTCGCGCTCGGGCCAGGGCATGCACCGCTTCGTCGACCCGATCGACGGCCAGACCTATCTGTACACGCAGTACGAACCGGCCGACGCGCGCCGCGTCTTCCCCAATTTCGAGCAGCCAGACCTCAAGGCGGCGCACCACATCACCGTGCTGGCCCCCGCAGGCTGGCAGGTGCGTTCCAACCAGCCGCTGGCCACCCCGGCCCCCGAACCCCTCGACGACGGCGGTGAGCGCCACCGCTTCGGGCCCACCCCGCCGCTGTCCACCTTCATCACCTGCATCGTCGCCGGGCCCTGGCACGAGGTGAGCGACAGCTGGGACTCCGGCGACGGCCTGCAGATTCCCCTGGGGGTGCTGTGCCGGCAGAGTCTGGTGCCACACCTGGACCACGAACGCATCCTGCAGGTCACCAAGCAGGGGCTGGGCTTCTTCCACGAGCACTTCCAGTACCCCTACCCGTGGGGCAAGTACGACCAGATCTTCGTCCCCGAGTACAACCTGGGCGCCATGGAGAACCCGGGGCTGGTGACCTTCACCGAGCACTACCTGTTCCGCTCGGCCGCCACCCGCGCCCAGTACCAGGGCCGCGCCAACACGATCCTGCACGAGATGGCGCACATGTGGTTCGGAGACCTGGTGACGCCGCAGTGGTGGGATGACCTGTGGCTCAAGGAGTCCTTCGCCGAGTTCATGGGTGCCCACGTCAGCCAGCAGGCCACCGAGTTCACCGACGCCTGGGTGGCCTTCGCGGGACGTCGCAAGGCCTGGGCCTACAACCAGGACCAGCTGCCCACCACACATCCCATCGTCGCCGACATCCCCGACGTGGAAGCCGCCAAGCAGAACTTCGACGGCATCACCTACGCCAAGGGCGCCGCGGTGCTCAAGCAGCTGGTGGCCCACGTCGGCGTCGAGGACTTCTTCGCCGGCTCGCGCGCCTACTTCAAGGCCCACGCCTTTGGCGCCGCCCGTCTGGCGCACCTGCTGGAGGCCCTGCAGGAGGCCTCCGGACGCGACCTGGAGCAGTGGTCCGAGCGCTGGCTGCAGACCGCCGGCCCCGACACCCTCACTCCGGTGGTGGAATGCGCCGACGGCCGCATCACCCGGTTGGGGATCCGTCAGGTCTCCCTCGATGCCCGCACCGGCGAGCACGTCGGCCGGCCCCACACCCTGGCGGTCGGTCTGTATCGCCGTGAGGGAGAGCGCCTGGTTCGCAGTCAGCTCATCGACGTCGAACTCGACGGGCGGGAGGTGACTTGGCTGGAGGGGGCCGTCGGCCTGGACCAGCCAGACCTGGTGGTGGTCAACGACGGTGACCTCACCTATGCCAAGACCGAGCTCGACGAGCGCTCGCTCGCCACGGTGCGCGAATCGCTCGGCAGCCTGGAGGACCCGCTCACCCGTGCCCTGGTGTGGGCGGCGCTGTGGAACCAGACCCGCGATGCACGTCTACGAGTGGACGATTTCGTGCAGATCGTGCTCACCCACGCCACCCGCGAACCCGACGTCGCCACCTTGGCCACGCAGCTGTCCTGCGCCACCGTGGCCATCAACCGCTACCTGCCTCAGCCGAAGCGCGCCGAGCTGGCCCGCACCTTCGGGGAGGGGTTGTGGCAGGCGCTGCAGGAGGCCGAGGCCGGCAGCGACGCCCAGCTGGCACTGGCCCGTGCCGTCGCCGAAATCGCCGTTCGGGTCCCGGAACTGGCAGAGCGGGTGCAGGGCCTGCTCGACGGCAGCCAGCTGCCACAGGGCCTGGAGGTGGGGTCCGAACTGCGGTGGAGCCTGGCCACCGCCCTGGCGGCACTTGGCCGCTGGCAAGAGCCCGAACTCGACGCCGAGCTGGCCCGGGACCCCGGAAAGGACGGCATCACCGCGCGTATGGCTGCCCTGGCCGCCCGTCCCGATCCGCAGGTGAAGGCCCAGACCTGGCAGCAGCTGCACCAGCCCGGGGCGCTCAGCAATGACCACATGGATGCCATGATCGCGGGCCTGACCACCGCCGGTCAGGAGGAGCTGGTGGAGCCTGTCTCCGCCGACTACTTCGACGGCCTGTTGCAGGTGTGGCGCTCCCACTCGATCGAGCTGGCCCAGCGGTTGGTGGGTGGGCTCTTCCCGAGTGACGCCGGGGCCGCCCAGCGTGCGCAGGAATGGCTGACCGCCCATCCCGAGGCGCCGGGTGCCCTGCGCCGCCTGGTGCTGGAAGGGGCTGACGCCGCCCAGCGAGCCCAACGCGCCCAGCAGTTCAACGCCTGAGGGGCGACCGGTGAGGGCCTCGTCCACCCGCGACGGTGTGGACGAGGCCCTCGTCGCGTCTCGTGGCGCGACTGTCCGGCGCTGTTCGCGGCACACGAGGGCTGCGACTGCGCCCGTCGGCGCCGAAGACGCTAGATTGTGTTCGTGGCCGACACCGTAGAAAATGCCGTCAACACTCCCGACGTCCAGCAGCCTTGGGCAGAGCTGGGTCTGAAGCAGGACGAGTACGACTCGATCCGCCAGATCCTGGGCCGACGCCCCACTGGCGCCGAGCTGGCGATGTATTCGGTGATGTGGAGCGAACACTGCTCCTACAAGTCCTCCAAGGTGCACCTGAAGCGCTTCAGCGTGCTCGACCAGAACACCCCGCGCGGGCCGCTGCTGGCCGGCATCGGCGACAACGCCGGCGCGGTGGACATCGGTCAGGGCTATGCCGTCACCTTCAAGGCGGAGAGCCACAACCACCCGTCCTATGTGGAGCCCTACCAGGGCGCCGCGACCGGCGTTGGCGGCATCGTGCGCGACATCCTCGCCATGGGTGCCCGCCCGATCGGCGTGATGGACCCGCTGCGCTTCGGGCCGCTGGAGGCCCCCGACACCAAGCGCGTCATGCCCGGCATCGTCTCCGGCATCGGCGGCTACGGCAACTGCCTGGGCCTGCCGAACATCGGCGGCGAGGTGGTCTTCGACAAGACCTACTACGGCAACCCGCTGGTCAACGCCCTGTGCGTCGGCCTCATGCGTCATGAGGACCTGCGACGCGCCAAGGCCACCGGTGCCGGCAACAAGGTGATCATGTACGGCGCGGCCACCGGCGGCGACGGCATCGGCGGCGCCTCCATCCTCGCCTCGGAGACCTTCGACGCCGACGGCCCGGTCAAGCGCCCCAGCGTCCAGGTGGGCGACCCCTTCATGGAGAAGCTGCTCATCGAGTGCACCCTGGAGCTCTTCGCCGAGGACCTGATCAATGGCCTGCAGGACTTCGGTGCGGCCGGCATCAGCTGTGCCACCAGCGAGCTGGCCAGCGCCGGCGACGGCGGCATGAACGTCGAACTCGACGTGGTTCCGCTGCGCGACTCCACCCTCTCGCCCGAGGAGATCCTCATGAGCGAGTCGCAGGAGCGCATGATGGCCGTCGTGGAGCCCGACAAGGTCGACCGCTTCATGGAGATCTGCGCCAAGTGGGACGTGCTGGCCACCGTGGTGGGCGAGGTCACCGAGGGCGACCGCCTCATCATCACCTGGCACGGCGAGACCATCGTCGACGTCGACCCCAAGACCGTCGCCCACGAGGGCCCCACCTACAACCGGCCCATCGCGCGCCCGGACTGGATCGACCAGGTGAACGCCGACGACGCGAACCAGCTGCCTCGCGCCGCCACCGGTGACGAACTGGCCCAGACCCTGATGGCCATGGTGGCCAGCCCCAACCTGTGCGACAAGTCCTGGGTGACCAACCAGTACGACCGCTACGTGCGCGGCAACTCGGTGCTGGCCCAGCCGGAGGACTCCGGCATGCTGCGCATCGACGAGAAGACCAACCTGGGCATCAGCCTCTCCACCGACTGCAATGGCCGCTTCGCCTACCTGGATCCCTACCAGGGCGCGCAGCTGGCCCTGTGCGAGAGCTACCGCAATGTGGCCGTGGGCGGTGCCGAGCCGGTTGCGATCACCGACTGCCTGAACTTCGGTTCCCCCGAGGACCCCGAGGTGATGTGGCAGTTCCAGGAGGCCATCAAGGGTCTGGTGGACGGCTGTCAGGAGCTGGGCACCCCGGTCACCGGCGGCAATGTCAGCTTCTACAACCAGACCGACGGCACCAACATCCTTCCCACCCCGGTGGTCGGCATGCTGGGCGTGATCGACGACGTCACCAAGCGCATCCCGATGGGCTTCACCCACACCGGCGACGGCGTCTTCCTGCTGGGCACCACCAAGGAGGAGATGAGCGGTTCGGTCTGGGCGCAGGTCATGCACGACGACCACCTGGGCGGCCGTCCTCCGCAGGTGGACTTCGCCGCCGAGAAGGCGCTGGCGGCCGTGATGATCGCCGCGAGCAAGGAGGGCCTGCTCAGCAGCGCCCACGACCTGGCCGACGGTGGTCTGGCCCAGGCGCTCGTGGAGAGCGCGCTGCGCAAGAACCTGGGCGTCGCCCTGACGCTGCCCGAGGGTGATCCGTGCGTCCAGCTGTTCAGCGAGACGGCGGCTCGTGCCCTGGTGAGCCTGCCCGCCAGTTCCCTGAGCCGCTTCAAGGAGCTGTGCCAGGAGCACGACGTCCCGCTCACCCGCCTGGGTGAGGTCACCGGCGTCGCCGAGCTGGAGATCCAGGGCCAGTTCACCCTGCCGCTGGAGCAGATCCGCGAGGCCTGGGAGGCCACGATTCCGTCCGTGATGGACGCCTGAGGCACCTGTAGCCCCGAAGTGGGGAGGATTTCCACCGACATCGGTGGAAATCCTCCCCACTTCTCGTTGTGTTCAGCCCCACAGCCCCGAGGCGGCGCAAGTGGGGCAGGCGTGGGCGTCGCACTGCTCGCCCGTGATCAGGAACATGCGCGCCACCTGGTGCGCCACCTCACAGGGACGGTGCCAGCAGTCGTGGTGTCCGTAGCGCAGCGTCGGCAGGCCGTCGAGGAGTGACTCGTTGTCGCGGGAGAGGTCTCGAAACCGTGACCGGGCGTCCTCGTGGCCCAGCCGTCCGTCCAGTTCCACGACGAAGCGGTCGTAACGCACGTCGTGCCGCGCCGACCCTCGCCGGAACTGCCGCCGGCCCCGCGGCAGGCCATGGGCCTGTTCGACGGCAATGGCATAGCGATGCTCCAGGGTCGACTCGAGCCCCGCCGCGTCCCGCAGCAGGGTGGTGAGCAAGGGGCGCACGTGGCCTCCACCCGTCAGTCTGGGTCTTTGCTCCAGCACCCGCAGCAGCCGTTCGGGGGTGGTCTTTCGAAGGCGCAGGGCGTCGGTCACCCAGGCGACGCTGCGCTCGGGTTCGGCGACGCACAGGTCGATGACGGTCCACTCCACCGGGGTCGTGGGGAGCAGCCCGCGCGGGGCGGGCAGGCTTCGTCGACGGAGCACCCGACAGCCGGGAACCTGGCCGCGACGTGCCCCGTGCGGCACCAGCACCACCAGGTCGTCCTCGGGTTCGGGGCCGATGCCCAAACGGTGGGCTGCGGCGTGCTCGCCGAGCATCGCCCCGTCCCCGGCGCCAAGGACGCCGGCCCAGGCGCGCCCGGTGAAGTCGAGTTCGGGCAGGTCGGTGTAGAGACCCGGCGCGATCCGGTGCCACTGCCCGGTGTCGACCAACCGCTGGATGGTGCGCTCAGGCATCAACCGCAGCGCCTGGTCTCGGCTGATGACACCGCCCTGCGCGCGCAGCAGACCCTGCAGGTGCGGGCTGGGCTGGTGGCGGGCGTGCATGCGGCCAGCGTCACCGCGGTGGGGGAATTGGGCAATGGGCTCAGCCACATCTGTGGACAACCACGAGAAGTGGGGAGGATTTCCACCGATGTCGGTGGAAATCCTCCCCACTTGTCGAGCTGGCGCCGTCCTGGGTCAGATCACGTCGGCGATGGCCTCGCACACGTAGTCGATGTTCGAGTCATTGAGCGCCGCGACGCAGATGCGGCCCTTGTCGGTGCCGTAGACGCCCCACTTCTCACGCAGCTGCACCATCTGCTCCTGGGTGAGCCCGGTGTAGCTGAACATGCCCGCCTGCTCGGCGATGAAGTCCATGTCCTTCTTGCCGTTGGCTGCGGTCACCCCGGCGGCGACCAGTCCGTCCACCAAGCGTCGACGCATCTGCTTGATCCGGTCACGCATCGCGGCCAGCTCGTCGATCCACTGGGCCTTCAGCTGGCCGTCGCCCAGCACCGCGGCGACGACGGCCGCGCCGTGGGTGGGCGAGGAGGAGACCATGGTGCGGATCAGCACCTTCAGCTGGCTCAGCACGCGGGCTGCCTCGTCGGCGTCGGTGCAGGTCACCTGCAGGGCGCCGACGCGCTCGCCGTAGAGGCCCATGTTCTTGGCGAAGCTCACGGTGTTGAGCACGGGGCGCCCCGTCGCGACGAACTTCTTGATCGCCTTGACGTCCTGCTCCGGCCCTTCGGCGAAGCCCTGATAGGCCATGTCGACCAGCGGGATCAGCTCGCCGTCGGTGACCAGCTGCACGACGGTGTCCCACTGCTCGTCGGACAGGTCATAGCCGGTGGGGTTGTGGCAGCAGGCGTGCAGCACGACGACGGTGCCCTTCTGGGCTGCCTTGAGGTCTTCCACCAGGCCGTCGAAGTCCAGGCCGTCGTCGGCGGCCTTGTAGCGGTACTCGCCCACCTCGAAGCCGCTGCGGGTGAAGACGGCGCGGTGGTTCTCCCACGAGGGGTCGCTGAGCAGCAGCTTGCCGTTCGACAGCGGCAGCAGGAAGTCACCGGCCACGCGTAGGGCGCCGGTGCCCGAGAGCGTCTGGACCGTGACCAGCTTCCCGGAGGCGGCGGCCTCGGGGCCGTGCACCAACTCGGCGACGGCGCCGGTGAAGGTCTTCAGCCCGTCGATCGGCAGGTAGCCGCGGGGCTTGGGGTCCTGGCCCATCTGCTGCTCGACGGCGCGCACGCACTGCAGCACCGGCAGCTTGCCCGTCTCGTCCTGGTAGACGCCCACACCCAGATTGACCTTCTTGGGGTTGGTGTCCGCCTGGAAGGCTTCGGTGAGGCCCAGGATCGGGTCGCGTGGGGCCATTTCGACGGCGGAGAGCACAGACATGGAATGCCTTTCGGATCTGGGTGGTGATATGCCTGCATCCTTCCATGCCGCGACGCCGAAGGGCAGCCCCTTTCCGCGGGTTGGAGGTGCTGCGGCCTGCCCCGTCACGCGCTAGCGTCGCCACCATGACGCAGATCCATGAGCTGGCTGCGCTCGAGCTGGCCGACGCAGTGCGGCGTCGCGAGCTCAGTGCGCTGGAGATTGCCGTGCACACCCTGGAGCGCGCCGAGGACCTCTCGCCCCGGGTGGGTGCCTTCAGTCACCTGGCGCACGAGCACGCGCTGGGGCGGGCGGCAACGCTGGATGCCCGACCAGACCTGGCAGCGGACGGGCCGCTGCGCGGGGTTCCCTGCCCGGTCAAGGACCTGACCATGGTCAAGGGGCTGCCCTTCGAGGCCGGCTCTGTGGTGATGCGCGGGCAGCTGGCTCCGATTGACGACGGAATCACCACCCTGCTGCACGAGGCGGGGACGGTGATGGTGGGCAAGACCGCCACCCCCGAGTTCGGCCTGCCCTGCTACACCGAACCCGAGGGCGCCCCAGCGGCCCGCACCCCCTGGGACCTGACGCGCTCGGCCGGTGGTTCGTCGGGTGGTGCGGCGGCCGCCGTCGCTGCGGGCATCGTGCCCATCGCCCATGGCAGCGACGGTGGTGGTTCCATTCGCATCCCCGCCAGCGCCTGTGGTCTGGTGGGGCTGAAACCGTCCCGGGGACGGGTCTCGCCGGGGCCGCACGGCACCGATGGGGTGGCGCTGGCCACCCACGGGGTGCTCACCCGCACGGTGCGCGACACGGCCGCGGGCCTGGACGTCTTGCGCCCGCACTGGCCAGGGGACGGTTTCCTGCTTCCCGATCCCGCCAGCGACTTCCTGACAGCGGTGGAGCAACCGCCGCCATCGCTGCGGATCGGGGTGCTGACCACGCCCACCAACGTGGACGCACCCGTCCACCCGGCCTGTCTGCGTGCCGTCGACCACGCGGTGCGGCTGCTGGAATCCTTGGGTCACCGGTTGGGCGAGGCGCCGGCACCCTATGCGGCCCAGAAGTGGGCGACCTTCATCGACCTGTGGTCGGTGATGGCGCTGTCGGCGCCGGTGCCCCCGGATCAGGAGCAGCGGTTGCGGCCGCTGACCCGCTGGCTGCGCGAGTTGGGGCGGGAGGTGACCGGGCTGCGGCATGCCACGGCCATCGGTGCGGCTCAGCAGCTGACGCGCGAGGCGGCGTTGGCATGGCAGGACTTCGACGTGGTGCTCACCCCGACCTTGGCGCAGCCCCCGTCGCCAGTGGGTGGCTTGCGCGATGATGCCGATCCGGAGCAGGACTTCTGGGGCCAGACCCGTTTCACGCCGTGGACCAGCACCGCGAACCTGTGCGGTCGTCCCTCGATCAGCCTTCCGCTGTACCGCGAGGTGGTCGACGGCGTTGAGCTGCCCATCGGGGTGATGCTGACCGGCCGGCTGGGACGCGAGGAGGTCTTGTTGCGTCTGGCCGCCCAGCTGGAGGAAGCGGACCCTTGGCCGTCGGGGCCCGTGTCGTTGGCGGGGGAGGGTCGCTAGCATCAAGGCATGAGCCTCGATGATGCCGCTGTTCGTTCTGCTGTCTCCTCCGTCCTGCCCAGTGTGCGTGACGACCTTGCCGAATTGGTCGCCATCGAGTCGGTGAGTTCCCTGCCGGAGAAGTCCGACCAGGTGCGCCGCAGCGCCGAGCTGGTGGCCGAGAAGCTGCGCCAGATCGGTTGCCCCGACGTGAAGGTGGTGGCCGAGGACGGCCACCCCGCGGTGATCGCCCATTTCCCCGCGCCCGAGGGCCAGCCGACCATCTGCCTGTATTCGCACCACGACGTGCAGCCCACCGGCGATCCGGAGCTGTGGAGCACCCCGCCCTTCCAGCTGGTGGAGCGTGATGGCCGGCTCTACGGCCGCGGCTCGAATGACGACAAGGCCGGCATCTCGGTGCACCTGGGCGCGCTGCGCGCCTTCGACGGGAAGCCCCCGGTGGGCGTGACCCTGTTCATCGAGGGTGAGGAGGAGATCGGCTCCCCGAGCCTGGCCCGCCTGATCGAGAAGTACCACGACGAACTGGTCAGCGACGTCTTCGTGATCTGCGACGCCACCAACTGGGAGGCCGGGCAGCCCTCCTTCACCACCACCCTGCGTGGCGTGGCCGACTGCGTGGTGGAGCTGCGCACGCTGGACCACGCCCTGCACTCCGGTGGTTTCGGTGGGGTCGTGCCCGACGCGCTGACCACCATGTGCCGTCTGCTGGCCACCCTGCACGACGAGAAGGGCAATGTGGCCATCAAGGGTCTCAAGACCTCCCCGGCCCCCGATCTGGACTACCCGGAGGATCGCCTGCGCGCCGAGTCCGGCGTGCTGGACGGCGTGGAGTGGATCGGCGACGGTTCTGCGGTCTCGCGGTTGTGGAACAAGCCGGCCTGCACGGTGCTGGCGATCGACTGCACCAGCGTCGCGGATGCCTCCAACACGCTGGCGCCGGTGGCGCGGGCCAAGGTGAGCCTGCGCGTGGCCCCGGGCGACGACGCCGCCTCGGCGCTGGATGCCCTGGTGGCCCACCTGGAGCAGAACGTCCCGTGGGGAGCGCAGGTCAGCGTGACCCGCGGCGAGACCGGTGACCCCGGCATCGTCCCCTTCGAGGGCGAGTTGGCAGAGACGGCCCGCGCGGCCTTCCGCGACGCCTGGGACGGAACCGAGCCGGTGCAGGTGGGCTGCGGTGGTTCCATCCCGATGATCTCGGACTTCCAGCGGGCCTTCCCCCAGGCGCAGGTGCTGGTCACCGCCGTCGCCGATCCGGATGGCCGCCCCCACGGCATCGACGAGTCGCAGAGCCTGGACGACCTCAACAAGGCCTGCCTGGCCGAGGCGCTGCTGTTGGCCCGGATGGCGCGCTGAGCAGGGCCCGGACCTGCCACCCAGTGGCATGACGCCCTGGCGCTGTCCCCTGATCGGGGGACAGCGCCAGGGCCTTTCCTTTGGGTCAGCTGAACAGCCATGGCGCCTGTTCAGTGTTAACTTCCGTTCAACCCCTTGGTGCGGGAACGTAGGGGCATCGCAGGGACGGATCGGGGGATCCGCACCTGCGGGTCTCTTCGGGGGAAGAGGCCATCGCCTTCGGGGGAAGGCACTTCGGTCAGGGCTTCGGGGGAAGTCAGGGCCACCGCCCAAGGATGTCGGGGGACGTCCAGGGCATTGCGCAACAGTCGCGCTCCAGGCGTCGGGGGACGTGGAGGGCGACGAGCATCGGCCCGTCGGCATTCTGCCGGCGGGCCCGCCGCATTTCTGGGGTGGGTCGGCAGGCACGCTGCATGAGGCCAGGAGAGGTGGGCTACGTGTCTAGGCTTGCCCCATGACCGGTTCCGATGAGGAGCAGCGCCCACGGAGTCGTCCGGTGGTCTTCGAGAGCTGGATCGATCGGCAGATCCGCGAGGCCACCGAGCGGGGCGAATTCAGCAACCTGCCCGGCGAGGGCAAGCCCTTGCGCGGCTTGGGGCGGCCCGACGATCCGGACTGGTGGGCGCGGCAGAAGCTCGAGAAGGAAGACCTGCGCGGCGCGATGCCCGGGCCGCTGGCGGTGCGGCGCGAGAAGCAGGACATCCAGCAGACCTTGGCAGACGTCCGCGACGAGGAGACGGCACGGGCCATCGTCGAGGACCTCAACGAGCGGATCAAGCAGACCAACCTGACGCCCATCGCCGGCCGGACCATCATCACGGGCCGCTTGGACGTGGAGCAGACGCTCGCGGTGTGGCGCTCTCGTCGCCGGTGACCAGCTTGAGCGCCACCAGGGCGGCGACCAGCGCCGCGACCACCGCGATGCGCAGTGGGTGGGCGGAGTCGCCGAATCCGATGATGCCCACCGCCGCCGCCCCCACGGTTCCCATGCCGGTCCACACCGCGTAGGCCAGACCGATCGGCAGGGTTCGGATGCCCCGGGCCAGGCACTCGAAGCTGGCGACGGCGCAGAGGATGAAGGGCAGCTGCCAGCGCGGGTCACTCTGCTGGAGCTTCAGGGCCGTGGTGAAGCCCACTTCGAAGAGGCCGGCCACCAGCACCCACGCCCAGCCCTTCACGAGATCACCTTCAGGGCCACGACCAGGGCGATGATGACCCCCACCAGGGCCAGCGCCCGGGGTCGCAGACGTTCACCGAAGAAGACGGCGCCGACGCCCAGGGTTCCGACTGCGCCCAGGCCCGTCCACACGGCGTAGGCGGTGCCGATGGGGATGGTGCGAATGGCCTGCTCCAGGAAGCCGAAGCTGATCACGGCGCAGGCGAGGAAGCCCCAGCCCCAGTCCTTGTTGCGTTGTTCGAGTTTGAGGCAGGTGGTGAAGCCCACCTCGAAGAGGCTGGCGATCGCCAGCGCGGCCCAGGGGTTCATCGTCGCGTCCTCTCGTTAAAAAGCACAGGTGTGTTGATATGAGAGTAGGGCCCTCGGCGAAGCTTGGCAACACAGGTGTGCTAAAAATGAATCGTGGACGACAACTGGATGAGGGGAGGGTGGCATGCCACGCATCGTCGACCATGACGCGCGCCGCGACGAGCTGGCCCGGGCGGGGATCGAGCTGGTGGCCGCTCGTGGGGTCGCGGCCCTCTCGGTGCGCAATCTGGCCGCCGCCAGCGGCTGGTCGGCCGGGGCGGTGCGGCACTACCTGCCCACCCACGCCGACATCGTCGCGCTGGTCAGTGATCGGGTGCGCAGCGACTTCGAGCGCCGATTGGAGGCCGTCCCCGAATCCTCCGATCCGGTGGAGATGCTGCGGGCGCTGCTGCGCGCGGGCCTGCCGCTGGATGCCGAGTCACAGCAGCTCTCGCAGGTCTGGTTCGCCTTCCTGGGGGCCGGGATGCACCAGGGATCGGGTGCCAGCGCACTCGTCTACGCGGAACTCTTCGCCGCCCTGGTTCGCTTCTTCGAGCTGATGCAGCAATCGGGGCGGCTGACCGTGGACTCGCCGGCCCACGCGGCCAGAACCCTCCAGGCGCAGTTCGACGGGGTGACGGTGCACCTGCTCTCGGGGCACCTTCAGCAGGGCGAGGCGCTCGCCACGCTCGACCAGGTGCTGGCCTCGCTGCTGACCCGCGGCTGAGGGCGGCACGCCTCGGACGGCTGCCCGTGGGTGCACAGGCCACGGTCACGATAGGGTGGCTCCGTGCCACTTCGCCCCGACGGACTGCTCACCCACGAACTGGACCCGAACGACCGGGGGCCCCAAGACGCCTGCGGCGTGTTTGGAGTCCAGGCGCCCGGCGAGGAGGTGGCCAGGCTCACCTACTTCGGGCTCTTCGCTCTCCAGCACCGAGGGCAGGAGTCGGCGGGCATCGCGGTCAGCAATGACCAGCGGATCATGGTCTTCAAGGACATGGGCCTGGTGAGCCAGGTCTTCGACGAGCCCACGCTCAAGACCCTGGTGGGCAACCTTGCCGTGGGACACACCCGCTACTCGACCACCGGCGCCAGCGTGTGGGGCAATGCCCAGCCGACCCTGGCCGCCATGCACGAGGGTTCGCTTGCCCTGTGCCACAACGGCAACCTCACCAACACCCATGAGCTCGAGGCCCTGCTGGGGGAGCGCATCGGTGAGGGCAAGGTGCCGCACAAGGAGCAGATGGATTCCTCCTCCGACACCATGATCCTGTCGGCGCTGCTGGCCAGCTACGAGGATCGCTCGCTGGAGGAGGCGGCCCTGGAGGTGCTGCCCAAGCTGCGCGGCGCCTTCTGCCTCACCTTCATGGACGAGACCACCCTGTACGCGGCGCGCGATCCGCAGGGGATCCGTCCCTTGTCGATCGGCCAGCTGTCCAGCGGCGGCGTGGTGGTGGCCTCGGAGACCGCCGCCCTCGACATCGTTGGCGCCACCCACCTGCGCGACGTGGAGCCCGGCGAACTGATCGTGGTGGAATCCGACGGGACGATCCGTTCGCGTCGTTTCGCCGAGGCCGCGCCCAAGCACTGCCTGTTCGAGTACGTCTACCTCTCCCGTCCCGACACGGTGCTCACCGGCCGTCGCGTGCACAACATGCGCGTCAAGATCGGCAAGCTGCTGGCCAAGGAGTGCCCGGCCGATGCCGATCTGGTGATCCCCACTCCCGAGTCGGGCATTCCTGCCGCCATTGGTTTCGCGGCCGGGTCCGGGATTCCCTACGGCCTGGGTCTGGTGCGCAATGCCTATGTGGGCCGCACCTTCATCCAGCCGTCCAATGCGATGCGCCAGATGGGCATCCGCATGAAGCTGAACCCGCTGCCCGACGTGGTGCGCGGCAAGCGTCTGGTGGTGGTCGACGACACCATCGTGCGGGGCAACACCCAGCGCCAGGTGGTCGCGATGCTGCGCCAGGCCGGTGCCAAGGAGGTGCACGTGCGCATCTCGGCCCCGCCGGTGGAGTGGCCGTGCTTCTACGGCATCGACTTCGCAACCCGCGAGGAGCTGATTGCTCCCAGCATGGACATCGACGAGGTCGCCAAGGCGATCGGCGCCGATTCCCTGGGGCACATCTCCATGGACGGCCTGGTCAAGGCCACCCACGTCAAGAAGGACAACCTGTGCCGTGCCTGCTTCGACGGCCAGTACCCGGTCGGCCCGCAGGACCTCCCGCTGGAAGACCTCCGCAATGCGCCCCTGAGGAAGAAGGAAAGCCGATGAGCCAGTCCGCCTACGCCCGTGCCGGAGTCGACATCGAGGCCGGTGACCGCGCCGTCGAGCTGATGAAGGCCCACGTGGCCCGCACCAAGCGCCCCGAGGTGCTCGGTGGCCTGGGTGGCTTCGCCGGCTTCTTCGACGCCAGCGCCTTCAAGGACTACGAGCACCCGGTGCTGGCCACCTCCACCGACGGTGTGGGGACCAAGGTCGCCATCGCCCAGGCCATGGACAAGCACGACACCATCGGCTTCGACCTGATGGGCATGCTCGTCGACGACCTGGTGGTCTGCGGCGCCGAGCCGCTCTTCGTCACCGACTACATCGCCTGCGGCAAGGTCGTCCCCGAGCGCATCGCGAGCATCGTGAAGGGCATCGCCGCGGCCGCCGAGGTGGCCGGGTGCGCGCTGCTGGGTGGCGAGACGGCCGAGCATCCCGGTCTGCTGGGCCCCGACGAGTACGACATCGCCGGCGCGACCACCGGCGTGGTGGAGCGCAGCAAGATCCTGGGCGCCGACCGCATCCAGGCCGGCGACGTGGTGCTCGCCATGGCCGCCTCGGGCCTGCACTCCAATGGCTACTCGCTGGTGCGTCACGTGCTGCTGGAGGAGGCCGGCTGGCAGCTCGACCGCGAGGTGCCCGAACTGGGCGGCACGCTGGGTGAGGCCATGCTGGTGCCCACCAAGGTCTACGCCAAGGACGTGCTCGACCTGATCGAGAAGGCCGAGATCCACGCCATGAGCCACATCACCGGCGGTGGCCTGGCCAACAACCTGGCCCGCGTGATGCCCGATCACCTCACCGCCACCCTGAACCGTGCGTCCTGGACGCCTCCGGCGATCTTCCAGCTGGTGCAGCAGGTGGGCAAGGTCAGCCAGGCCGACATCGAGGCGACGCTGAACATGGGCGTCGGCATGGTGGCGATCCTGCCCGAGGCGGCCGTGGACGCGGCCCGGGCGGCGCTGGAGGCGCGTGGAGTGGAGAACTGGGAGCTCGGCCGCGTCGAGCAGTCCGAGGGCGGCCAGGAGCGTGTGGTCATGCAGGGGGAGCACCCCGTCGCAGGCTGACCCACCCAGTGGGGTGGGACGCGCCCACGGTGATCCCTTTTGGCTGGCATCGGATAGTTCGGTAGCCTGTGTGTCACGAAAGTTACACACACATTGCCGCGGTACAACCGCGAGGGACAGAGCGAGGGGGTCGACCCGATATGGGGCGCGGCCGTGCAAAGGCGAAGCAGACCAAGGTTGCAAGGGATCTGAAGTATCGCCCGGTCAACATGGATGTGGCATCCCTCGAGCGAGAGCTCGGGATCAGGCGATCGTCGAACCGTCATGAGGATGAGGTGGATGACCCGTACGCGGATCTTGCTGCCGCCTACAACGACTATGACGTCGACGGCGACGATGAGGATCCTCGACGAGCCGTCTGATGACGGTTCGCGATGCCTGACGAATCCGTCCGGCAATGGGGTGCTGACAGCCTCCTGCCCGGATACCAGCAGCTGACACTCCCGCTGCCTCTCGCTGTGCCCGCCCAGGGTGAGCCCGAGGCAGCGGAAGTGCTGGTTGGTACCCTCGTTCGTCGCAACAAACCCACCCGTCGCAAGGCATTGCTGTACGTCCACGGGTGGAATGACTACTTCTTCCAGACCCATCTTGCTGACGAGGTCAGCCAGATGGGTTTCGACTTCTATGCCGTCGACCTGCGTCGCTATGGCCGCAGCCTGCGCGAGGGACAGCTGCCGGGTTTCATCACCGACCTGGACGAGTACCACCAGGAGCTCGACGTCGCCCTTGAGGTGCTGCGTGCCAGCCATGACTCGATCACGGTGATGGGTCATTCCACCGGCGGCCTGGTGGCCGCGTTGTGGGCCGATGCTCGTCGCGGCGAGATCGACGCGCTGGTGCTCAACTCCCCGTGGCTCGACCTGCAGGGTTCGCCGCTGCTGCGTGCGGTCACCGCACCCGTCCTGCAGCGCCTCAGCAGCAGCTATCCGACCACCGTCATCCCGATTCCCAACAACGGCTTCTATGCCCGCACGATCGACGCGGCGCTGGGCGGAGAATGGGAGATGGTGCAGGAGCTCAAGGGCGTCAACGACTTCCAGGTGCGCGTGGGGTGGCTGGCAGCCATCCTGGAGGGCCATGACCGCGTCGCAGAGGGCCTGGGGATCGACGTGCCGGTGTTGGTGCTCACCAGCGCCCGGAGCGATTTCAGGCGCACCTGGGACGAGGCGCTCAAGAAGGCCGATGCGGTGCTGGACGTGGAGAAGATCGCGGCGCGTTCGATGAAGTTGGGTGACCACGTCACCCTGGTACGGATCGCGGACGGTCTGCACGACCTGGCCCTGAGCGCCGCCGCGGTGCGCAAGATCTACTTCGACGAGGTTGCCCGCTGGCTGGCCGCCTACGCCTGAGCCCCGTCAAAAGACGTTTCCCGAGCCCGCAAAACTACGTTCCCCGAGCTTGTCGAGGGGGTCTCCGTTCCCCGAGCCCCCATGGGACGTTCCCCGAGCCTGTCGAGGGGCCCTCGGGCACCAAAAAACCCGCTCTGGCGAAAGAGCGGGTTGAATGGTGGCCAGGACCGGGATCGAACCGGTGACCTTTCACTTTTCAGGCGAACGCTGCTACCAGCTGAGCTACCTGGCCAAGTGGCTGGAAACAGGTGGAAGCTGTCTCCAACACAAAAACGGTGATGCGAACATCACCGCTTTGCGACCCCGACGGGACTCGAACCCGCGACCTCCGCCGTGACAGGGCGGCGCGCTAACCAACTGCGCTACGGGGCCTTGCGGCCCTGCGGATCATTCCTGATCCGGCCGGCTGCCCGTTTCAGGCAGCTCGAAAAATATAGCGTGAACTCTGGGCAAAAGTGAAATCGAGAGCCGAAAAACTTTCCAAACTTCGCTGACTAGGGGTTTTGATCTGCAGGCGCCGGGTGTTCCTTCAGTGGTTCACTTCCGGGGAATAAATGGATGATCTTTCAACTTGTTCTGGGTGTCCGACCCTTTGAAGGAGATCCCATGAGCAACCGTCTCGCCCGCACCGTCCTGTCCGTCGCCAGCCCCGTCCTGGTGGGCAGCGGCGCCGCTGCCTGGTACACCATCACCAAGCAGCTGCAGGACCAGAAGATCACCGTCCACCCCGACTCGCAGAAGCTGGGTGGCAAGCCCGTCGCCGGTCCGATCACCGCCTTCGAGCAGGCGAACGTGGTCGGTTCCCACGCCGAGCACATCGGTGGGGGCAAGACCTTCGCCGAGCTGAGCGAGGAGTACATGTCCGCAGCCCAGTCCGGTGACACCGAGAAGGCCGAGGCTCTGGCCGGCCCCCGCGAGCAGGTGATGCAGGCGAACTTCGTGAAGGCCTCGCTGTTCACCTCGGTGCTGGCCTACGGCGTCTCCGCCCTCGTGGTTGGCATGGGTGTGCTCACCGGTGCCACCGCCGCCGCCCTGGGCGACGACAACTGAGTGCCCGCCCTCGTGTGGTGAAGTGCCCCGCGCCCCTCGTGGCGCGGGGCACTTCGCGATTCACCAGGGGTGCTGCCTGCCCAAGATGGAGAAGCCTCGGGTGATCAGCCCGTGAATCCTCACCGAACTGTTGCTCCCACACGGTTGTGGGGGCAGCGAGTCAGTGACTGGCTCTGCTGTGCTGGCCGCATGCTGAAGCACACCCTCACCGCGGCCCTCTCGGCCGCCGCCCTGGCCGCGGGCCTCCTCGCAGCCCCCACCCCGTCCACCGCCGCGCCGAAGGACAAGCCCACTCCGGCCGCGCGTCATCTGGCACCAACCAAGACCCACTTCGACCTGCAGGCTCATCGCGGAGGCATTGGGCTGAACACGGAGTCATCGATCGCCAGCTTCTCCGCAGCCCTGGAGCTTGGCGTCAGCACGCTCGAGCTCGACACCCAGGTCACCGAGGATGGCAAGGTCGTCGTCACCCATGACCGCAAGATCAACGGCAACGTCTGTCGCGACACGGCACCCGCCTTCGCGGGCGACCCCGAGTTCCCCTACGTCGGGAAGTTCATCACCAACCTGACGCTGGCCCAGGTCAAGACCTTGGAGTGTGGACACCAGCCCAAGCCCGGATACGACAGGCAGAAGGCCACCCCGGCCCCGATGATCGAGCTGAAGGATGTCTTCGCACTGGTCAAGGAGCGCAAGGCCCGGCAAGTCATGATCAACGTCGAGACGAAGGTGGAGGCCGCTGCGCCGCACGAGACCGCGCCGCGGGAGTTCTTCGTCCGCACCGTCAATGACGAGATCGTGAAGTCGGGACTGCAGCGTCAGGTGACCGTCCAGAGCTTCGACTGGGGTGCCCTGATGGAGATGCACCGCATCAACCCGCGCATGCCGCTGGTCGCCCTGACCAACCACGACTTCCTGCAGGTGGGCAAGGAGGGCGCCTCGCCGTGGCTTGGCGGCATCGATGCCGATGACTTCGGCGGAGACTTCGTGAAGGCAGCCGCCTCGATCGACGGTGTCACTGCGCTGTCGCCGGTCTACGGGATGCCGCAGAACGGGAAGGTTTCCGATCCGGACTTCGCCTTCTACGTCACCCCGAAGATGGTCGCCGAGGCCCACGCGCTTGGGCTGAAGGTGATTCCGTGGACCAGCAATGACCGGGAAACCATGGAAGCCCTGGTGGACATGGGGATCGATGGTCTCATCACGGACTACCCGGACGTGCTGCGCGAGGTCATGGACGAGCGTGGCATGAGGCTGCCGAAGGCCTACCCGGCGCGCTGATCCGGGACCACTGCGAATCGAAGAAACCCCTGACCGGCATGGCTGCCAGTCAGGGGCTTCTTGAACGCTGTATCCCCAACGCGATTCGAACCCGCGCTGCCGCCTTGAAAGGGCAAAGCGGGGTCGAGTGCGACTAGGACGAAACTCCGCTGGCTACGGGGGATGGTTGTCGCTGTCTGTCAGGCGTTACATCGAAAATAATCGAAAGGAGATCACTTCTCTCCAGTCGGATCTGTCTCGGTTTGCTGAAGCCAGTGGCCGATAAATGGCGCATGCAAGATATACTAGTGGAGTGAGCTACAGACTTCGGGAGTTAGCGCGATCGTATCGCTTTGCATTCGCCGCTGCAGCAGTGGCAGTGATGCTTGTGGTTGCGTCTCTGTGGGCGTACGTGAGCTACGCCTTGTTTAGGGACTTTCGCAGTGGTATTGATTTAACAATCTTTTCCCAGGCGGCGGAGTCCATGGCTAATGGCAATCTGCCTCGGTCTTCTGTAAAAGGGAATGACTATATTCTTTGGGGGGATCATTTCCATCCTATCATTGCAGTCGTTGGACCGATCTACAAGATATGGCCAACTCCATTATCTCTCCTGTGGGTTCAGGCGGTGGCTATTGGGGTCGCTTCGGCTGTTTTGTGTTTCACGGGATGCGAAGCGCTCCGTGAACTCGCAGATTGGAGTGTGCCCAAGGCATTGTCAGGCGGGATTTTAGTCGGCCTGTTGTTTGGGGTCTCTCCTGGCATTGAGGGCGGGGCATTCTTTGACTTTCATGAGGTAGCCCTTGCTTTGCCGATTCTGGCACTTGCCTGCCGCAGTCTGCTGCTGGATAGGATGAGGTCTCTAATTCTTTGGTCTTCGCTTTTTCTTCTTGCCAAGGAGGACGCTGGGCTGATTGTGATGGGATTGGGACTGGTTGCGTGGGTTCGGAATCGAAAATCGGTTGGTGGGATTCTATTCGTTGGCGGATTTGTGTGGACGATTCTTTGTATGCGAGTCTTTATTCCCTACTTCGCCCGGGGGCCTTGGGCGTACGGAGGAAAGATCCCCATGGATCCGGATGTTCTACAGGAAAACGTCGTCTCGAATCTGATCCATCCTGGGTCGCTCTCCATTATGTTGGGAGTGCTCGTGTTGAGGACCGGTCTGTTGGCACCGTTTTCGCCATTCATCTTGGCCGTTGTTCCAAATATCGCTTCGCGTGCTCTTACGTCGCAGGCAGAGTATTCCAGTCTTGGGTACCATTATAATATGCTTCTAGCGGTTATTTTGATTGCTGGTGTAATTGACGTATTGTGCAGATATCCTCGTATTTCTACCCGCTTGTGGAGTATGGTTCTGGTGGGATGTTTGGCCGTGACGCTCATGAGCGCTCGGTTCCCACGCGCCCTCTTCGCGGCATCGGAGGCAGAGCGAGCCGACAATGCCCGGTGTGCGAGTGCTTTGATCCCGCAAGGCGAGGGCGTGGTCGCCGACGCCTATCTAACGCCCTACTTGTCGATAGGTCACAGTCCCGTTCGCGAGTTGCGCCCGGACCTCAACGTTTCTATGCCAGGCGGAGTAGAGTTTCCCGAAATTCCCTGGGTTGTTGTTGATAGAGAAACTATCAATTATTCTGACCGGGGCAAGTGGGTGGAGCGCTATCTCCAAGAGTCCAAGGATGCTGGCTGGCGTCAAATGGCCTCTTGTGGCTCTTTTGTTGTACTTGTCAGGTGAAGTTTTCGCGGTGGGAGCGTATCTACTTGATGGGTTTTTACAGTGGATCAGGGCGTTCCGGCTAGTCAGTGTTATCGCCGTAGGCGTGGGTGCTGTGTGTGACTGTCCGCGACCACCATCGAACCCCTGCTGACCATCGACGATCTGGCCCGCCTGCTCGGCGTACCGGTGCCCACCATCTACGCCTGGCGTTACCGGGGCGAGGGGCCCCGCGGCTACAAGGTCGGACGCCACGTCCGCTTTCGTCTGGCTGAGGTGAACACCTGGTTGGAAGGCCGGGCCGACGTGGCCAAGGTCGCCTGACGTGGCCTACGTAGATCGTGTGGAGCGCACGTCGACCACGGTCGGTGGCAAGGACCGCAAAACCGTCCGCTATCGAGTGCGCTATCGCGACGGGGCCGGACAGGAACACGCAGAGTCCTTCGTCCGTGCCCTGGATGCCGAGCGTCGTCGAGCCGAGATCGAGATGCAGCTGCAGGAAGGTCGCTGGCTCGACCCTCGCCGCGGTGACATGCCGTTTCGGCAGTGGGCAGAGCCTTGGGTGCAGACCCGCCACGACCTTCGCCCGACCACTAGGGCGCGATTGGAGACCACCATGGCCAAGCAGGTGCTGCCGACGTGCGGTGACGTGCCCCTGCGACGGATCAACAGCGCGCGCATTGCCGAATGGGTCCAGGAGCTCATGGGTCACGGCTACTCTGCCGCTACGGTACGCAAGGCTGTCTTCGCCCTGCGCCAGTGCCTGCAGGCAGCCGTGGACGACCGGCGGATCTCCTTCAATGCTGCGATTCGCGTGAACCTCCCCACCGAGCGGGCCAAGACGCCCCACTTCCTCACCCAGCGCGAGCTGGAACGACTCGTCGATGCCATGCCTGACCAGTTACAAGGCTCTGGTCCTGGTCGGCGGGTATGCGGGACTTCGGTGGGGTGAGGCTGTCGGCCTGACCCGCTCGCACATCGACGCCACGCGCTCGCGGATCATCGTCGAGCACACCGCCGTGGAGGTGCATGGCGTTGTGCACCTGGGCCAGGAGCCCAAGACCCGACGTTCCAAGCTCTCCATCCCGGTGGCGCGCGCGGTCATGCGTCGGATCGAGGAACACCTGGACACCTTCGTCGGGCCCGGCGCCGATGACCTGGTCTTCACCGGCACGCACGGGGGACCGCTGTTTCGTGGGACCTTCGGCCGGCACGTGTGGCGTCCGGCGGTGCACGCGGCAGGGCTGGACGGTTTCACCTTCCACGGGCTGCGGCACAGCTTCGTGGCGATCCTCGTCGCGGCTGGATGCAATGTGCGGGAAGTCTCCGAATGGGCGGGCCACAATTCGGTAGCGTTCACCCTGACGAGGTACGGCGGGTTGTTCGCAGACGAGGCCGTCGACCGCCTCGACGCTCTGCTCGGGCCCGGCTGATGCGTACCAAATGCGTACCGCGGCCACTGGTCCCGGACAACGAAGAAGCCCCTGACTTGGCGTCATGCCTGGTCAGGGGCTTCTTCTGTGTTGTATCCCCAACGGGATTCGAACCCGCGCTGCCGCCTTGAAAGGGCGGTGTCCTGGGCCGCTAGACGATGGGGACCCGACCGGGCAAGTCTAGGGGGTTCGGGGCGTGGGCTCAAAACCCGGTTCCGCGACGGGGGCGACGCTCAGCTCTCACGGGCCAGCCAACACCCGTCGTCGGTGGCCACCACGCGGGCCAGCTCGCCGTGTGCGGCCGTCGCGGCGCCCGACTGCAGATCGGCACGTCCGACCACCTCACCGCCGCAGGCCTCGGCGATCTGGCCGCACACCGCGGCGGAAGCCCGAAGCCAGAAGACCTGACGGGCCCGTCCCGCGGACAGGACCGCCACCAGGTCGTCGGGCAGGCTGGGGCAGGCCAGCAGCAGGGGGCGTTGGTTGCCGCGCGCCCGGGCAATGCTGGGCAGCAACTCCCGCTGGCTGCCGACGCCCTCGGGGCAACAGAGCACCTCGGCCGGGGCCAGCTCCAGCGTCGGCGGGTCATCCCAGGTACCGAAGCGCGGATCGCCCAACCGGGCATCAAGACGCAGGGCGCGGGAACAGAAGTCCGTCAGCGCGGCCCGCTGGGCTTCGGAGGGAGAGGCGAGCGAGGGCGGCTCCAAGCACTCCAGCGGCGCCCCGACGGTGGTCTGGGCGGTGCGGCGTGAAAGCCGGTCCCGCCAAGCGGCCACGGCCAACAGCGCCAAGCCCACGCCCAGGACCAGCAGGAAACCCGTCATCGCACCTCCCGGAAGCTGTGCCCCCACTGGGGATCGAACCCAGGACCCATGGATTAAAAGTCCACTGCTCTGCCGGCTGAGCTATAGGGGCGCATCGGCCAGTCTAGCGACCCGGGGCAGGGCCACCCGACAGGCGCACGTGCGTGAAACCGGGTTCACACCATCCACGGCGGATCCATCTGGGGATCCATGGAGTGGGGTTCCCAGTGCTGCCACCACAGGTGCGAACCCTCGGGAAGGATCCCGGGGCGCACCTTCGGCACCTGCTCGCGAAGGTCGAACTTCAGCCGGGCCAACAGCAGCAACTCCCGCTCGTCCAGCTGGCCGTCGTTGACCAGGTAGTCGCGCTCCAGCTCCCAGCTGCGACGTCGGGCGGTGATGATGCTGCGAGTGAGGGCCTGCTCCGCGGTGGTGGCGCCCAGATGGGTCTCGGCAGCGCGCATCCAGCCGTAGTCGCGGTTGATGCGCAGCAGCCCCGGATCGATGGTCAACGCATCGTGCACGTCGAACTCCGGCTCGATGACGATCGCACCGGCACTGCGGGCATAGGCCACCTCGTCGCGCTCGGACTCGTCGGACTGGATCTCGGTGGAGCGCATCAGGATGGCGAACATGTCCTTGTTGGCGTAGCTGTCACTGGGTCGGACGCCGGGGGCATTGGAGGTCACCACCCAGGTGGTGGTGCAGCCCAGCGGGCCGATCGCCATCTCGGCCGGCAGGTTCTCGCGCACGCCACCGTCGACGAAGTGCTCGTCGTCCAGCGGGACCGGGGCGAAGACCGTCGGGATCGAGCACGAGGCCAGCACGCCCCGGGAGATGTCGTAGACCTCACCGGGTTGCAGCACGTCGTCGCGGTCCACCAGGCGGCCGTCCTCACGCATGAAGCGCAGCTCGCCCGATTCCAACCCCACCATCGCGATCCGCACCACGACGCCCGAGGTCGGCACCCGCGAGGAGTCGAACAGCCCGCCTTCACCCAGCAGCTCGCGCAGGATCGGCCCGGGAATGTACATCGAGCGGGTGCGTTCGGCGCCGGACAGGATGATCCCCAGGTCATTGCCGACGCCCTTCATGCGGCTCAACCCGGCCAGCACGGTCATCACCTGACCGGGGCTGAGGTCGGGGCGGTTCACCGTCGGGTCCAGGGTGGCCATGGCCAAGGTCTCCAACTGGCCGGTGAGCTCCTCGTGGGCCTCCTCGACGCTGTCCAGCGGTTCGGCCTCGTCGGACTCCTGCGGCTCGTCCTCGGGATCGAGGTGCACCCCGCGGGTGAAGGGCAGCTGCAGCTTGGGAAGCGAGGTACCCAGCCAGCCACGCTCCCTGGCCTCCTGGTCGCGTCCGGACTGGCTCTGCAGCAGGGCCAACAGTTCGGGGCCGCGCGCCCGGAAACGACGAAACCAGGTGCGCTCGGTGAACATGTCACTCTGCCGGTGCATGCCCAGCCACAGCTGCTCGAGATCCCGCACCGCGGTGGTCTGCACGTCGCGGTCGCTGGACTGGGCGAGCAGGGCGGTGATGATCGATCCGGCGGACGTGCCGACGATCACCTCCGGGCTGATGCCCGCCACCTCGTAAAGGTAGCGCAGGGCGCCCAGCTGGAAGCTCGCCTTGGAGCCACCACCGGAAAGCACCAGGCCCTCGCGCCCAGGGCGGCCCAGACTGCGCGGGGAGCCAAGACCGAGCCATGATCGCCGTGCCATGCCACCCAGCTTAGACACCCGGCCAGTCACCGCTGCGCCCTCCAGCGTCGGTTTCCGGGGCAAGTCATGGCACCCCTGCACCCGCCTGGCGGAAGCGCCCCGCCGGTGATGCACAATGGCAGCCGTGACTTCGTTGGAAACCTCTCCGAACCGAGTTTCGGCCCCGGTGGATCTGACCCGATTCGCCTGGTTGTCGATCGCCGCGGCCCTGGCGACGATTGCGCTCAAGACGGCCGCCTGGCGGATCACCGGTTCGGTGGGTTTGCTCTCCGACGCCGCCGAGTCGCTGGTGAACCTGGCCGCCGCCGTCGTGGCGTTGATCGCCCTGCGGGTCTCCATCAAGCCACCCGACCGGGACCACAACTTCGGTCACAGCAAGGCCGAGTACTTCTCCGCCGCGGTGGAGGGCGCACTGATCTTCATCGCCGCCGGCGTGATCATGCTCAGCGCCGTGCAGCGCTTCCTGGCACCACAGCCGCTCGAACAGGTGGGCCTTGGACTGGTGATCTCGGTGGCCGCCTCGCTGCTCAACGGGGCCGTGGCGTGGGTGCTGTTGCGGGCCGGACGCAAGTACCGCTCCATGACCCTGGTGGCCGACGGCAAACACCTGCTCACCGACGTGTGGACCTCGGTGGGCGTCGTGGTCGGCGTCGGGCTGGTGGCGCTGACCGGCTGGGTGCGGCTGGACTCGATCGTCGCCTTCGCGGTGGGCGTCAACATCCTGTTCACCGGGTGGAAGCTGATGCACGAATCGGGCATGGGGTTGATGGACGTCAGCCTGCCCAAGGAGGACAACCAGCGCATCCGCGAGATCCTGGAGAGCTTCACCAGCGAGCACGTCATGTTCCACGGCGTGCGCACCCGCGAATCGGGGCATCGTCGGTTCATGGACATGCACCTGCTCGTGCCCGGTGCGTGGACGGTGCAGCAGTCGCATGACCTGGTGGAGGACATCACCGACGCGCTGGTCGAGGCCTTCCCAGACCTGCACGTGATGATCCACGCCGAACCGATCGAGGATCCGCGCTCCTACGACGACTACGACTTCGGCATCTGAGCCTGCCCGGTGGGGCGCCCCGGCACCGGGTAGCCGAGCGCCTCGGCCACGGCGTGTGCTGCCCGCTTGGCATGGGGGCCCACCCCGGTGATCGTCGCCGATCCCGGCCCCGCCCAGTCGCCGTAACCCACCAGGTGCAACCCCGGGTGCAGCGGTTGGCCGTCCTTGACCAGGTGCCGCACCGGCCGCAGGGCGGGACGATAACCGGTGCACCAGATGAGGTGGTCGGCCTCCACCTCGTCCAGCGAGGTGACCATGGGGGTGGCCCGCAGCGCGCCCGAATCGCGCGCGCGACGCACCGGTGGCAGCACGACGATGTCGCCCAGTTCGGAGTCGGCCCCCGGATCGGGCTCACCCCGCCCGATCGCCAGGGCGCGCTCCCGGTTGCGTTGGAAGAGCACCCGCCCGTCCACGTCGTCGGGCATCCAGCGTGGTGGGTGGCGGGTGTACCAGGTGACCTGCGCCACCTCGGTGAGCTCGGCGGCGATCTGCGCCCCGGAATTGGCGCCACCCACCACTGCCACCCGCGTGCCCCGGAAGGGCTCCACACCGGGATAGTTCGCCGAATGCCACTGCCGACCGGAGAAGCTGCCGGGCAGTGTGGGCACGAAGGGCGCTCGCCAGGTGCCGGTGGCGGCCACCACCTGCGCGGCCTGCCAGCTGCGCTGCGCGCTGTGTACCAGGTACTGCTCCCCGACGCGCTCGACCCGCGTGACCGTCACCGGCCGCTCCACGGGGAGCCGGTAGCGCTGCTCATAGGCGCCCAGGTAGTCGACGACGTGGGAGGCCGGTGGGAAACCCTCATGGGGTGGCATGGGCCACCCGGGCAGGTTCGAGAAGCCGGCCGTGGAGAACAGCGTGAGCGAGGGCCAGACGTGGCGCCAGGCACCGCCCGGGCCGGGCTGGTCGTCCAGAAGCAGGTGGTCGACGCCCGCCCGCGCCAGGTAGTAGGCGGTGGCCAGACCGGCCTGGCCAGCCCCGATCACGATCGCCTCGTGCTGCATCCGTGGCCTCCTCACGTCCACTGTCCAGCCTCGCACACCGGCTGCACCGCAGTGCCCGCGCTTCCTCGGCGGGCTGGGTGGAGGGCCCCTAGGATTGCGCCATGACCGATCAGCCAGCTGCCGTCACCGTCCCCGGCTGGGACGACTACTTCCTGGGGATCACCCAGGCCGTCGCCGCGCGGGCCAAGTGCACCCGGCGACGGGTCGGGGCGCTGCTGGTGATCGACCGGCGCATCATCGCCACCGGTTACAACGGCGCCGCCCCGGGACGGCCCGACTGCCTGGAGGGTGCCTGCCCGCGCGGGCAGCTCTCCTATGACCAGGTGCCGGGCCTGGGCGACTACGACCGTCCCGGCACGCCGGGCTTCTGCATCGCCATCCACGCCGAGGTGAATGCGCTGCTCTTCGCCACTCGAGACACCAAGGGCGCCACCGCCTACATCACCGACGAGCCCTGCCCCGGCTGCCGCAAGGCGCTGGCGGCAGCCGGGATCGTGCGCGCGGTGTGGCCCGACGGGGAGTTCGACGCCGACCAGCTGGTGGCCTGGTAGCCCAGCGGCTCGTCCCCGCGGGAGGTCAGTCGACCTCGGCCAGCAGCAGCTCGCGCAGCACCCCCAGCGTCGCGGCATCCAGTTCCGGCATCTCCGACAGCGCCGCCAGGCGCGCGGCAGGGGAGCGGTGCCTGGTGAGCAGCTCCAGCACGCGCTCCTTGGTGAGGATCTGGATCTGGGCGGCATCCAAGAAGGTGAAGATGCGCTCGTCGACCCGATTGTCCAGCTCGCGGCTGCCCTCGAAGTGGGCCTCGGCCCCCTCGGCGGTCACCACCTGACCCAGCTCGATCACCTGCTCCGGGCCAGCGCCCACCAGCACCAGCCGGTAGTGGCGGGTGGTCGGAACCACGTCCAGCTCGCCCTCGGCCGGGTGGATCAGCACCCGGCCGGAAGCCTGCTCGTAGTCGAAGCGGGTGCGGACCGTGCGCGGCTCGGCACGGTCGTCGTCCTCCACCAGGGTGTAGCTGCCGTCTGCACCGGCAAAGATCCGCAACTCCAGACTGGTGGGATTCTCCACCCGCAACTCGTCCTCGCCCGTCAGCGGGACGATCGCGCCTGCCCGGGCCAGCACCGGGATGCTGTCCACGCCGCGGTGCATCGTCACCGCGCGGCCACCGCAATAGGACAGGCCGGTGAAGAAGTCCACCCACCGGCCCTCGGGCAGCCAGGCCTGCACGCTGCCCTGTTGGGTGCCGGCCTCCACCGGTTCGGTGATCGGGGCCACCAACAGGTCACGGCCGAACCAGTACTGGTTGCGCGCCCGGTAGGCGGACACCTCGTCGGGCTCGGTCCAGTACAGCGGCCGCATCAGTGGACGCAGCTCCTGCGAACCCACCACGTTCTCGGTGAACAGCCACGGCACCAGCCGGTGCCGCAGCCGCAGGAAGTCACCCATCACCCGTTCCGCCTCGGGGGTGAAACGCCACGGTTCCTTGCCGTTGAAGACACCATTGGAGGCGTGCAGCCGGTTCACCGGGCTGAAGACGCCGAACTGCACCCAGCGGGTGGCCAGCTCGTCGTCCTTGACCCCGAACATGTGGCCGCCGATGTCATGGCTCCACCAGCCGTAACCGATGTTGGAGGCGGTCGCGGTGAAGTAGGGCTGGAAGTCCAGCGAAGCCCAGCTGATGACCGTGTCACCGCTGAAACCGACGGGGTAGCGGTGCGAGCCCGGCCCGGCATAGCGGCTGAAGGTCAGCGGGCGGCGGCCGTCGCGGCCGGAGTCCAGGAAGTGCAGGTGGTTCAGCATCCACAGCGGGTCCAGCCCGGGGATGCGGGAGTGGCTGCCCTGCTGCCAGTCCAGCCACCAGAAGTCGACGCCCTCGTCCTCCATCGGGTGGTGCACGTGGGTGAAGTAGGCATTCCAGAAGTCCTGGCTGGCCGCATCGAAGGTGGCCGGCAGCTCGGAGGCGGGATCGATGCCCAGGGCCTGTGCCACCGCCGGGTACTGCTCCTCGAAGGCCCGGATTCCCTCGGCGGGGTGCACGTTCAGCGAGACCCGCAAGCCGTGCTCGTGCAGCCAGCGCAGGAAACCGACGTGGTCGGGGAACAGTTCCCGATTCCACGTGTAACCCGTCCACCCGGCGCCGAAGCGCGGATCGATGTCGGTGAGGTGCCAGTCCATGTCCACCACCGCGACGCTGAAGGGCAGCCCTTCCGCCTCGAAGCGCTCCACCAGGGCCTGGTACTCGGCCTGGGTGTAGGCGTGGTAGCGGCTCCACCAGTTGCCCAGCGCGTAGCGGGGCAGCACCGGTTGCGGGCCGGTGATGCGGTAGAAGTCCGCCACCGCGGCGGCATAGTCACGGCCGTGGGCGAAGACGTAGACGTCGAGCGAGCCTGGTTGGCGCTGCTGCACCCAGCCCTCGTCGTCGAGCGCCAAGGACGTGGAATCGTCCAGGCTGGTGATGCCCAGTGCATTGGCGACGCCCGGCTCCAGCTCGGTCGCACCGTCGACGGCATCCAGGGTGCGGGCCGTGCCGCCCAGCTGGGTGCGCAGCCCCAACAGCTCGGCGAAGGCGCTGTCGGCCTCCTCGCCGGGCCGCCAGATGGAGTGGTAGCCCCCGGTGAGCTCCTTCACGTTGATGGTCTGGGGCGTGAACGGGCCGCCGGCGTGGTCCAGGTGGAAGAAGTCGGTGATGATCTGGGTGCGGTCGCCGTCGCGATGCACCCGGAAGTTGGGAGTGGGCAAGGCACGATTCACCACGGTCTGCGTGGCGCGGTCCTCGAAGATGCCGTTGGGGGAGTACTCGAGCCGCACCAGACGCTCGGTGAGCACCGTGAAGCGGGCATTTCCGCTGGTCACCACCGAATCGGCGGGGGCATTCGGGGTGCAGCGCAGGCGCAGGTGATCGGGCAGCTTGGTCATGGCGCCCACTCTAGGAGCGGCCGCCGACAGTCCTTGGAGCGGGCCGGTGGTTGGCCTTCATCGCTGGGACGGGGGAGGGGAAGCGCCCGGCGAAGCCGCGATGAACAGTCGGTGAAGCCAGCGGCGCCGGTGCTGGGGCACCGTCCACGGCCGCATAGCGTGAGGGACATGGACGGACCCGCGAATGGCCCGGGAGCACCTGGCTCCAGCGCCGGCAGTGTGCGTCCACCGGACCGACAACCGATTCCCTGATCGAGACAAGGGGTCGGCTTGCAGGGTCGGCCCCTTCACAGTGAAGGAGCTCCCGTGCTCAAGCCCTCCGAGCAGACCCTGGCCCAGCAGGCCGCCGGCGCCGCCCTCAAGACCTACGTGCTGGACACCTCGGTCTTGCTCAGCGACCCGCGTGCCTTGCTGCGCTTTGCCGAACACCATGTGGTGCTGCCCATCGTCGTGATCGCCGAACTCGAGGCCAAGCGTCACCATCCCGAGCTGGGCTACTTTGCCCGCACCGCCCTGCGTCTGCTCGACGACCTGCGCGTCGACAACGGTCGGCTGGACGAACCGGTCGTGGTCAACGACCAGCACGGCACGCTCCACATCGAGCTGAACCACACCGACCCGGCGCGTCTGCCCGCCGGCTTCCGGCTGGGCGACAACGATTCGCGGATCCTGGCCGTGGCCATCAACCTCTCCGCCGAGGGCAACCACGTCGTCGTGGTCAGCAAGGACCTGCCGATGCGGGTCAAGGCTTCCGTCGTGGGGCTCGAGGCACAGGAATACCGCGCCGAGCTGGCCATCGAATCCGGCTGGACCGGCATGCGCGAAGTGGAGGTGCCCAATGCCGCCATCGACGCCCTCTACGAGAACGGCGAGGCGGAGCTGCTGGAGACCGCCGAGTTCTGCACCCACACCGGCCTGGTGCTGCAGGGCGACGGGGGCAGCAGCGCCCTGGGCCGCAAGCTGCCCAACGGCAAGGTGAAGCTGGTGCGCTCCGACCGCGCCGCCTTCGGGCTGCACGGGCGTTCCGCCGAACAGCGCGTCGCCTTGGACCTCCTGCTCGACCAGGAGGTGGGCATCGTCTCGCTGGGCGGGCGTGCCGGCACCGGCAAGAGCGCCCTGGCGCTGTGCGCCGGTCTGGAGGCGGTGCTGGAGCAGCGGCTTTACCAGAAGGTGGTGGTCTTCCGGCCGCTCTACGCCGTGGGCGGGCAAGACCTGGGCTACCTTCCCGGCACCGAGAACGAGAAGATGGCGCCGTGGGGTCAGGCCGTCTTCGACACCCTCAGCGCCGTCACCAACAAGTACGTCATCGACGAGGTGATCGCCCAGGACATGCTCGAGGTGCTGCCGCTGACCCACATCCGCGGCCGCTCGCTGCACGACGCCTTCGTGATCGTCGACGAGGCCCAGAGCCTGGAGCGCAATGTGCTGCTCACCGTGCTGAGCCGCATCGGGCAGAACTCCCGCGTGGTGCTCACCCACGACGTGGCCCAGCGCGACAACCTGCGGGTGGGGCGCCACGACGGCATCGCCGCGGTGGTGGAACGGCTGAAGGGCAACCCGCTGTTCGCCCACGTCACGCTGACCCGTTCGGAGCGCTCGCCGATCGCCGCCCTGGTGACGCAGATGCTGGAGGACATCGGCTGAACCTGCCGCAGACAGCCACCACGGGTCGCAGTCGTCACCACCATCGGTGCAGGCTGCGGCCCGTGGGTTCCCGGGCCTGGTGATCTTGGGGCTGGGGCGTCGGACTGGGGCCGTGGGACAGGAAATGGGCGCACGAGGGCAGACCACGTAGGATGCAGCGGTGCGTAACCAGAGGGCCACGGGCCGCGACATGTTGATCTCCCTTGCCGTGATCCTGGTGCCGGCGGCACTGATCTATGCGATGTTCTCCCGCATCCCCGAGGAGCCGGAGGTGCCGGTGGCGCCGCTGGCGGCGGTGGTGGAGTCGGCGAGCGAGGAGGCGCCCTACGAGGTGCTCTCGCCCCAGAATCTGCCCGCCGACTGGAAGCCGGTGCGCGCCCGCTACACCAATGACGAGCTGCAGCTGGGGCTGTTGAGCCCCGAGAAGGTCTACTTCGAGGTGAAGCAGCGTCCGGGCGCCAACCAGCGCGCCTTCGTCAAGAACGTCACCCGTGAGGGCATCGAAGAGGGCAAGTCGAGCGTCATCGGCCGCGAATGGACCCGGATGATCACCGAGGACGAGCGCAGCCGCTGCCTGGTGAACGTGGTGGAGAAGAACAAGCCCGCCACCACCGTGGTCTGCGGCGATGCGTCCTACGAGGCGGTGGAGGCGTTCGCCTCGACGCTGGCCTGACGGGCCGCGTCCACCTTCGCCTTGGCGCCGTCGAGCCACTGCTGGCAGATGGCGGCCAGCTTCTCGCCGCGCTCCCACAGCGCCATCGAGTCGGCCAGCGGCACGCCGCCGGATTCCAGCTTGCGCACCACCTCGGCGAGCTCCTCGCGGGCCTGCTCGTAGCTCAACTCGGGCTGGCCGCCCTGGGCCTGGCCGTTGGGTGTCTGGTCGTTCGGTGTCGGGTTGGTCGGTGCGGTGTTGGGGCTCATGCTTGCTCCTACTCGAGGTTCTCGAAGTCGTCCAGGCTGGCGCTGGCCTTGCCGGTGGGGTCGTCGACGCCGCGCACGCCCAGCACCAGCCTGCCGTCGGCCAGATAGGCCATCACGTCGTCGTCCAGGTCCACCTCGTGGATCGAGGTGACCGAATTGCCCTCGCCGTCGGCGAGGATCGAGTAGCCACGCTCCAGGGTGGCCTTGGGGCTCATGGCCCGTACTCGGCTCAGGTCGTGGGCCACGGCCGTCGCCTGCTGCTGCAGCGTCTGGTCGACGGCGCGGGCCAGCCGCAGCCGCAGGGTCTCCAACCGGTCGTAGTGCACATCGAAGCTGGCCGTCGGGTTCTGCAGCACGGGCCGGCTGCGCAGTTGGCTGAGCTGGTGCTGCTCGTTCTGCAAGCGGTTCACCACCGCCGAACGGATCCGACCCAGCGCCTGCCGCACCCGCTCCGACTCCTCCTGGGCGTCGGGCACCACTCGCTTGGCGGCGTCGGTGGGGGTGGAGGCCCGCAGGTCTGCGGCAAGGTCGACGATCGGCACGTCCGGTTCGTGACCGATGGCGGTCACCACCGGGGTGCGGGCTGCGGCCACGGCACGCACCAGGCCCTCGTCGCTGAAGGGCAGCAGGTCTTCCAGCGATCCACCGCCGCGGGCGATGATGATGACGTCGACGCCCGGATGGGCGTCGAGCTCGGCCAGTGCCTGCATCACCTCGGCGGCAGCCTTGGGGCCCTGTACCAAGGCGTGGCGCACCTCGACGTGGGCGGCGGGCCAGCGCAGCGCGATGTTGGTGAGCACGTCACGTTCGGCGGCCGAGTTGGCGCCGGTGACCAGGCCGATCGTGCGCGGCAGGAAGGGCAACCGCTTCTTGCGCATCGGCTCGAACAGGCCCTCCGCCTGCAGCATCCGTTTGCGTTGTTCCAGCTGCGCCAGCAGACGGCCCTCGCCGGCGATGCGGATCTCGCGACACTCGAAGCTCAACGCGCCATTCTTGGTCCACACCGTGGGCTTGATCCACGCCGTGACCGTGGTGCCCTCGGTCAGCGGTCCTGCCGCGTCGAGCACCGCGGTGGAGCAACTGATGGAGGCCGAGGTCTGCGCCAGGGTGTCGCGCATCGTCATGAAGACCGTCGAGCTGCCAGCCCGACGGTTGATCTGGATGACCTGTGCCTCCACCCACACCGCGCCGCAGCGTTCCACCCAGCCCTTGACCGCCTGCACGACGCGGCCCAGCGCCAGGGGCTGTTCCGGGGAGCTCTGCATTGCCATGGTGTTCACCCTAGACGGCGCAACCGACAGTTCCGGCGTGGTGCGGCCCAACGTCCACCCGCCCGGTGCTGCCCGGCCCTGCGGACGAACAGGCCCCGACGGGCGCGATTCAGCAGGGGTTCAGTGGAGCACGCCTAGACTTGGGGCATGACCGAATCTGCCAAGCACGTCGTCGTCGCCGCCCCGCGTGGATATTGCGCTGGGGTCGACCGCGCCGTCATCACCGTCGAGAAGGCGCTGGACCTGTACGGCGCCCCCGTCTACGTACGCAAGCAGATCGTGCACAACAAGCACGTCGTCGAGACGCTCGAGAAGCGCGGCGCCATCTTCGTCGAGGAGCTCGACGAGGTGCCCGAGGGCGCCACCGTCGTTTTCAGCGCCCATGGCGTGAGCCCGATGGTCCACGAGCAGGCCGCCGAGCGTCAGCTGAAGACCATCGATGCCACCTGCCCGCTGGTCACCAAGGTGCACCACGAGGCCAAGCGTTTCGCCAAGGAGGAGACCCCCATCGTGCTGATCGGCCACGCCGGTCACGAAGAGGTGGAGGGCACCATGGGCGAGGCCCCCGATGCCATGACCCTGGTGCAGACCCCCGAGGACGTCGAGACCGTCGACCTGCCCACCGACAAGCCGGTCGTGTGGCTCAGCCAGACCACCCTCAGCGTCGACGAGACCATGGAGACCGTCGACCGGCTGCGCACCAAGTTCCCGCTGCTGCAGAGCCCGCCCAGCGACGACATCTGCTACGCCACCCAGAACCGTCAGATGGCCGTCAAGCAGATCGCGGAGCACTCCGATCTGGTGATCGTGGTGGGTTCGTCCAACTCGTCCAACTCGGTGCGTCTGGTGGAGGTGGCCCTGGAGGCCGGGGCCAAGGCCGCCCACCGCGTCGACAATGCCGCCGAGATCCAGGAGGAATGGCTCGAAGGCGTCAACAGCGTCGGGATCACCTCGGGCGCCTCGGTGCCCGACGAGTTGGTCAACGGCGTGCTGGAATACCTGGAGAGCAAGGGCTTCCCGCAGGCCGTCGAGGAGCGCATCATCGACGAGTCGCTCACCTTTGCCCTGCCCCCGGAGCTTCGCAAGGACCTGCGCAAGGCCGGCAAGGAGTACTGAGCCCGCGCCTCCCGGCAACTGGCAGCCCTCGTCCCTCCTCGGACGGGGGCTGCCGTCATTTACGGCCCGGGATTCATCCCGCCGGGGGAGCTGCGCGATCCAAGCGGGCCGTAGGGTCGTGAGCATGGAGAACACCGCAGCGCACGAGCTGATGCTCTTGGCCCTCGACCCGAACCAGGGTGGGCGCCGTCATGCGCAGCCGTTGAGCTATGCCGTCCCCGTCGTGCTGGCCGCCGAGCTGGCGCTGCAGGGGCGGATCCGGCTGGACGACGGGCGGCTGAGCGTGGTTCCGGGAAACAGCCGGGAGCTGGGCCCTGCGATGCGCCACGTCCTGCAGGCCGCCGACAAGTGCCAGGGCAAGCGGCCCACGGCCGCCGTCCGCAAGCTGCGAAGCGGCGCCGACCTTGCCGTGCTCGACGAGCTGATCAGCTCCAGTCAGGTGCGTCGCGGCAGCAGGACCGTGCTGGGTCTGTTCCAGGCCGACGCGCAGAAGGTGGCCGACTCCGGGCGGGTGCGCCGCCTGGCCCAGGAACTGGCTCGGCAACTCGACCACGGCGTGGCCGACCAGCGTGCGCTGCTGCTGGCCTGGGGCTTGCAGATCGCCCGTCTGGAACGGCAGGTGCTGGGCCAGGACTACCGCCAGCTGCGTCGCGCCGCGATGGACATGAGTGCCCGCGGTGGGCTGCCCGCCGACGCGGTGGCGCTGCTCAAGGGTGGGCTGCGAGCCCGTCAGGCCATGGAGAGTGCCGCGGCAAGCTGAGCCCGGGCGTCACCGGACCGCAGACAGCGCCCTGCCGAGGACGGCGGAGGCCACCTGCTGGTCGAAGCCGTTGAGGTTCACGTGGGTGCCGTCGGGGCGGCCGGGTTCCCCCGAGGGGAGCCTGTCATTGCAGAGCGAAGCGTCCTTGCCGCGGGTGGGCGGGTTCCCGGCTGGGCACAGCACGTCCTCGACCGAGATGGTGCGGATGCGGGAGTCACGACGCGCCTCCTGCCGCACCAGGTCATTCCAGTGCACCCGCAGCTCGTCGCGCTGGGTCATGCGATCCACCAGCGGCGCGCAGGACTTCTCGGTGCATCGGGTCCTGATGCCGGTGCTGGGACGCTCGGTGAGCACGATCACCACGGTGGCGTCGTGTGCGCTGAGCCGATCCACCGACTGCCGCAGTGCTGCCACCTGGGCGGGCCAGAAGGCCGGATCGTCGACGTCCAGCAGACTGCCGTCCTGCCGCAAGGTGGGGGCGATCTCGTAGCGCGACCACCAGATCACCACGCCCGGCCGGCTCTGGGAGATCCGGTCTTCCTGTTTGTCGGCCGCTCGGGCACAGCGCGGCCCAACGACGTCGCTGGCGCTCTGGCGCTGGTTGATGCCCAGCGGGGTGCAACCGCGGGTGGTGCCGTCGATCAGCGTCAGCCCCTGTGACCTGCCAACCCGGTCGAGCGTCGCCATCAGGTGGTAGGGCACCGAATCGCCCACCATCATGACCCGGGTGGGTGAGGTGGCGGGCCGAGGGATGATCGCCTGGGCCGCCGGGCTGGTGAAGGAGCCGCCCAGCGGTGCTGCGCTCATCAGCGCGCAGAGCATCAGCACCGCTGCGCTGGTCAGGATCGTGCGAGGGGTGCGCCACCCGGGCATCCGTCCGGCCAGGATGGGGCTTTCCACCAGGTGATAGCTGGCGCTGGCGCAGGCGATGGTCGCGGCCAGGGCCAGGGCCGCACGCACGGGGTGGAAGCTCATGTGGGTGTCGAAGGCGAGCGCCAGCGGCCAGTGCCACAGGTAGATGCCGTAGGAGATGCGGCCCAGGTAGGCCAACGGAGCCCATCCGAGCAGCTTGCCGGGCCGAAAGTCCGGGGCCCAGACCAGGGCGACGATCAGGGCGGCGATGGCCACGCTGAACAGCAGGGCGCCACCTTGGTAGTAGTGGCCGCGATTGCGCAGCAGGGGGAGCAAGCCGACGGCCCCCACCAGCCCCAGCCAACCCAGCAGACGGGCGTGGCGCAACAGCAGGCGTCGCAACACCGGCTGGGACAGCGCCAGCGCGAGCAGCGCGCCGATGAGGGGCTCGAAGGCCTTGGCGTCGGTACCCATGTAGGGACGGTCGGGCCGCTCGGGGTGCCGCACGAACCACTGGGTGACCAGGAAGGAGGCCATGATCAGCACCGTGCACAGGGCGGCGGTGAGCCACAGCAGCCGTTCCCGGCGCCACCCCAGGGCCCGGCCGACCGCGACAGTGGCCAGGACCAGCAGCGGCCAGGCCAGGTAGAACTGTTCCTCCAGAGAGAGCGACCACATGTGGTGCAGCGCCGAGGCCCTGGCCTCCACGGCGAAGTACAGGCCTTGGTCGATGAAGTGCCAGTTGGCGAAGTAGAGCGTCGCGGCGGTGACGTCACCACCAATGTCGGGCCGCTGGTAGGGGCGCGCGACGAACCAGGCGTAGACCAGCACCGAGAAGACCACGAGCATCGCGGCCGGCAGCAGCCGCTGCAGTCGCCGGGCCCAGAAGCGCACCAGGTTGATGGTGCCGTCGCGGCTGACCTCACCGGCCAGGCGGGTGGTGATCAGGTAGCCGGACAGCACGAAGAAGACGTCGACACCGATGAAGCCGATGCCAAGCCCCGGGGCGGCGAAGTGGAAGCAGACCACCAGCATGACGGCCACGGTGCGCAGCCCGTCGAGCGCGTCGATCCGGCCCCGACGGGTGGGCGTGGCGACAGGCTCTGTGGCGGGGGGCATCGGCAACTCCAGAAGGATGGTCCAGCTCGGGGCGCCCCCGCGCCCGTGATCTTCGTGGGATCAGCTTGCCACTGTCTGTCTCAGATCAGGAAGCGGTAGAAGGGCGAGTCGGGGGAGACCACCTCGGCGGTGATGCCGGAGGAGGCCATCCGTTCCAGCAGCGCCGGATAGGTGTCGGGGTCACCCAGCTCGATACCCACCAGGGCGGGGCCGATGTCGCGGTTGGAACGCTTCACGTACTCGAAGTAGGTGATGTCGTCATCGACGCCCAGCACCTCGTCCAGGAAGCGACGCAGGGCGCCCGGCTCCTGGGGGAAGTTCACCAGCAGGTAGTGCTTGCGGCCTTCCTGGATGAGGGAACGCTCGACGATCTCCGCGTAGCGGGAGACGTCATTGTTGCCGCCGCTGACGATGACCACGACGCTCTGGCCGGGTTCCACGGTGACGGCTGGGCTGTGCCAGGCCGAACGCAGCGCGGAGGCGGCCAGGGCACCGGCCGGCTCGGCGATGATGCCGTCGATCTGGTACATCTCCAGCATCTCGGTGCAGATCTCGCCTTCGGGCACATGGACCAGCTCGACGCCGGCCTCCTGCACCAGTGGGAAGGTGACGTCACCGGCGCGGCGCACCGCCGCACCGTCGACGAAGGTGTCGATGTTGGGCAGCTCCACCGGCTTCCCGGCGGCGCGCGCGGCAGCCATGCAGGCCGCCCCGGACGGCTCGACCCCGACGATGCGGGTGCCGGGGCGTCGGCTCAGCCATGCTGCGCAGCCCGCGAGCATGCCGCCGCCCCCCACGGGAACCAGCAGCACGTCGGGCACGTGGCCCAGCTGCTCGACGATCTCACGGGCCACGGTTCCCTGACCGGCGGCGGTGCGGGGGTCGTCGAAGGCGGAGACCATGGTGGCTCCGGATTTGGCGACGTAGTCCTTGGCTGCGGCCGCCGCCTCGTCGTAGGTGTCACCGGTGACCACCAGCTCGACCCATTCGCCGCCCAGCGCGGTCATCCGGTCTCGCTTCTGGCGCGGGGTGGTGGTGGGCACGAAGATGCGGCCCTTGATGCCGAGCTTGGCGCAGCTCCACGCCACGCCCTGCCCGTGGTTGCCGGCCGAGGCGCAGACCACGCCGGCGTCGCGCTCGGAGTTGGGCAGCTGGCTGATCAGGTTGTAGGCGCCGCGCAGCTTGTAGGAGCGCACCGGCTGCAGGTCTTCCCGCTTGAACCACACGTCGGCACCGGTGGCCTCGCTCAACCGTTCATTGCGTTGCAGGGGCGTTCTGACGCTCACTCCGTAGAGCCGGGGGGCAGCGTCGTCGACGAAGTTGGCAAGGTCTGCAAGCGTGGTCACCCGAGCCATCCTAGGCCCGTGTTCAATGGCGGCTCGGCCCTCGCCGTCAGCTGGAACGGCGACGCTGCTCCAGCTCCACCACCGGCGGCTGGGCATCCAGCAGCTCGTCCAGCGACGGCTCCGGGCGGGTGAGTTCGGCCTGCTCGGGAAGCTCGCTGGACGCTGCGGAGGGGCCAGCCTCCAGCTCGGCGGGCTCGTCGTCGGCGTCGAGGGCACGGGTCAGTTCGGTGGCGGTCAGGGGCCGGGGCGTCTCCTTGACCGCCTTGCCCTGCGGCAGCTCCGAATGGGTGACCTCGAGCTCGTTGAACTTGCGGGCGGTGACCATCACCCGGCTCTCCAGGGAACCGAGCGTGGAGTTGTAGGCCTTGACGGCCTGGGTCAGGCCGCGGCCCACCCCGTCGAAGTGCTGGCCCATCTTGCCCAGCCGCTCATACAGTTCCCGGCCAAGCTCGGCCACCTGGGCGGCGCTCTCGGCCAAGGCTGCCTGCTGCCAGCCATGGGCGACGGCTCGCAGCAGCGGGATCAGGATGCTGGGGGTGGCCAGCGTGATGTTCTTGCGTGCCGCGTAGTCGTGCAGGTCTGGCATCTGTTCGTGGGCCGCCTGCAGGAAGGCCTCGCTGGGCATGAACAGGATGGTGAACTCGGGGGTGTTCTTCTCCAGCTTCCAGTACTGCTTGCTGGAGAGCTGGTCGATGTGGGTGCGCACGTGCCGGGCGAAGGTGGCCAGGTGCGCGTCGCGCAGATTGTCGTCGGCCGCCTCGTAGGCGTCCAGGAAGGCACTCAACGGCACCTTCGAGTCGACGAAGAGCACCTTGCCGTCGGCCAGGTTCACCTTCATGTCGGGACGCAGCGTGCCGTCCTCGGTGGTGGTGGAGGTCTGCAGGTCGAAGTCGCAGCGCTCCACCATGCCGGCCAGCTCGGCGACGCGCTTGAGTTGGGTTTCGCCCCAGGTGCCGCGCACCTGGGGCTTGCGCAGCGCCGTCACCAGCGAATTGGTCTCCCGGCGCAGGTTCTCACTGGTGGTGAGCACCGACTTGATCTGCTCGCGCATCTCTGCGGTGGCGCTGGCCCGCTCGCGTTCCACCTGGTTGATCCGGTCATTCATCAGCTTGAGGCTCTCGGCCACCGGCGTCATCAGATCGGCGGTGGCCTTCAACCGTGCCTCGGCGGCGGCGTCGGCCTGCTTGCCCTGCTTCTCGAGGGTTTCCGAGGACAACACCTTGAAGCGGTTCTCGATGCTCTCCCGATCGGCTGCCAGCTCCTCGGCCCGCTTGACGGCGGCGTCACGCTGGGCCGTCATGCCGGTCAGCTGCGCCTGCACGTCGGCCTTCTCGCTCAGCGCCTGCGCGGTGAGGGCATTGGCCTGCGCCACCTGGGTCTCCGCATCGCTGATGCTGGCGCGCACGGTGGCGGCCTCGGTGCGGGCACGCTCAGTCTCGGCCTTGGCGCGTTCCACGTCGGCGCGCATCTCCGAGACCTGGTTCCACGCCTTGGCGGCGTCGGTGCGCACATTGGCCACCTCGGTGCGGGCGGCGGCAGCCTCCGAACGGGCCTCGGCCAAGGTGGCCTGGCCCGCCGACTCCAGTTCTGCGCGGCGAGCACGGGCCACCTGCCAAGCAGCCAGCGCGCCCACCAGCAGGCCCAGGGCCAGGCCGGTCAGGAGCAAGACGAGTGAGGTGGTGTCCATGTGCTCCACTCTGCACGATGGGTCTGACAAAACTGGTGAGGCGGCTCCCCACACATCCCGATCCGTCGCCAGCCCGAGCCCTCAGAAGGCCCTGGCCGGGCGGTTTCAGCGGTTGATGGAGGCCGCCATCCGACGCCAGGTGTGCCGCACGCCCCGGATGGTCACCGAGTAGTCGTGGATGTTGCGGGGATCGGCAATCCCGGTGAAACCGCCATCGCCCAAGTGGTGGACGTCGGCGCCGGCCTGCTTGCAGGCCAGCGCAATCGCGCGGATCGTCGCCGAATCGGCCCCCTCCTGGCTGGTGCCGATGCTGGTCAGCGCCAGGGCGCCCAGCTCATGGGCGGTCTGCACCAGGCCGTGCACCTGCGCCGGGGTGATGCCCGGCACCGTGCCCGGGGCAGGGACCAGCACCACGTCGGCCCCGGCCGCCACATAGGCGCGGATCGCCGCGTCGTCGACCAACTCACTGCCGGCCTGTGAGGCGCCGGCGGCGTGCATCCGGCCGCCCACCACCATCAGTTGCCCCTCGGCAGCCTGTGCCACCTGGGCGATGCCGTCGATGATGGCGGCATTGTCGGCGCCGGTGGCCGGGTTGGCCGTCACGACGACGAACTGCACGCCCAGCTCGATGGCACGACGGGCATTGTCGGCCCTGGCGAGGCGGCCCTCGGGCACCCCGCAGGGCTCTAGGTTGATGCCGATCACCCGTCCGGTGAGCCGCTGCAGTGCGCGGATCACCTGGTCGGGCTCGCACTGCGGCAGCCCGGCGATCGCAGGAGAGTGCACGTCGAACAGGTTGCAGATCAGCAGGTCTGCGCCCATCGCGGCCACCAGCTCGGCATTGCTCACCTCACGCAGCAGCGGCTGCACGGCACCGATCACCTCGGCCGCCACCACCCGGCCCTCGGACTGCCGGATGGCCTCGGTCAGGTCACGGCCGCGCAGCTCGGTGAGCTGGTGGCCCGCCAGATCGAGCAGACGCGTCACCGCTCAGGCCTTCCTGCTCTTGCGCTGCCGGGGCTGCACCTCGTCGGGAATGGTGAACAGCAGGTCTCCGGCCTCCACGTGCTGGCCGACGGCCTCGGAGGTGATGCTGCCGGCGGGGGCCTCCATGGCGCAGACCAGCACCTCGGGAGAGAGCTGCCTGGCGGTCACGTCGGCCGGGTTCCACGCGATCATCTGCTGGCCGCGGGTGACCGAGCCGGAGCTGGGGCACAGCACCTCGAAGGGCTCGCCCTTCAGCTTCACGGTGTCGATGCCCAGATGCACCAGCAGGCCCAGTCCGTCATTGGTGGTCAGGGCGAAGGCGTGCGGATGCACCTTGGCGAGCGTGCCGCCGGCCGGGCAGAGGGTCACCTGGGGCTGCTCGTCGGGAACCACCAGGACCCCGCCGCCGACCATCTCGGCCGCGAAGACCGGATCGCTGGCCTCGCTGAGCGGCCGCACCGTGCCGGCGACGGGGGAGAAGACCTGACGGCTGGAGGTCACATCAGGTCCTGGATGTCTTCGGCCAGGGTGTCGGCCTCGGGGCCCACGATCACCTGGATCTGGCGTCCCTGCTTCATCACGCCCATCGCACCGGCGGCCTTGAGAGCGGCCTCGTCCACCAGGGACGGATCGCCCACCTCGGTGCGCAGGCGGGTGATGCACGGTTCCAGGTCTTCGATGTTGTCGGCGCCGCCCAGGGCGGCGAGCAGTGCTTCGGCCTTGCTCATGGTCTTTCCTTCCGTTGGGCCCCGTCGTTGGGGCTGGGCCACCAGTGTGGCTCGGGCCACTTGACATTGTCACGAGGACTGACCACACTCACTGGTACGTACCGGACGGTACCACAAGAATTCTGGATCGGACCATGGCGGTTCGAGTCCTCGCAAGGGAGCAATCGTGGCCATCGAGCCCAGCCAGACGTCGGGATCCAAGCCCAAGTACGTCGTCCTCATGGACGAGCTGCGCCTGTTCGCCCAGGCGCAGGGCCCCGGTGCCCACCTGGACTCGGAGCGTTCCCTGATGGCGACCCATGGCGTGAGCCGGGCCACGGTGCGCCGGGCGATCAGCGAGCTGGTGCACGAGGGCGTGCTGGTGAGCAGGCCGGGCGCCGGCACCTTCGTCGCCGAACCCTCCGTCCAGACAGACCTGCACCTGGCCTCCTTCACCGAGGACATGACCCGACGGGGCCACACGCCCTCCACCCGGGTGCTCGAGGTGCGCCGCCAACGCCCCACCGCGTCGGTGGCCCAGCTCTTCGACACCGGTGAGCCCGTGTGGCACATCGCCCGGATCCGGCTGGCCGACGGTGAACCCATGGCCTACGAGGAGCAGGTGATCAACCCCCGGTTGGCGCCAGACCTGGGCAGCAAGAACCTGTCCGGATCGGTCTATGAAGTCCTGGAACGCGACTACGACTGCCCGGTGGATGCTGCCGAGCAGAACCTGTGGGGGACCGTCGCCGACGAGCGGCTGGCAGAACTGCTGGGGATCAGGCCGGGGCAGGCCCTGCTGGTCTTCGACCGGATCTCCACCAGCCGAGGGCGTCCCCTGGAGTCGGTTCGCTCGTGGTACCGGGCCGATCGCTACAGCATCCACATGAGTTTGGACTCGTCCATGCGCGGATGAGCCCAGCAAGACCCCCTATCCCCCCCGAAAAGAGCACGACAACCATCAGGGTCACGAAAGGACCCGGGGAGATGCCGTCGACGGCGGCACGAAAGGACAAACCATGTCTGTGAACACAGCTGGAACAGACTCGGGCGCCACGGCGGACTCGGGCAAGCAGAAGGTGGCCGACCGCGCCTGGTTCGGATGGGTGCAGCGGCTGGGCCGCAGCCTGATGCTGCCCATCGCGGCCCTGCCGGTGGCGGGCCTGATGATGCGCCTGGGCCAGGATGACCTGTTGGGCAAGGAGGGCGCCGGTTGGAATGCGGTCGCCTCGGTGGTGGGCTCGGCGGGCGGTACGCTCTTCGACAACCTGCCCATGCTCTTCGCGCTGGGCGTGGCCGTGGGAATGGCCAAGAAGTCGGATGGCTCCACCGCGCTGGCAGCCATCGTCGGCTACCTGGTCTACAAGGCCGTCTGCGGCGCCATGAGCCCTCACATCGGGCTGCCCGTCGTCGACGGTGAGCAGACCTTGATCAACTACGGCGTGCTGGGCGGCATCCTGGTGGGGATCATCGCCGCCGCCCTGTGGCAGAAGTACCACCGCATCAAGCTGCCGGCCTACCTGGCCTTCTTCGGCGGGCGACGCTTCGTGCCCATCATCACCTCCTTCGCCACCATGTTCCTGGCCGTCGCGATGGCCTTCATCTACAAGGCCTTCAACGCCGGCCTGGTGGCCCTGGGGCACTGGATCGCCGCCAACACCGTCATCGGTGGCTTCGTCTACGGCACGGTCAACAAGCTGCTCATTCCGCTGGGCCTGCACCACATCCTCAACACCACCGTGTGGTTCCAGATGGGCAACTGCGTCAAGGACGGCGCCCCCGCCCACGGCGACCTGACCTGCTTCTTCGCCACCCAGGGTGCCCAGGGCGGCACCTTCATGACCGGCTTCTTCCCGATCATGATGTTCGCCCTGCCCGGTGCCGCCCTGGCGATCTGGCACTCGGCCCGTCCGGAGAACCGCAAGAACACCGGCGGCCTGATGGTGGCCGGCGCCCTCACCTCGCTGCTGACCGGCATCACCGAGCCGCTGGAGTTCGCCTTCATGTTCGTCGCCTGGCCGCTCTACCTGCTGCACGCCGTGCTGACCGGCACCTCGCTGGCGCTGGTGAACGCGCTGGGCATCCGCGACGGATTCACCTTCTCGGCGGGCCTGTTCGACTACGTGCTGAACTTTGGCATCGCCACCAAGCCCTTGCTGCTGCTGGCCGTGGGGGTGGGTTATTTCATCCTCTACTACGTGCTGTTCAGCCTGGTCATCCGGGTGATGAACCTGCGAACCCCGGGCCGTGAGGCACCGGGCGAAGAGATCAAGATGGACTGAGCTCCACCACACACAGCGGGCCGGGTCGTCGTCGTGAGCGACGAGGGCCCGGCCCTCACCATCTCCTGTCCAATGAAGGAAGAAGCCATGTTTGATCTTGCTGGGAGCCACCATGAATGACACGCGCACCGTGCTGCGGGCCTCGCGCATCCTCACCCCCGAACCACTCGACGACGGGTGGGTGATCTTCCAGGGCCGCACGGTGGTGGACGTGGGGCAGGGGCCGCACCCTGCCGCCGACGAAGTGGTGGATCTGGGGCAACACACCATCACCCCGGGATTTGTCGACATTCATGCCCACGGTGGGGGCGGGGCGGCCTACACCGACGGTGTGCAGGCGGCCCACACCGTGCTGGCCACGCACCGCGAGCACGGCACCACCTCTGCCATGGCCTCGCTGGTCACCGACACCATCGAGAACCTGGCCACCCAGGTGAGGGCCCTGGCGCCCCTGGTGCACGACGACGAGCTGCTGGGCATCCATCTGGAGGGGCCGTGGCTCTCGGAGCACCACCGCGGCGCCCATGATCCCGAGCTGCTGCAGGATCCGTTGGCCGACGACATCGCACGCCTGTTGCAGGTGGCCGAGGGCACCATTCGCATGGTGACGCTGGCGGTGGAGCGGGAGGGGGGCCTGGCGGCGGTCTCCCAGCTGGCAGATGCCGGGGTCATCGTCGCGCCGGGCCATTCGCATGCCACCTATGAGGAGGCACGGCAGGCCATCGAGGCCGGTGCCCGAGTGGCCACCCACCTGTTCAACGCCGAGCGTGGCATCCATCACCGTGAACCCGGCCTGATCCCGGCCCTGGTGGAGGACGACCGCGTCGTGGTGGAGTTGATCGCCGACGGGGTGCACGTGCACCCGACGATCGTGCGTGACGTCGCCCTGCTCAAGCCCCGCCGCCACGTGCTGGTGACCGACGCGATGGCCGCCGCTGGCAGTGAGGATGGCGACTACCTGCTGGGGCCGCTGGCCGTCGAGGTTCGCGACGGGATCGCCCGCCTGGCCGGTGGGGGAGCCATCGCCGGCAGCACGCTGACCCTGGACCGGGCGATCCGCTTCTGCGTCGAGCAGGCGGGGCTTGACCTGGTGGACGTGGTGCGGGCCGCCACCCTGACCCCCGCCGACGTGGTGGGCCGCCCGGATCTGGGCCGGATCGAACCGGGTGCCCGGGCAGACCTGGTGGTCTTGGACGAGACCCTCTACGTGCAGCGCGTGCTGCGCGCCGGGCAGTGGATTGCCTGAGCTGGCGGAAGCCGGGGTGGTGCGGCTGAGCGCCACCCCGGCTGGGGGATAATGCACCCATGCCCAGTGACGCTGCCCTCGATTTCATCGGATCCTTTGCCGACTTCGTGACCGCCTCTCCCACCAGCTACCACGCCGTCGCCCAGATGGCAGACCAGCTGCGCGCGGCCGGATTCACCGAACTGGACGAGAAGCAGTCCTGGCCGCACGTGGCGGGTGGCCAGTTCGTCATTCGCGACGGCGCGCTGATCGCGTGGCTGGTGCCCGAGGAGGTGGACCAGACCTCCGGGTATCGCATCGTCGGGTCGCACACCGATTCACCCAGTTTCAAGCTCAAGCCGAACCCCACCAAGACCACCGCGGGCTGGCAGCAGGCCGGCATGGAGGTCTACGGCGGCCCATTGAACAATTCGTGGCTCGATCGTGAGCTGGGGCTGGCGGGCCGGCTGGTGACCATCGACGGCACCGTGACCCTGGTGCGCACCGGGCCGATCGCCCGGATCGCGCAGCTGGCTCCCCACCTGGACCGCAGCGTCAACGAGAACCTGAAGCTGGACCGCCAGCGTCACCTGATGCCCTTCTACTCGCTGGACACCAGCCTGGACATCGAGGAGTACCTCTGCCGGGTGGCGCGCATCGACGTCAGCGAGCTGGCGCACCACGACGTCTACGCCTACCCGACGGAGGCGCCGGCCGTCTTCGGACCAGACCAGGAATTCTTCGCCTCGAGCCGGATGGACAACCTTTCCAGCGTCTACGCCAGCCTGCGTGCGCTGATGGACGTCGAGCCCGGCAAGGACGTCGTGGTGCTGGCCGCCTTTGATCATGAAGAGGTGGGCAGCTCCACTCGGTCGGGTGCCTGCGGTCCCTTCCTGGAGGACGTGCTGGTGCGGCTCTCGGAGGGCCTGGGCATCACCGGGGCGGGGCACCGCGCGATGCTGGCGTGTTCCTCATGTCTGAGCGCGGATGCCGGCCATGCCGTGCACCCCAACTACGTCGAGATGCATGACCCGAACAATCATCCGCAGCTGAATGCTGGGCCGCTGCTCAAGATCAACGGCAATCAGCGCTATGCCACCGACGGCGTCGGTTCGGCACTGTGGAAGCGGGCCTGTGAGCAGGCCGACGTGCCCACCCAGCCCTTCGTCGGCAACAACGCGGTGCCGTGTGGCTCCACCACCGGCCCGTTGACCGCGACCCGGCTGGGCATCACCACCGTCGACGTCGGCATCCCGCTGCTGAGCATGCACTCGGCCCGGGAGCTGTGTGGTGTGGAAGACCCGTGGTACTTCAAGCGTGCGCTGGAGGCCTACTGGGCGGGGGCGTGAGTCTCCACGATGGCGGCGTAGACCTCATCGAGTAGGGCCTTCTGGCGGCTCTGCAGGTCTTTGAGCTTGGCTTTGCGGCCCTTGCCTTGGTCTACCTGGGCGAGAGGGATGGCGCTCCGCAGCGACGTAACTTTATGGCGCCAGCCATTGACCAGTTCCGGGTCTGTTGCTGGGGAATACTCCTCAATCAGGTGAGCGACGACATCGAGGGATGTCGCGAGCTGCTCGAAAGGATCGGCCTTTTTCGGGGTCTTCACCTTGCCCCTTAGCCCCCGGACTGTCTCGCCTGCCATGGTTACAGCCGGCTTCACGCCGTCGACGACGGCCTTGTGTACAGCAGGGTCCTTGGCCAGCTGCGCCGCTTGCTGAGCGATGACGCCGCCCACTACGCCTGCGGCTGCCTTCTTGGGCGTGGCCATCAAGGTGCTCCTTCGGTTGGGGGCTCCAGCCTACGGTAGGCCCAAGCAGGTCATGCCTCGGAGCTGGCTGGGAAAACCGTCTCGCCCCAAGGATGTGGTTAACATCCGTTGGGTTCCTCTTCCGCCCTGCTATCCACCAGCCTCACCCTGGACCGTCCGCCGTGGTGAAGGCTCTCTCCACATCGATCGTGCGGGAATCCTTGGTCGCTCGTCCATCTCTTGACGGCGGTCAAGATCCTACTGTGAGCCATTGAGCATCGCAGGCCGGAGGATCGCCCCGCTCGCGCATTGGGTACTCGTGCTGAATCGCCTCGAGATCCTTTGCCAGCTGCGCAGAGACCCCCAAAGCCTCTCGCTACTGGCTGATTCGGAGAGTGACGTGACAAGGGGAAGCTGCAGCTGACGCACAAAGACGGCGCTAGGACCTATGATGCAAGCCATACCCCTAGTCTCGCATCCAGACTTGTGCCCCGGCATGGAGCAAGGGTTGAGCCACCAGCCGTGGAAGTAACGCCTCGCGAGCCACATCTGGCAAGCTCTGCACCAATGACCGTGTGCGGGGGCACCGGTGTCCCTACTGGAGAGTCATCGTGTTTGAATCCCTCGCAACGACCATCTACGAAGCCATCGCAGCTTCGGAGGAGCACGAGTCGAGGTCGGCGTCCTGCCTGCAGCCTTGGTGCCTCCGCTCTTGGCTCTCGGATGGTGTTCGCTCGCATGGCATTTCGACGCCGTGCTTCGATTGCTGGCATATAAGCAGCCGCGAAGGGAGGGGCGGCGGACACGGGCTTCTTGGAGCGCGGAGTTGTGGGGGGCTAGTTCGCCAGTCTGGAGCAGGCGCAGTGACGCCATGTGCGGAACTAGACGCCAATATGAGCATTCTTCAACAAGGCTCCACGCTGGCTCTACGCGCGCCTAGGGAGTCGCGACTCCCATCAGGTCGGATGAGAGGATCTCTGAAGTGCCTTCCATGAAGAGGTCAGTTGCCCTAATCGCTGGGGGGGCGGCGGGAGGGCAACTCATTGCCCTGGCCTGCTCTCCCCTCATCAGCCGGTTGGTCCTCCCAGCCGAATACGGAATGTTTGCCATCATCAATGGCTTGATCATGCCTTTGGTGAGCATCTCCGCCCTGCGATTGGAGGCTGCGGTGCCCCTGCCGCAGAATGATGACGAGGCGTTGGACCTAGTGCGAACAGGTCTCGCTTCTGTGACAACAATGACTCTCGTGGGGACGGTGATCGTCTGGCTCGCGAAAGGACACCTGGTCGATCTCACGAGGCTTGACGTTCTTCCCGAACTACTGGTGTGGGCTCCGTTGATCGCCGGTTTGATGGGGGTATTCGTTCTCCTGAACCAATTGGCTATTCGTTCCCGTCAATACGGCGCCATTGGGGCTCGGAACGTATTGCAGGGAGCCGTCACGGGAATCGGGCAGGTACTCTTCGCGGCTCTGGGATGGGGCGCTCACGGGCTTGCGCTCGGGCTTGCGCTCGGGCAGGCGGTTGGAGCCTTCTCCTTGTGGGTTTCTCTCGGCTCAATCTTCGCGAAGAGGTCACAACGCCCTGCCAGGCTTAGAGGAGTAATCAGTCGGTACAGGTCTTTCCCTCTCCTCATGATGCCCTCGGCGTTGATCAACTCCTTGGGCCTTCAAGTTCCCTTGTTGCTCGTCGCAGCGATTCACGGCACGGGTGCCTCTGGTTGGATGGGAATGACGCAACGTGTTCTCGCGATCCCACTAGCGCTCATCGGAACAGCTATCGCCCAAGTCTTCCTCGGAGAGTTCAGCGCAGCGAAGAGAAGTAAAACGACGGGGCTGGAAATCTTGTTTCTGAGGACATCGAAAAGACTGGCACTCGTGGGAACTCTCTTGGCTATAGGAATTGCTTTGCTTGGGCCAACTGCCTTCTCGTTGGTGCTTGGGGAGCAATGGCGAATGAGCGGTATCTATGCGCGATGTCTGGCCTTGGGGTTTGTTTTCCAGATGGTTGCAAGCCCTCTTTCCCAGACACTGATCGTAATGAAGAAGCTGGTGTGGCAGTTTCTCTGGGACATTTTCAGGCTCATTGCATGTTGCATGGCGGTTTTGGTGCCTGGCTTGCTTGGAATGTCCGATGTTCTCTCCCTTTCTCTCCTGGGGGGCGTGATGGGAATTGCATACCTAGTTTTGTGGGTGATCTCTTGGCGCGCGGTTAGGGGGCAAGAGTGAGGCTCTTGGATTTCGTGGCTGATCTTCCCGGGGGAGGAGAGGTAGAAGAACTGCAAGGAGGTGGGGATCGTGTTTGAGGATCAAGGGTCACCCAATATTGGGGCCGAGGAGCAAGACAGTGGAGGGTCTGGCTCTGACGCCAAGAGATTCTCCACGAGTCGCAGGGCTGCTCTTTCGCTCGGCGCTCTGGGGCTGACGGGGGCAGGCATCTGGTTGGTTTCCGCCCAATTAGACAAAGAAGACGGTGGGGCGGTCGAGACTAGTGTGTCGGACGTCACTTCCGTCAGCGAAGGGGAGGCAACGTATGCCAACCTGATGAAGGCAATGGAATTGGGGCGCAAAAAGAATCGCCGAGTTGTTGCCGCAGGTCATATCGTGACGGACAAGACCTTGGTAGTGCAGGCTGACTGTGACCTTCGAGACCTTCAGATTGATTACACCGGAAACGGCGTCGCCGTGGCACTTCAGCCCGATCCGGTCAAGGTCGGGTTCTTCTTCCTGCCCAGTGTGTCGAACAAGAAAAAGCGGAAGGGGTGGTCGGAGGTTTCGGGTTCAGTTGGCGTCCGTGCTACGAATGTGAACATGTCAGATATCTCAATCCCTGCGGTGGCGGGATTTGAGACTGGAGTTCTACTTGAAGGCGCTCAAAACTTGGGAAGCTGTTACAACCGCGTCTTTCTGGGGTGGTTGAACAATAACAGGCACAATCTGCACCTCACCTGCAGGCTGTCGGGTTGGGTGAATGACAATACTTTCTTGGGAGGAAGGCTGACTCACAATTCTGATGAAGCCGTAGGTGGAAGCGGATCCAGCATGATTGCCGCAGCTCCCGGAACCAGGCATATCGTTCTGACTAAGTCCGCGGGGAAATGGGCTGGGCCGAATTCAAACAGGTTCTTGGGGATGGCCTTGGAGAATACTGGAGCTACTCAATGTCAGCTAGAGGTATTGGAGGGGTACTCCAATCTCTTTCAAGGTTGCCGTTGGGAGGCCATGTTCGCGGGGGAGGCTTCAGACGGTTCCCTTCAGCAACGGCCGCAAGTGCGTTGGGGGGCGAACTCAAGGCACAACAGCATCATAGATGGATATGGGGCTAGCCAGATCGTTGCCCGCCATTCGGAGGGAGGTTACGGGAACTCTCACGGTGACGGAATCCACGCGACTCGGGACTATGCAGATCAACGGCTGGGTAATGTAGTAATCCCGGGGGGAGAGATTCTGTCTAACATCACCGGTTCAGACAGCCCCGTGATTCAAGTAATGCGCCCTAGGTGGCAATTTCACGGGGATTCCTCGGAGTATGACTGGCGATGGAAATGGACGGCAGGCCAGCTGCTCGGAAAGGGGCATGCAGATTCTTCGCCAAAGATGCTCCTTGATGCAGGTGAGGGGCGGATCGCGGGGCAATCTCTCACATTGGATCCCCTCGAGCCAGGAGCGAGACCCGCCGCCTCTGCTGTGGAGCCAGGTACACAGATATATGATCGATCCCTGCGGCTCCCTCTCTGGAGCGATGGCGCTGAATGGCGCGACGCCATGGGGCGACCTCGTTGATGCAAGGTCCAGTGACCTATTTGAATCTCTGTCGAAACAGGGCGAGTGTGGCTCAATGCGCACGGGCGCGCCAGACCAGTCCCAAGCCGATCAGAGTCCAAAGAACGCGGTTGCTCGTCAAGTCGCTTGAAGTAAGAGCCGACCCGTAAATGGTGATAAATAGTGCGAGCATTGTTGGGTGTGATTCACGGGCCAACGTCCAAAGTCCCTGCAAGGCATACCAAGAGATCACGGTAAGTACGACGAAGGCGATGACTCCGCCTTCCATCAAAGACTCTGCGAGGATATTGTGCGGGTATTGTGCCCAACCTTGGAGATCGTTCCTGAGCCCAATATTCATGTGGAGCACGAAGTCCCCCCAACCGAGGCCCCACGGGGCCTGCGCCGTCAGTCTCAGGCTTTCGAGGAGTAGCTGTACACGGACCTCATCGGAGGCTCCGCCGAAAGCAGTGACAAGGCGTGAATTCTGGACAAACTGCCATGCAAGGGTGAGCATGGCCGCCAACGGGAGGACACGAGTGATGAGGCGGCGCTCCCATTTGTTGGTGTTCTGATGGCTACCCACAGGAGCCGCAAAGACCACTGCGATTGTGATTCCCATGAGCGCTGCAACCAGCGGTCCCCGGCTGCCTGTCATGAAGCTTGCATGAAGGCAGAGGGCTGCGGCTCCCAGTGCAGGCAGTGTCGGCCTTTTTAGTGGGCTGGAGACCAATAGGCACACTACTGCGAGAGCGCACATGCGCGCGAGTGCGATCGTGTTGCCGTCCTCTAGTCCAACACGTTCACTTCCCTCCGCAGCCACGGTTCCGCCCACTTCGATGCCAATGGCAATCGCGACGCCTAGGACCACTATCGTGTTGATGAATGCACGTTGACGCCGCGCGTTGCCCAGCAGGAGCATGCCGCCAGCCATCAACAAGGGGATGAATGTGAACAGCTGGATGGATTTCTGCATGGAATAGGGGTGGGCGAAGCTGCTCAGCGCCAGTCCCGGAAGGAGAGATCCTAGGAAGATAAGCAGGGGGGTGACCGCGCGCAGCCTCTTCGGACTGGAAGCAAGAACGGCTAGTACGAAGATGGCCACGGGTGCCATGGTGGCTACTGTCAGGTCGAGGGGAACGATTTGGCGGATGGACTCGAGCTTCCAGAGGTTGACAGTTGATGCGGCAGCGAGAGGTGCAGCTACAAGGTAGTCAGGGATCCTTGGGTGGATATCCTCATGAGCCTCGCGCTGGCCGCTGGGTTCAAGGGTCCTGGAGTTCACCATGTTGCGCTTCTTCTTGACCACACGCGTTGTCACGGCGCTCATAGCTCCGACTCCATGGCCTCGGCGAGCCGGTCCCGTTGCGCTTCCCAAGAGAATTTTTCCCGAAACGCCACGCGTCCAGCCTCTCCCATCTTCTTCACAGCCGATGGATCATTGGAAAGGAGTTGAATCTTCATTGCGATGTCTTGGCTGTCTTCGAAGTCAGCAGTCATGCCACAAGAGTTCTCTTCAAGGATCTTGACGATCTCAGGGGAGTAATTGGGGGCGAGTACAGCTACACCAGCGGCCATGTATTCAAACAGTCTGTTGGGGAGGCTGGCTTCTCCAAGGACTCGGCCGTAGGCAATCATCCCGATGTCGCAAGACTGTAGGAGATCCGGCATTTCTCTATGAGGAATTCCCTCGAGGCAGACGACCCTCGAGGAAAGGTCATCTTGGCGAAGGCGGTTCGTGATCTCCTCATCGAAGGGGGCTGCTCCTGGGCCCCCGGAGACAATGAAGAGCACCTCAACTCTGGAATCAACAGGCAATTGCTCAACGGCTTTGACCACCGCTGGTGTGCCGTTGCCTGACATTGCCTTTCCATGGATCACCCGAAGGGGATCACTACTGTGGAGCTGCCGGCGTTCCAGCGAGGAGAAATCTGCTGGAGCAGTGTTCAGGACAGCAAGACGAGCGGAATTCGATGACGTATACAAATCCAGGAGTACTGGGCTCACTGCAATCGTGAGATTAGAGCGGCGTGCCGTCCATGACAGAAGAGAGTTGACAACTCGGCCGGCCAGGGCGGCCAGATTATCGTTCTTGATTCCTCGACGAAGAAGTCCATTGTGAAAATCCTCGTGGATGTCGAAGAGTGTTTTGGCTCCATTCTTCTTCGACACGGCGAGTGCCGCGAGTGCGGCATCGGGATCCGGTGTGTAGATCCAATCGGCGTCCTTGTATTGCGCGGCAGTTCTCGCGCTTCGGGCGAGGCTGAGCAAGCGCCCACGCCAACCACTTTGGCGTTCGGTCAGCCGCCAAGTAATGCGGGGGTCCCGGGCGGTGTCAAAGAAGCTCGTGTCTGGTCCGCACCAGACAACCTCGTGGCCAAGGTCGCAGAACCCCCCGGCAATCTTGGTCATGACCCGAACATCATCTGTCGGGTGCGCGGAGGTCAAGATGAGGATTTTCATGGGTTTTCCAGTGGGGTCTGGTTCGAGAATTGTGGTGTGGCGAAGCTTGGGTGAACGAGAGGGCCACGGATCATGGCCTCGTGGACGTCGAGGTCGTGCTGGGTGCTAAATCTGTCCCGAAGCTTGCGTGCCGGGACACCTCCCCAAACCTCGTATGCGGGGACGTCCTTGGTCACAACGGCGCCAGCCGCCACGACCACGCCGTCGGAGATCGTGACCCCACGACGGATGATCGCTCCGTAACCCACCCACACGTCGCGTCCGATAGTGGTGGATTGTTGCGGGGGGCGTCCCGAAAAATGCATGGGAGTCCCCGGCAGATCGATCACGTGGTCGTCGCCGACGATGGCCACTCGCGGGCCGAAGAGTGTGTAACGGCCAATAGAGGTCTGAGGGCCCACCCAGCATTCATTGCCCATGAAGACGTATTCCTCGGTGGACAGATCCTTGGAGATCATGCAGGAGGGATGGATGTAGCTCGTGGGGTGCACACCGTGCCACCGCTTGGCCGTCTTGATGGTGTGAGAGCGAATGGCGCGCAGACGTCGGTACAGATCAGAGTTTCGCGACAAGCCCTTCATCGCAGACCGGTCCAGCTCTTGTGGCGGCGGGCCGTGGACATGATGAACCGAACGGCTCGGTCTGAGGTGTTGTCAATGGCGTAGTCCGCAGGCAGAGTCCGGCTCTCGGGGGAGGCCACAGGATTGGGGCTTGCCATGACGTCACCCACGGCTGATTCCACGTCATCGGGATTGAGACCAGTCATCATGATCCCGGCGGTGTCGAGGGCCTCGGGACGCTCAATCGAGTCACGCAGCGTGATGGCCGGGAATCCCAGAATGGTGGACTCCTCTGCGATGGTTCCCGAATCACTCAGCACACAGGCACTGTGGAGCTGCAGATGGTTGTAGTCGTGGAATCCCAGAGGATCGTGGAAGACGATTCCTTCGGGGGCGCTCCAGTCCTCAAGAGCCTCCAGGCGCTTGCGGGTGCGTGGATGCGTCGAGACGAAGACCGGGAGCTGGAAGGTGTCATGGACGCGGACCAGACATTCCACCAACTGGCGGAGCCTTTCGGGGGAGTCCACGTTCTCCTCGCGATGGGCGCTGACAAGGAAGTATCCCTTGTCCTCCAGCTGCAGGCGCGTCAGCACGTCGCTCGCTTCGATTTGGGGCCGGTAGTGATCCAGCACCTCGCGCATGGGGGAGCCGGTCAGCAGGATCCGCCGCGGGTGGAGCCCTTCGCCCAGCAGGTTACGGCGAGCGTGCTCGGTGTAGACGAGGTTGAAGTCCGCCACGTGGTCCACCAGACGACGGTTGGTCTCCTCGGGAACGTTCTCGTCGAAGCAGCGGTTTCCTGCCTCCATATGGTAGACGGGCACGCGCTTGCGCTTGGCCATGACCGCGGCAATGCAGGAGTTCGTGTCACCCAGCACCAACAGGGCGTCGGGCTTCTCCTGGTCGAGGATCTCCTCGGTCTTGATCAGCGTTTCGCCCAACACACGCCCCAGAGACGAGGTGTCCACGCCGAGCATGTGGTTTGGCTCGCGGATGCCGAGATCATCGAAGAAGACCTGGTTCAGCGAATAGTCGTAGTTCTGACCGGTGTGCACCAGGACGTGGTCGACGGTCTCGTCCAGACGCGCCAGCACACGGGACAGCCGGATCAGCTCCGGTCGGGTCCCCACAACGGTCATCACCTTGAGCTTGTTGCCCATCACAGATCCTTCTCGTAGCGGTTCATGGCGCGGCCTTCAGGAGTGGAAAACTCCTTGGTGAGCTCCCAGCCATTGCTTTGGTAGAAGCCGTTGGTGGCCTCGTTGTTCTTGGCATCAGTGGTCAGGAATGCGTGCCGGGCACCCCGCAGCCGTGCGGCCTCGCACCATGCGTCGATGAGGGCGCGTCCGACACCAGAGCCCTGGGTATCGGGATCCACGCAGATCGAGGAGAGCAGTGCACCCTCGACACGGTCACCCGCCTCACCGCGGTACAGGATGCCGCGGGCCAAACGCGGAATGCGCTTCGGATCCTGGATCGCTGCTTGCGCGCTGGCAGCGGCGAAACCGACCAGACGACGCTTGAGCAGTCGGCTGAAGAAGCCAGCGGGTTGGGTGGTGCCCACCACAGCCCCCAGTACGCGTCCGTCCTCACCGTGGGCCACTACCGTGACGCTGGTCGGGTCGGTGAGGAAACCCTTGTAGAACTGGGCCAGGAAATTGGGCCCCAGTTGGCTGAGGAAGAAGTCCGGGAAGGCCCGACGATGCAGGGCGACGACATCGTCGATGTCGGCCGCGTGCAGGGCCGTCGTGGTCGTCACTTGTCTGCCTCCTCGTGCGGGCGGACCTTCTGCCAGAAGGTGTCCGGGTTCTCGGGGTCGAACAGGGTGTGGGTCCAGAACTGGGTGAGCAGTTCCGTCTCACCGATGTTGGTGATGTTGTGGATCCACAGCGTGGGCATGTCGATGGCGACGGGGTTCTCGCCGTCCACCTCAAAGTCGATCACGTCGTCTCCGAAGACCTTGCGCAGGCTGATCCGGGCCTTGCCGCCCAGCACGACGAATCGTTCGATCTTGCCTAGGTGGTAGTGCTCGCCCCGGGTGATGCCGGGACGCGTGGTGCTGACGAAGGTCTGGCCCTGACCACCGTGGCTCCGGACGGTCTCCACCAGACGGCCACGGTCGTCGGCGTGGGGCGTCAAGGCGATGGGGTAGGACTGGGGGAACAGGGCCCCGCGCAGCGTGTTGAACAGATTGACGTCGAAGTCGGTGAGCAGGGCGGGAATGTCACCGGTGCGGTAGGTCTCGCGGTAGCTCTTGAGCTTGTCGAGCACCTCCACCACGGTGGTTTGGTGTGCCTCGGGGCGCAGCTGGCCAGTAGCGCCGGTCAGAGCGTCGATCAACACCTGGGCTGCGTCCTGCACGTGGAGCAGACCGATCGGGTTGTCGTTGACCTCGGCGGGGGGAGCGTCCTGGGCGACGGCGTGCGCGAAGGTGGCGACGAAGGAGTTGTAACCCGGGCGGCCGTACTCGCCGAACAGGTTTGGCAGCAGGACGTCGACCACCTCACAGCCACTGTCCCCCAAGGCGCGGGCAGCAGCCGCCTTGCCACGGCCGTAGGGATTGTCCTTCTCGGCCTGGATGCTGTTGGCGTAGACGATGCGTCCCACACTGGCCTGGCGAGCAGCGGCAGCCACGTCGGTGGCCAGCTGCAGATTGCCCTGCTCCACCTCTTCATCGCTGGCGCGGTTGATGCCGGCGATGTGGATGATCGCGTCGCAGCCTTGGGCCAGCGTGCCCAAGGAATCCCAGTTCTCGCGGGTGACTGCCGTCACCTCATGATCGGTCAGGGCATCCAAACGGACCCTGGTGTGCCAGCCGAGGAAACCCCCGGCTCCAGTCAGCAGAATCTTCACAGTCCGGTCTCCATCAGCTTCTGGATCTCAGGCAGCTTCATGAGCAGGGCCTTGGTGCCCTCCACATCGAGCTGTTCGGTGTTGGACGAGTCGTAGGCCTCCTGCGGACGCTGGCGGGTCTCCATGCCTTCGTCGAAGTACTTCTCGTACTGCAGGGAACGCGCATCCAGCGGCACGCGGAAGTAGTCGCCCTCGTCGGAGGAGCGCACCATCTCCTCGAAGCTCAGCAGGGTCTCGTGCTGCTTCTCGCCGTGGCGCACACCAATGACCTCGATGTGCGGATCGTCATTACCGAACAGCGAGGCGACCGCGCGCGCCAGCACCTCCACGGTGGAGGCGGGGGCCTTGCGCACGAAGAGGTCACCGGCTTCTGCGTTCTCGAAGGCGTGCAGCACGAGATCGACCGACTCGTCCAGGCTCATCAGGAAGCGAGTCATGTCCGGATCGGTGATGGTCAGCGGCTTGCCGGCACGCAGCTGGTTGACGAACAGGGGGATGACCGATCCGCGCGAGTACATGACGTTGCCGTACCGGGTGACCGAGACGGTCGTCTCCGACTGGGGGTTGTTGCGGGCGAAGGCCTGCGCCGTCTTCTCCATCAGGGCCTTGGACATGCCCATGGCGTTGACCGGGTAGACAGCCTTGTCGGTGGACAGGCACACCACCGACTTCACCCCGACGCGTGACGCGGCCTCGATGACGTTGTGCGAGCCCACCACATTGGTCTTCACCGCCTGCTGCGGGAAGAACTCACAGGAAGGAACCTGCTTCAGCGCGGCGGCGTGGAAGACGTAGTCACAGTTGCGCAGGGCGTCGGTGACCGAATCGGCATCGCGCACGTCGCCGACGTAGAACTTCAGTCGCTCGTCGTTGAAGTCTCGACGCATCATGTCTTGCTTCGCCTCGTCACGGCTGAAGATGTTGACGCGGTCAACACCGTTGGCCAGCAGGTGCCTGGCCATGGTGGATCCGAAGGAGCCGGTGCCGCCGGTGATGGCGACGGTGCTCTGGTTCAGGTCGAGGTTGCTCACAGGGTCTTCTTCCCGGACGCCGCCTCAATCAGGAGGCGTTCCAATCGATCGACACCCGCGCGGACCGCGAATGTCTCGTCGTAGTAGTGACGGGCCTGCTGGCCCAAGCGGTCGAGTTCCCCACGTTCGGCCGCACAGATCTGGTTGATGGCCCCCGCCAAAGCGGTGATGTCGCCGCTGGGCACGCACCAACCCGCCTGACTCTCCTGGGCCACGGTGGCGACATCGCCCCGACCGGCCACCAGCAGCGGACATCCGGCTGCCAGCGTCGCCTGTGTCTTGCTGGGCATCGTCATCTGGGCCAGAGGGTGCTCGTTGAGGCCGATGAAGGCCGCGTCGGCGGTGGCCAACAGGTTCGACATGCGCTCCGGGGCGATACGGCCGAGGAAACGGACGTTGGTCAGTCGAAGCTCCGAAGCACGTGCCTTGAGGGATTCCTCCGCAGTCCCGGAACCAGCGATGAGCAGGGCGAAGCGTGGATCTGTCACATGAGCGCACGCCTCAATGAGGGTCTGCAGACCCTGTGCCTCGCCGATGGAACCTGCGTAGACCAGGACCACCGCGTCATCCGGCAAGCCCAGTTCATCCCGCATGTCCTCGGCGCCAGGGCGGAAGATGTCTTCGTTGGCCCACATCGGGGTGTAGGCCAGTTTGTTCTCGGGAACCCCTCTGGAGAGGAGCTCGTCGTGCACCCCAGGGGAGATGTAGCTCACGAAGGTCGACACGTCGTACATCGCCTTCGCCGCTGCACCGCTGCCACGCATGGCGAGGCGGCCCAGCGTGGAGCCTTCGGCGACTCCCGAGGCCCCCAGGGTGTCCGGCCACAGGTCAGCGACATGCGCAATGGACGGAACTCCCAGGGCCTTGGTGGCCAGCAGCATGGCAGGCGCAAGCGTCACTGGGGAGTAATTGACCCACAGGGCATCCAGACCGCGCAGGCTTGGCAGGCCCACCGTGGCTGCCGTCAGACCGAAGCTGCCGTAGGTGAGCATTCGCGAGAGGGCTGATGCCTTGTGTGAGGGGTAGAGGGCGGTGCGAGTGACCTGCACACCGTCGAGGTTTTCCTTCACTCTCGGCCGGATTCGATAGCCGTCGGCGAGTTGCCCCGTGGGGTAGTTGGGGAAGCCGGTCAGCACGCTGACCTGGTGACCACGGTCGACGAGACCACGAGCCAAGGTGCCGGGTAGTGCAGCAGGTCCCGGCTCGGGGTCGTACCACTGCGTCAGGAGGCCGAACCTCACGCGGGCCTCCTCTCGGGGGTAAGGGGCCGATGATTATGTATGTCGTGTTTGCCACGGGGGTGGCGATCGATAGTCTAACCAGAGTTCGGGGATCGTTCGGGGACTAGACATAGCGAGGTGTTTCACGTGACCGTCGACGACCGGATTCCGTTCGCCGTACCTGACATCGGTGAAGAGGAGATCCAGGCAGTCACCGATGCCCTGCGCTCGGGGTGGCTCACCACCGGGCAGAATGCAGCCGCCTTCGAGAAGGAGTTCTCGGCAGAGCTGGGCGACCCGTCAGTGCACTCGATTGCCGTGAATTCGGCCACCGCCGGTTTGCACCTGGCCTTGGATGCCCTGGGCGTGCAGCCGGGCGATGAGGTCATCGTCCCCGACTGGACCTTCACCTCAACTGCCGAGGTGGTCCGTTACTGCGGGGCCACACCGGTCATCGTCGACGTGGATCCCGTGACCCTCAACATTGATCTGGAGGCGGCCCAACGCGCGGTCACCGAGCGCACCAAGGTCATCATGCCGGTGCACTTTGCGGGCTTGGCCGTGGATCTGAACGCTGTCGCGGCCTTCGCGGAGCGCAATGGTCTGCGTGTGGTTGAGGATGCCGCGCACGCTCACCCCACCACCTGCAACGGCGTGCGGGTGGGCCTTGGCTCCAGTGACTGCATCGTGTTCAGCTTCTACGCCACCAAGACCATGACCACCGGTGAGGGCGGCATGGTCGTCACGCGCGATGAGGCGCTTGCCAAGCGGATGCGCACCATGCGCCTGCACGGCATCAGCCGCGACGTCTTCGATCGGTACACCAGTGACAAGCCGTCCTGGCAGTACGAGGTGGTGGCTCCCGGGTTCAAGTACAACCTCACGGACACCGCCGCTGCCATGGGACGCGTGCAGCTCAAGCGTGCCGGCCAGATGCGCGACGCACGAGCTTCGATCGCTGCCCGTTACTTGGAGGCCTTCGCTGATCTGCCGGTGCAGTTGCCCGTTGATGCCGCTGAAGGATCGAGTCACTCGTGGCACCTGTTCGTGCTGCGTCTGGCCGATGAAGCTCCCATCGGTCGCAATGAGTTCATCGAGAAGATGTCTGCGCTCGGCGTCCTGTGCAGCGTGCATTTCATCCCGCTGCACTTGCATCCCTATTGGCGAGACAGTGGAGATCTGCAGGAATCGGACTTCCCGGTGGCGGCCGATGCCTTCAGGCGGGCAGTCAGCCTGCCAATCTTCTCGGCCATGACCGATGCCCAGGTGGATCGCGTCATCGCGGCCGTGAGAGAGCTGCTCGGCTGATGGACAGCAAGCGAACCTTCGACGTGATTGTGGGGGGAGCCATGCTGGCCGCGGCCTCCCCCGTGATGGTGGTGGCAGCGGTTGCTGTCGCGGCTGAATCGCGCGGTGGCATCTTCTTTCGTCAGGAGCGGATCGGCCTCCATGGAGAGCCGTTCAGGATTCGCAAGTTCCGCACCATGCGTCCTTCGGCGGGGGGTGCCTTGGTGACGGTTGCGGGGGACGATCGAATCACCCGGGTGGGGCGAGTGCTTCGTGCCAGCAAGCTCGACGAGCTGCCGCAGCTGATCGATGTGGTCGAGGGGCGGATGAGCTTGGTGGGTCCACGGCCGGAGGTTGCCAAGTACGTGGACCAGTGGCCGGAAGACCTGCGCGACGTCATCCTGTCGGTGCGTCCTGGGATCACTGATCCGATGAGCGTCGAGCTGCGCAACGAGTCCGAGCTGTTGGCGGCCCAGAGCGATCCCGAAGGCTTCTACGTGAGTGAACTCCTGCCGCGCAAGGCGCAGGGTTATGCCGACTACGTGCGTACCAGGACGCTCTTGGGTGACATCAAGATCATCATGCGCACGATCAGGGCTGTGGCTTCCTGATCATCTGCGGTCCTCCCATGCGGGCAACTGGGGTCGGGCAACGAACCAAGTAGCATGGCTGACATGATCGAGCCTGCGCGACTCCTCACCGTCTGTACCGGGAACGTGTGCCGTTCCCCCTACCTTGAACGCCGACTTCAGCAAGCCATGGACAACGCTTGGGGCGCCGGGGCGGTGGAGGTCCGTAGCGCTGGCACCAATGCCTTGGTGCAGGCTGAAATGGATCCCCAGTCCTTGAGCCTTCTCGAAGCCCAAGGGGGTGTGGGAGCCGATTTCCGTGCCCGGCAGATAGCCAAGGAGATCTTGGCCGAGCAGCAACTCGTGATCGTCGCTGCGCGTGAGCACCGGGCTGCCGTGACCCGAATGTGGCCCAAGGGGCTGGCCCGTACCCATACCCTGCTCGACCTGGCCCAGCTGGCCTCCTTGGTGAGCGACGAGGAACTGCCGGAACGCTCGGATGCACGCTCATGGTTTGACGCCGTGGTGCCGCTGCTTGCCTCCAAGCGCGGGCTGCAGATGCCATTGCCTGCAGAGCAGGCCGAAGTGGTGGACCCCTTCCGTCAGAGCGCCGAGGTCTTCGCAAGGATGCAGAAGCAGATTGAAGACGTGCTGCCCTCGGTGGTTCGCGTGTTGGGCGGCTGATACCGAGTTCAACGACGAGGGGCCTTCCCGAAGATCATCTTCGGGAAGGCCCCTCGTCAGCTTTGGTGGGCTCGACAGGCTCAAGTGACCTCGACAGGCTCGGCCACCGTTAAGGAGCCAGGCTCGGCCGTCAGGGAGCCAGGCTCGGCCACCGTCAGGGAGTTAGGGTCGGCCACCGTGAAGTGGCCAGCGTTGGGGTCAGGCTTCGCCGTCTCCGATCACGAAGCGCTTGGTGCCTTCCCACTTGGTGGCGTCGGTGCAGTTGCGGCCGTCGACCAGGACCTGCACGCCGGGGAAGTCGGCGGCACCGAGCTCGCTGAACTCGGGGTGGTTGGCCTGCACGATCACCGCATCGACCTGGTCACCGTCGGTGTACGGAGCCAGGTTGAGCTTGGCCAGCTCCTCGGCGGTGTACATCGGATCACTGACGGTGACCTGCGCACCACGGGCGGTGAGCACCTGGAAGGTGGGGAAGACACCACTGAAGGCGGTCTCCTTCACCTTGCCGCGGTAGGAGGCGCCCAGGATGAGGACCTTCTTGCCCTCCAGCCCGCCCAGCGCGCCCTCGACCAGGGTGACGGCATGCTCGGGCATGGTCATGTTGGCCTCACGCGCGGTACGCACGATCGTCGCGTCCGGATCGGTGTACAGGTACAGGCGCGGGTAGACCGGGATGCAGTGCCCACCCACCGCGATGCCGGGCATGTGGATGTGGCTGTAGGGCTGCGAGTTGGAGGCCTTGATCACCTTGTAGACGTCGATGCCGTTCTTCTCGGCGAACTTGCCGAACTGGTTGGCCAGGCCGATGTTCACGTCACGGTAGGTGGTCTCGGCCAGCTTGGCCATCTCGGCCGCCTCCGCGGTACCCAGGTCCCACACACCATTGGGAGTGTCCAGGTCGGGACGCTCGTCGAAGTCCAAGACCGCCTCGTAGAACTCGATCGCCTTCTTCGTGCCCTCCGGGCTCAGGCCACCCACCAGCTTGGGGTACTTGCGCAGGTCGGCGAAGACCCGACCGGTCAGCACCCGCTCGGGGGAGAAGACCAGGTGGAAGTCGCTGCCCTCACTCAAACCCGAGATTTCTTCGATCATCGGCTTCCACCGGTTGCGGGTGGTGCCCACCGGCAGCGTGGTCTCATACGAGATCAGGGTGCCCGGGGTCAGGTGCTCGGAGAAGCTCTTGGTGGCCGCCTCCATCCAGGCGAAATCGGGCTGCCAGGTCTCGTCATTGACGAACAACGGCACCACGATCACGATCGCGTCGATGCCCGGGATCGCCTCGGAATAGTCCGTGGTCGCCTTCAGGTTGCCCGCCGGCACCAGCTCGGCCAGCTTCTCACCCAGCATCGCCTCACCCGGGAAGGGCTCCTTGCCCTCATTGATCGTGTCCACCACCCGCTGCTGCACGTCCACACCAAAGACCTCATGGCCCTTGGACGCGAACTGGACAGCAAGCGGGAGGCCGATCTTGCCCATCCCGATGACAGCGATCTTCATGGAAGTCCTTTCGTGATGAGCGTGCATCAGTTGATCTCGAGGAAGATGCCGGTCTTGCTGGATTCGATCATGGCTTCGCAGACCTGGACGACGCGGGCGCCTTGATCGAGGGTGACGATGTCGGCGTCCTTGCCCAGCACGGCGTCACGGAAGTTCTCGTGTTCGGTGCGCAGGGGTTCGGGCTTGGCGATCGCGAAACGGGTCACGTCACCCTCGGAGACACCACGGAACTGCGCGATGTCGTCCCAGGAGTGCTGCACGATCCCGTTGCCGTAGAAGGTCAGGTCGGCGGTGAGGGTGTCGGCGATGAACATGCCCTTCTCACCGGTGACGATGCACAACCGTTCCTTGGTGGGCGTCAGCCAGTTCACCAAGTGGTTCGACATCAACCCGCCCGACAGCTGGCAGGTGGCCGAGACCATGTCCTCGTACTGACGTCCCGACTTGAACATCGACCGCGCCGCGACCAGCTCGTAGTCACGCTGGGTCACCCACGCGGTCAGGTCGATGTCATGCGACCCGAGGTCCTTGATGACACCCACATCGGCGATGCGGTTCGGGAAGGGGCCCTGACGACGGGTCGCGACCTGGTACAGGTCACCCAACTCGCCGGCCTCCAACCGCTTGCGCAGGTTCTGCAGCGCCGGGTTGTACCGCTCGATGTGCCCCACCGCCCCGACCAGGCCCTTGGCCTTGAAGACCTCCGCCAAGCCCTTGGCCGAGGCGGTGTCCTTGGCCAACGGCTTCTCGATCAACGCGTGCACCCCGGCCTCGGCCAGCTTCGTGCCAATCTCGTCGTGGTACACCGTCGGCGCGGCCACCACGCAGTAGTCCAGCCCCACCTCGATCAACTCATCGATCGACTTCTTGACCTCCAACCCGCCGGCCACACCGTGCGGGTCACCCATCGCATCCGCGACACCGACCAGCTCGACACCGTCAATGGCCCGCAGGTTACGGGCATGGTGACGGCCCATCATGCCCAGACCGATCAGGCCTGCACGAAGCTCTGCCATGCTCACGCACCCGCCTTCGCCACAGTGTTGACGGCATTCACGACGCGCTCCAGATCGGCCTGGGTCAGCGACGGGTGCACCGGCAACGACAGGCACTCCAGCGCGGCCTTCTCCGTCTCCGGCAGCTCCACCGGCGACTGGAACGGAGCCAGCCGGTGGTTCGGCACCGGGTAGAACATGCCCGACCCCACCTGGAACTGCTCCTTCAACGCCTTCGAGAAACCATCACGATCCTCCGGCACCCGGATCGTGTACTGGTGGTAGACGTGCACCGCACCCTCAGCCACCGGCGGAGGGGTCACCCCCTGCAGGTTCTCCGACAAGAACTTCGCATTGGCCTGACGCTGCTCGGTCCAGGCACCCACCTTGGTCAACTGCACCCGGCCGATCGCGGCATGGATGTTGGTCATGCGGTTGTTCAGGCCGACGACCTCATTGTGGTACTGCTGCAGCATGCCCTGGTTGCGGTACAGGCGGCACTTGCGCTCCACCTCCGCATCGGCGACGGTGATCATGCCACCCTCACCCGAGGTCATGTTCTTGGTCGGGTACAAGCTGAACGCACCAAAAGTGCCAAACGCCCCCACCGGGGTGCCATCCAACGACGCACCATGCGCCTGCGCAGCATCCTCGAACAACTGCAGACCATGCTTGTCGGCAATCTCCTTGAAGGCCTTCATGTTCGCCGGATGCCCATACAGGTGCACCGGCATGATGCCCTTGGTCTTGTCCGTGATCGACGCCTCGACACTCTTCGGATCCAGGCAGAACGAACCCGGCTCGATGTCGGCGAAGACCGGAGTGGCCCCCGTCAACGCCACCGAGTTCGCCGTCGCAGCGAACGTGAACGACGGCACGATGACCTCATCACCCGCACCGATCCCAGCGCTCAACAAACCAATGTGCAGAGCCGAGGTGCCCGAATTCACCGCAACCGCCTGACGACCCGGAGTGAACTGCGCCGCGAACTCAGCCTCGAAATCAGCCACCTCCTGACCCTGAGCCAACATGCCGGTGCGCATCACACGCGTGACGGCCTCAATCTCCTCCTCACCAACAATCGGCTTGGCCGGCGGGATGAACGCTTCAGTCACTTTGCTTCCTCTTTTCAGGGGCCTCGCGTGTCCGAGTCGGGGGTCTCGGGTCGGGCCTGCCGCGGCAATACATTATCTCGCACGCCTTACAGATCGTGAAATGACACGAACGAGGGGTTCGGCGAAGAAGCCCGAACCCCTCGTTCGTGTGAGTTTCGTCGATTCAGTTGGTCGGCATGGCGCGCTGGGGCGTCTCGATCTCGGCTGCCGAACCGGGAGCACCAGGCGCGGTGGCAGTGCTGGGCTCGGGCGTAGTGGCTGCGATTTCGGGCCGTTCCGCTTGGCCATAACCGTAGCGTTCACCGTAGTAGTAGTAACCGCCAGAGCGATTGGTCGGTACGCGGTTCATCACGACTCCCAAGACACGAGCGTCGACTGTCTCCAGGTTCTGCAACGCCCTCGAGACGTCCTCCTTGTTGATGACGCCGGCGCCGACCACGACGATCGCACCGTCGGTCAGGCGGGAGACGACCGCCGCATCCGTCACCGGAAGCAGCGGTGGGGCATCGACCAGCACGTAGTCGAACCGCTCACTGAGCTGGTTGAGCAGCGCGCGCATCGCCTCCGAACCCAGCAGCTCGCTCGGGTTGGGCGGAATCGGGCCGGCTCCCAGCACCACCACGTTCTCCGCAAAGGGCTGCAGCACGTCGTCCAGTTCGGCATCGCCAATCAAGACGCTGGTGAGGCCTACCCCACCCTCGAGGCCCATGTAGTTCAGCAGCTGCGGGCGGCGCAGGTCGCCCTCCACCACGCAGACGCTGTGACCGCCGGCTCCGATGGTCAGGGCGAGGTTTGCGGCCGTCGTCGACTTTCCTTCGCCGGGTAGCGACGAGGTGAGCACCATGATCTTTGGGTGATTGGCAATGTCAACGAACTGCAAGTTGGTGCGCAAGGTGCGGAAGGCCTCGGAGCGCGAGCTCATCGGGTCGCTCTGCACGATGAGGGGTTGCTTCGGGGCATCGGCGTCAAACGGGATGGCACCAATGATGGTGGCATCGGTCAACTCCTTGACCTCGCGCTCGCCATTGACCGAGGTGTCGAGGCGATCGCGGAGCAGGGCGAGGGCCAAGCCGAGCAGCAGGCCAGCGATCAGACCCAGCGCAATGTTGCGCACCGGTTGGGGAGAACTGGCACCTGAGGCCACCTCGGCAGGCTCCACGATCGTAGCCTTCACTGGGCTGTCCTGCCCCTCCTTCACTGACTGCAACTCCTGTACCGTCGACGTGAACTCCTCTGCCACGGCATTGGCCACCTTCGCGGCCCGCTCGGCATCGCGATCGGTGACGTTCACGTCGATCAGCACGGTGTCGGGCGGAGTGGTGGCGGTGAGCGACGTGGCCAGGGGAGCCCCCTTCTCGACTCCCAGCTCCTTGCGTACTGGATCCAGCACCTTGGGTGAGGTGATCACCTGGGCGTAGGTCTTCATCTGCTTCTGGGTGAAGGTGCTGCCCTGGGCCAGATCGGCCGTGGAGTCACCGCCCCCTGTGGAGACGAAGAGCTGGGCCGTTGACTGGTAGGTCTTCGGCGTCAGAATGGTGAGTGCCGCTGCGGCCATCACCAGCAGGCACGTCATGGCGACGATGGATCGCCAGCGCTTGCGGGCGATCCGTAGGTAGTCCTGGAGGTCCACGGGGGAATTCACTTTCTTCTGGGGGGCGAGCTCGGGGGTTGAGGCTCGGTGCAGCCGGGGGAGCTGCGGGAGTTCTTGCCTGGTTAAGTTCTAGCGTCCGAAGCCCGACTTGGGCGAGACATTGTCCACATAATCCTTCATCGTGTCGTTCTGCAGGTGCTCGGAGAGCACAGCCATCTGCTCTTCGCTCATGTTCACGATCGACATGCCATGGGGGCCGGTGCCAACCCCGGTCCACGGGGCGGTGTGCATCTTGATGTCGTTGCCGCGCACATTGCGCATGCTGAGCGCGAGCTTCTGCATCTCATTGGTGGTGAAGCCCTCATCCACCACCATGTTGGTGGTGGCGGCATTCAGGAAGCGGGAGAGCTCTTGGGGGTTCGACAGCACCTGCTTGGAGAGGCCCTTGGTGAGCACGGCGCGAATGAACATCATCTGGCGTTGTCCCCGGCCGATGTCGCCCTGGCCCACGGTGTACCGTTCACGAACCCAAGCCAAGCCGTCGGTTCCGTTGAAGGTGCGCGGGCCTTCCGGGGTGGTGACGGTGACACCGCCGATGGCATCGGTCATGTTCTTGAACCCGTCGAAGTCCACCTTGGCCACGTGGTCGATCGGTACGCCGATCAGTGGCTGCAATGTCTGCACCAGCAAGGGGGTTCCGCCGTAGGCGTAGGAGGCGTTGATCTTGTTCTTGCCGCTGCCCGGAATGGTGACGTAGAGGTCGCGTGGTACATGGATCAGGTCGACGCGCTTGCGGTCTCCCGAGACGTGTGCCAGCACGATCACGTCGGAGCGGTTGGCTCCGTCGCTGCCGTTGTCGGTGCCCACCACCAGGAAGTTGAGTGAGTTGCCGGCCTTGGCCGAGCGCTTCGGCTGGGCCAGCGCATTCGACTTGACACCCATCAGGTATTCACCGGGCTGGTCGTCGGAGAGCTTGGGCAGGGCCTTCCCGTTCAACACGAGCAGCGGTCGGTTTCGCTGGTCGACGACCCGCCCTTCCTCGTCGATGTGCAGGGACGCGGCATTGATCGGTTGGCCCTGGTCATCCTCGAGCACGGTCATCTTGGGATCGATCAGATTTCCCTGTCCGTCCTGCGGAACGACCAGGTTCTTCGCCTCGGTGGAGGGCAGCAAGGGCTCGTGCTGCACGTTCTTGCTGATCGTGTTGCTTAGGTGCCAGGCGTAGGCTCCTGCGGCGATGGCGCCCAAGAGGAGGGCAGCAACGAGCAGCCCGACCAGCGCCTTCAGTGTGGAGCTAGTGCCTTGGTGGGGCTTGGATTCTCGGGGTGGGACGACCGACATAGTTCCTAGCTTAGGGCCACGGCCGTGTCGAGGTGGACATCGAAACTCCTTCGAGGGGGAAGCGGGTGTCCGAACAGGATGCTATGTAGAGCGTCCGGGTTGGGTATGGTGAGGGTCTGGTGGAGGCTGTCGCCGCGGGGCAGTTGCGGTCTGCACCGGACCATGTACTGGAATTCGGGGGGAATTCGGCCGGGCTGGGCACGTCTGCAGCTGCGGCTTTGACTGAAAGGAATGTCTCCGATGCTCCCCACGAACCCGTCCCGACGTGCGATGGTCATCCGCGGCGGCATGGCTCTTTGGGACTGCCTTGCGTGGTTCCTGGCGGCCTTCGCCTATCTGGGGGCCCGCTACGACTTTGCCGTCACCGGTCTCCAGTGGACCATGGCCTTCATGTACGCCTGCCTCGCCGCTGCAGCGCAGCTGGTGGTGGGCATGGGTCTCAAGATGTATCGCGGGCGCTACCGGGTTGGCAGTTTTGAAGGAACCATGCTCCTGGGGACCGTGGTGCTGGGAATCGGCCTGTTCCTGGGGCTCGCCTTCGCCTTCTTCACCGACTTCAGCCGGGGTGTGATCGTCACGGCACCCATGGGTGCACTGATCATCATGGCGTGGGGGCACAGCTTCGCTCGCGCCGTCCTGGAGCGTAATGGCGCGCCGCGCACCGTCGAGACCCCACCCGAGCCCGTGCTCATCTACGGTGCAGGCAATGCGGGTGCCCAGCTGGGGCGTCTGATCCACAACGACCCCGACAGCCAGTACGAGATCCGCGGATTCCTGGACGATGCGCCCGAGAAGCGCAACCTGCACCTGCTGGGCACCAGCGTGCGTGGCACCGGCGCCGACATGGTGAAGGTGGCCCGGCAGCAGAACGTGCAGAAGATCATCATCGCGATGGGTGGCGCCAGCGGTGAATACCTCACCGAGCTGGACGCCGTGGCCAAGGCCAACGGGTTGAAGCTGCTGGTGCTCCCGCCCCTCGACCAGCTGGTGGGCGGCCGGGTGGCCCTCAACCAGCTGCACGAGATCAACGTCGTCGACCTGCTGGGACGAAGCCAGATCAAGACCGACCTCACCTCCATTGCCGGCTACCTGCAGGGCAAGGTGGTGCTGGTCACCGGTGCCGGTGGCTCCATCGGGTCTGAGATCGCCCGCCAGGTGCACAAGTTCGGCCCCAAGGAACTGGTCATGCTCGACCGTGACGAGTCGGGCCTGCACAGCACCTCGCTGAGCATCTACAACCAGGGCCTGCTGAACACTCGCAACCTGGTGCTGTGCGACATCCGCGACAGCGAGGCGCTCGACCGCATCTTCGCCGAGCACCGTCCCGACGTGGTCTTCCACGCCGCCGCGCTCAAGCACCTGCCGATGCTCGAGATGTACCCGGCCGAGGGCTGGAAGACCAATGCGCTGGGCACCCTCAACGTGCTGCGCGCCTCGGAAGCCCACGGCGCCGAGCGCGTCATCAACATCTCCACCGACAAGGCCGCCGACGCCACCAGCGTGCTGGGCAAGACCAAGCGGATCGCCGAGGAGCTCACCGCCTTCTACGGCCAGAAGACCGGCGGCACCTACCTCAGCGTTCGCTTCGGCAATGTCCTGGGCTCGCGCGGCTCGATGCTGGAGACCTTCACCCGCCAGATCAAGCAGGGCGGTCCGCTCACCGTCACCCACCCCGACATCACGCGCTACTTCATGACCATTCCAGAGGCCTGCGAGCTGGTCATCCAGGCCGGTGCCATCGGTACGCCGGGCGAGGTCATGGTGCTCGACATGGGCCAGCCGGTGCGCATCTACGACGTGGCCAAGAACCTCATCGAGCGTTCCGGCCAGGACATCGACATCGTCTTCACCGGGCTGCGCCCCAACGAGAAGATGGACGAGGTGCTGTTCAGCAACGACGAGGACGCCCGGCAGACCGAGCATGAGCTGATCAGCAGCGTCAGCGTCCCACCGCTGGACCCCGCCGAGCTCATCAACGTCGACGGCAATGACCCCGACTCGATGGCCACCCTCACCCACCAGAGCGTGGGGGAGCTGCGCAACGGTCGTCCGACGCTGTCGGTGATGAGCAATCGGGAGAGTGCCGTCAGCTGACCATCAACTCGGTCAGCTTGGTCTGCAGCTCGTCCACCGACTTGACCTGCATCGCCTTCTGATTGGTCGCCTTGGCGATCTTCTGCAAGGTGGCGTAGTCGGCGTCGGGTCCCAGGGCCACATAGGTCACCTTGATGGGACGGGCCGGATCGGGCTTGTCGGGCAGGGCCTGCATCATCTGCTCATAGCCCACCGTGCTGGCCGCATCCTCGTCGCGGCCGTCGGTGACCACGATGATCCGATTGACCAGACCGTTCTGGTAGTGCTCGACGTTGTAACGCCAGGCGTGCGTGATCGCCTGGTACAGCGGCGTGCCGCCCGAGACCTGCTGCGGCAACCGCTTCAGTTGCTGCTGGTAGTTCGGGCGGTCCTTGAGCCAACTCTTGGTGTTGTCGCGCTGCAGCGGGATCACCTCGCGGACCTGAGGCGTCATCGCCGCGTCGTTGGTGGCATTGAAGGTGATCAGGCCGTTGGCCATGCCGGGCGGCCAGGCATTCCAGGTGCCGATCGCCAAGCCGACCACGGCTTCGATCCGGCTCGGACCGCCCGGGCCCAGCGGTTCCGCCATGGAGCCCGATGTGTCCAGGACCAGCAGGGCTGAGGTGCGTCGCTGCATTGCGGCCAGTGCGCTGCGGGCCTGCTCCAATTGGTCGGGCACATTGGGCTGCACGGCCGGAGCCCTGTTCGGGAGTCCGAGGGCAACCAGGCGCTTGGCCTGCGGGGCGGTCACGGGTGTGTTCACCCCCTGCTGGGCCAAGACTGCGGCCCCCTCTTCCTCGGTGAGCCACTCGGCGAACCGGGTGAGCGTCTTGTGCTCTGCAGGGTTGGCCATCACCAGCGAGAGACCCGTGTGGCTGTCGAGGAAGGATGCGGCCAGCGGGGTGTCGGTCTGCAGGGCCTTGGTGAGGGTGGTGACCCCGGTGCGGGGGCCGGCGGGGGTGAGGCCGTTCTCGTCGGCTGGATCGGCTGGCAGCTGGCGGATTACATCTGACAATTCGGGGCGTGCCACCAACCGCTGCTCCACTCGCGCCATGTTCAGCTGGTCTGGGGTGGCCTTCACGAGGTCGGTGGGCATCGGCGCCCCGCGGCCTGTCTGGTTGATCAGGCTGGCGAAGGCGGCCGCACCGGCAATGCTCGTCTCGGGATCGGGCAGCACCAGCTTCAGGTGTCCCCACTCCTCGTGCCCGAAATCCGCCCAGCTCTTGTCGAGGGTGATCATCTGGCGCAAGGTTTCGCCCTGGATGCCTCCCGGGACGGCAGAGCCGGCGGAGCGCTGCGTCACGACCACCAGCGGTGAGGTGCCCAGTTGGGTGGTTTGGGCTGTGCGCAGCTCGGGCTCGGCGGCGCCCTGCACGGTCAGCGCGTCCTCGGGGAACCAGCCGTCGTGCTCGCCCAGGCCGTCGCGGGCCACCACCGCAGAGCGTTGCGGTGTGACCGTGATCGGGCGACAACCGGGGGACAGGGACGTACCCCAGGCCTCTCCGGCGGCGGTGATCGTCTCTGCCCAGGCGGGATCCGCGAGCACCTGCGCCTGCTCGGGGCAGCCGCGACGTGCGTCGCCCTGCGGGGAGAGGCGGGGCTGGGAAAGTGCGAAGACGGTCCCCGCGACGGCCAGCGTCGAGATTGCCGCACCCGCAATGAGCAGCGGACCGCGGCGGCTCTCTGCACGGCTTTGCGGCAGTGCCCGCCGTGGTGCTGTCTTGCTCATCGATCTCCCCCGAGATTCTTCTAGGATGATTCTCAGAATAGAGCGTTTGACCTACTCGCCGCTGACCGTGTGGGAGCGGCTTTGGAGAAAGTCTGGTGTTCCAGCTCGAAGGCGACGATTCCTGTGGTGGCAGCCGGGTGCCGAGCATGTCCGATTGGGGCAGCGGCGGGCCAACCAACTAGGCTTGGCCAACGTGGCACTCACCATCGGAATCGTCGGTCTCCCCAATGCGGGCAAGTCAACGCTGTTCAACGCGCTGACCCGCAACAACGTGCTCGCTGCGAACTACCCGTTCGCCACGATCGAGCCCAATGTCGGCGTGGTGGGGGTGCCCGAGCCGCGCTTGGCTGAACTCGCAAAGATTTACGGTTCCAAGGCCCTGCTTCCCGCCACGGTGAGCTTCGTGGACATCGCCGGCATCGTGAAGGGCGCCTCTCAGGGCGAGGGCATGGGAAATGCCTTCCTGGCCAACATTCGTGAGGCTGACGCCATCTGCCAGGTGACCCGCGTCTTCGTCGACGAGGACGTCACCCACGTGGACGGAACCGTCAACCCCGCCAATGACATCGACACTGTCACCACCGAGCTGGTCCTTGCCGATCTGCAGACCATCGAGAAGGCGCTGCCGCGGGTGGAGAAGGAGGCCCGCATCAAGAAGGAGATGCGCCCCAAGCTCGAGGCGATGCAGCAGGCCCAGGAGATCCTCAACTCCGGGCAGACGATCTTTGCCGCCGGGATGGACACCGAGCAGCTGCGCGAGCTGATGCTGCTCACCGCCAAGCCCTTCATCTACGTCTTCAACTGTGACCAGGACGAGCTGGCCGACGAAGACCTCAAGCAGAAGATGCGCGAGGTCGTCGCGCCTGCCGAGGCGATCTTCCTCGACGCCAAGTTCGAGGCCGAACTCACCGAGATGGACGAGGATGAGGCCCGCGAGTTCCTGGAGGAGTCCGGCGTCGACGAGCCCGGCCTGGACGTGCTGGCCCGCGTGGGCTACGACACCCTGGGGCTGCAGAGCTACCTGACCGCAGGCCCCAATGAGGCCCGAGCCTGGACCATCCGCAAGGGCGCCACCGCCCCGGAGGCCGCCGGCGTGATCCACACCGACTTCCAGAAGGGCTTCATCAAGGCCGAGGTCATCAGCTACGAAGACCTGATCTCCCTCGGCTCGGTCAAGGCTGCCCGCGAGGCTGGCAAGGCGCGCCTGGAGGGCAAGGACTACGTCATGCAGGACGGCGACGTGGTGGAGTTCAGATTTAACGTGTAGCGTTATTGACGCATCGCGTCATGCCTGGCACTGTTGAGTGGTGATCAGATCCTTCGGCGACCGCGACACGGAGCTCGTATGGCTGCGTGAGCGGGTGCCGAGGATCGATCCGAGGATCCATAGGACGGCGAACCGAAAGCTGCATCAGTTGGACGCTGCCGTGTCTCTCGCCTCGCTTCGGGTCCCTCCGGGGAATCGCCTCGAAGCGTTGAAGGGTGACCGCAAGGGTCAGCACAGCATTCGGATCAACGATCAGTGGCGGATCTGCTTCGTGTGGACCGAGGCTGGCCCGGAGAACGTGATCATCGAGGACTACCACTGAGGTGCACCATGACTGAGAAGCTCTACGCGCCGATCCATCCTGGTGAGGTCCTGATGGAGGACTTCATCGAAGGCTTCGGCATCACGCAGCACAAGCTCGCCGTGTCGATCGGTGTCCCGCCGCGTCGGATCAACGAGATCGTGCACGGCAAGCGGGCCATCACGGCCGACACCGCACTCCGCCTGGGGCGCTACTTCGGTGTTGAGCCGCAGTTCTGGCTCAACCTGCAGAGTCGATACGAGCTGGAGCTGGCGGAGGAGCGTGTGGCTGATCAGGTGGCGGAGATCAAGCCTTTGCAGGTTGCGTGAACTCTCGTAGACGACTGGCTGTCGGGGCGGGCCTGGTGGTGGCGGGGGCGGCGGGTTTCGAGGTCTTCGCCCGAGTCAGGACTCCGAAACTGTGCAGCCCGTCATCTGGTAGTTCCTGGCTGGTCCGCGAAGCCGAGGAGATTCTTCGACGTTCACACGGGCCTCGAGATCGGGTCAGCATTGCGGTGATCGACAAGGGCGTGGTCCGTGAAGCGCATTTTGGTGCCGATCGGCACACGCAGTACGAGATCGGTTCGATCACCAAGACGATGACGGCTTCGGTCTTTGCTGACATGGTGGCGCGCGGTGACATCGGCCGACGATCCCAGTTGGGGGCCTTCCTTGACCTGGAGGGAAGCGAGGCAGCTGGCATCAAGCTTGAAGAGCTTGCCACGCACACAAGCGGGTTGCCTGGCATGGCAAGGACGTGCCGCAACATCTCTGGTCTTGTGCTCTGGCCCCTGCTCGTGCATGACCCCAGCGCGTCTGTGACTCTCGAGCGTCTGATCGCGGACGCGCGACGGTCGAATGTGGGGCCGAAGGAGTATGCCTACTCCAATCTCGGGTACTCCTTGCTCGGCCAGGCGCTGGCTTGCCAAGCCCGGACGAATTTCCCGCGGTTGCTCGAGGAACGGTTGTTCGCGCCATTGGGTATGGTCGACACCTTCGTCCCATCAGATCCAAAATTGCTTCCAGCCGATGCGTCGCGCGGCTACTCGGTCATGTGGGGGAGGCGGTCTGCGCCTTGGACCTTGGGTGCTGAAGCGCCCAGTGGAAGTGTTCGATCGACTCTCGCTGACATGACCCGATACCTCCAGGCGCTGCTGGACGGCACTGCGCCTGGTGCGAGTGCGATGGAACCGGCCGCTGTCGTCGACGGCGGTCTTCGCATCGGCTACGGCTGGCATATCGACCAGGGCTCACTGGTGTGGCACAACGGCATGACTGGTGGCTTCAGCAGCTGGATGAGTCTTTGCCCCAGCCGTGCGCGGGGCGTGGTCGTGCTCAGCAACACCATGAACTCGGTGGATGACCTGGGGCGGGCTCTGGCTGGCGCGTCCTCGGGTGTATCGGGCATGAGCTAGGGGCACGTGGCCGCATCATGGCTCTTTCCATTGAAACGCGGTCGAGTTCAGGTTCAATGTGTAAAACCGCTGGTCAGACGGAAGTTGCTGGGTTGGGGTGGGGACTCGAGTTCCGGTTCCACATCTGGTTGAGGCTCATCGGATCGACTCTCCATGTGCCGGTGAACCTTCAACGCGGCACGTGTTAACCTAGGGCTACTAGATCCCCCACGCCTCTCCATGGAAGCGCACTTGGGGGATTTTTCTACCCAGAGGAGTGCGGATGGGGCGTCGAGTCCCACGTCAGCGGGGCGTCGGCGTCTACGACAAGTCGCCACTTGGCCACGCTGCTCTCGTGGCGCGCATGCAGGATCGTGGTTTGCTCATCCCCGATGTGGAGCGTGCGGAGCGATACGTCCGCAGCATCGGCTACTACCGGCTGTCGCCCTACATGATCCCGTTCCGGCGTGCAGAGTCGGATGACTTTCGGCCGGATGTGACCTTCGACGACGTCCTGGACATCTATGTCTTCGACCGCAAGCTCCGGCTGCTGGTGCTCGATGCCCTGGAGCGCGTTGAAGTGGCGGTGCGGTCTGCATTGACCGATCACATGTCGCAGGCTCACGGGGCGTTCTGGTACGTGGACCCGACCCATTTCCGGGATTCGCGGAGGCATCGGGAGTTCGTGGCGTCGGTCCGCGAAGACTGTTCTCGCCAGCTGCTCGCCAAGCCCGAGCAGACGGATGGTGCACTGGTTCATCGGTCTGCGTTGGAGCACTACTTGCTGACGTACGGCACGCCCGAGCTCCCACCGTCATGGATTGTCATGGAGCGTCTCACCTTGGGGCAGGTCGAGCACCTGATCGGCAACCTGAAGCGGCGCTCGGATCGGACGGCGATCGCCAAGTCTCTGGGAATCAATGAGCCGCTGCTCGTGTCCTGGATGCGGACCTTCGTGCGTGTCCGGAACATCTGCGCCCACCATGGTCGGCTGTGGAACGCCGTCCTGGGCGTATCCCCGGCGCTGCCTACATCACCGTCGGTGGCGTGGCTGGCTGATCCCACTGTGATTGCAGACAGCGCAGCGCGACGGGCGCGGCTGTACCCCGTCCTGGTGGCGCTCCAGTCCCTGCTGTCGACGCTGTCTCCCGGAAGCAGCTGGGCACGGCGACTGAAGGAGTTGCTCGATGAGCATCCAGACGTTCCGCTCACAGCCATGGGGATGCCGCCGGACTGGTCCGACGACCCTTTCTGGGCGCAGCGCATCGAGTTGAGGCCGTCTAGGCGGCCTGTGTCCGGATAGGGGTCGGATGGCTATCTGGGAATGGCGTCATCGTTGAACGCGTGGACACGTGGTGGAGTTCAGGTTTAACGTCTGACGTTATTGACGCATCGCGTCATGTCTGGCACTGTTGAGTGGTGATCAGATCCTTCGGCGACCGCGACACGGAGCTCGTATGGCTGCGTGAGCGGGTGCCGAGGATCGATCCGAGGATCCATAGGACGGCGAACCGAAAGCTGCATCAGTTGGACGCTGCCGTGTCTCTCGCCTCGCTTCGGGTCCCTTCGGGGAATCGCCTCGAAGCGTTGAAGGGTGACCGCAAGGGTCAGCACAGCATTCGGATCAACGATCAGTGGCGGATCTGCTTCGTGTGGACCGAGGCTGGCCCGGAGAACGTGATCATCGAGGACTACCACTGAGGTGCACCATGACTGAGAAGCTCTACGCGCCGATCCATCCTGGTGAGGTCCTGATGGAGGACTTCATCGAAGGCTTCGGCATCACGCAGCACAAGCTCGCCGTGTCGATCGGTGTCCCGCCGCGTCGGATCAACGAGATCGTGCACGGCAAGCGGGCCATCACGGCCGACACCGCACTCCGCCTGGGGCGCTACTTCGGTGTTGAGCCGCAGTTCTGGCTCAACCTGCAGAGTCGATACGAGCTGGAGCTGGCGGAGGAGCGTGTGGCTGATCAGGTGTCAGAAATCGAGCCGTTGCAACGTGCCGGCTGACATGCAAGGGGTGGTGCGCCTTCGCGGCTACCGCGAGGGTGACGCGGCTGCAACCTTGGAGGTCTTCCAACGGGCGGTACGCCATACGGCCGCGCAGTACTACGACGCGGAGCAGATCGCGGCGTGGGCCCCCGATGTCGTGGACCTTGGTGCGTGGCATGCGCGCCGGGCGCGAGTCTGGACCGTTGTGGCCGAGTTGCAGGGGCGTGTGATCGGCTTCGCTGATCTGGCCGATGGCGGATTGCTGGACATGCTGTTCGTCCATCCTGACGCCGGTGGTCGAGGGGTTGCGCGAGTCCTGGTCGAGGCCGTCTGTGGGCATGCCCGCAGTCGGGGGATTGCGAGGCTAGTGACGCATGCCAGCCGTGCGGCCCGGCCGGTCTTCGATCACCTAGGTTTCGTTCTCGATGCCGAGAACAAGCTCAATCTGGTTCGAGGCGTCCGCGTGCCCAACTTCGACATGCACCTGGATTTGTAACTGCGGAGTCGTTGCGCAGCAAGTGAAGGATGCAGATGGTTCCTCGTGCCGAAACTCGGTGGAGTTCCGCTTCAACGTGTAGCTGCTACCTCGATGGTGACGACGTCGTCATGCATCCGTCGAGGTTGTTCTTGATCGCCGAAGCCTCCTGGGCCATCGGTGCTCGGTCCGAGTTCCGCTTCAACGGGTAGGACCGCTCAAAGCTCCAGCAGTAGTCCCAGCACTTCGCGCACCTCGGCGAGCGTCATGGGTCCCACGTTGCCTCGCTTCGTCGTGAGGCGCGCGACGGACACCGAGCGCACATGCTGGCACTGGGCTGCCGATGGAGCGCTCAGCCGGTTCTCGCCATCCGGTTCGATGTACACCGCGCCCCATTGACAGCTGCCTCAACGCACGCAGGGCCCGATCGACCGTCTGGGCGTCGGGTCCACCGCCTGCTTGTTATCAACTTGTACAAGTTGTAGCATAGATTCATGGCTTCCGTGACCCTGTCCCAGTTCCGTAACCAGCAGAGCGACTACATCGCCGTGGCGCAGCGAGAGCCTGTCGAGATCACTTCGCGCGGAGTTGGTCGCCGTGCCGTGGTTGTGTCCCCCGAGTTCTTCGATCGTGCGCTGCAGGCATTGGAGGATCGGGCTGATGTCCGTGGTGCCGCCGAGGCTCGTAACGAAAAGGGGCGAGTCTCTCACGAGGAGCTCATGCGCGAGCTTGGCCTCTGAATCTGTTCGATGCTGTACACGATCAGCTACGTCCCTTCGGCGGCGAAGACTATTCGGAAGCTCGACAAAGCGACGGCTCGTCGACTGCTTGAGGCCATTGATGGCCTCGCCGTTGACCCATGCCCGCCGGGCTGCATTCAGCTCAAGGGAGGAAGAGGAGAGTTGCGCATCCGCGTCGGTGACTACCGTGTCGTATACGACGTCCAGGATGACGAGCTGGTAGTCCTCGTGCTCCGGGTCGGGCATCGCCGAGAGGTGTATCGATGAGATGGCGTCCGCCGTCCCACGGGATGGAGTTTCCGCTTCGGCGTCCAGTGATTTAGTTCAGTCGTCGTATGCCTTGTCGTGGCGCGGTCAGCTCGACGCGGTAGGGGCTGGTCTGTGCGGCCATCAGTCGCTTCCGGAGATGATCCCGTCGATGCTGAAGCGCTTGCCGGAGTCCTGCTGGTGCGTGAGCGCTGTTGGCGGCGATCGCAGGCCACCTTCTGCACTGGAGCTGGCCGCTGCGAGCGAAGGGTCGGGCTACCACGACCTCGAGGACGCCAGCCAGCAGGATGTTCCCTGGCAGGGCATTTCGTGACGATTGATGCATGACCGCGAACGTCCTGCCCGCCGACCTCCTCCCGTGGTTCCCCGCCATCCGTCGCAGCGACCACAGGCCCGTCGACTCCGTCGAGCGCTCGCCCGAGGCCGTGGCGGCCATGCCACGGTGGCGACGCCGGATCACCCACCCGGCCCTGCTGTGGCTGGTGGCCATGGCGTTGTTCAACGTCGGGCAGATCGTCCTGCTCGTGGCCTTCCTGGCTCTTGGGGAGAATCCCGAGAACGAGGCACGCCTGGGCTGGACGAACTTCATCGCCAACATGATCGGCTACGCCGTCATCGTCGGGCTGGAAGGCCGCCGTCCCGTGGAACTGCTCCGGCGTCCCATGACCTTCCTGGCCGCGGGTCTGGCGATCGGCGTGACCCTCATCACGGTCACGGCTGGCGTCGTCACCCTCCTCGGCGGCATCGAATGGGGGCCGGCCGCCAGCAGCGTCGACTGGGCGCCCATGGTGCTCACCTTGGGCGTCAACGCGGCGATCGGTGAGGAACTGCTTTTCCACGGTGTCCTGTTCCGCTACGTCGAACAGGGCCTGGGGACGATCCCTGCCCTGCTCGTCTCGGCCGGCTTCTTCGGGGCCGTCCACCTGGGCAACCCCAACGCCGCCCCCGGGAGCGCCGTTGCCATCGCCGTCCAGGCCGGACTCCTGCTGGGCACGCTGTACGCACTGACCCGATCGCTCTGGCTCGTCATCGGCGTCCACTTCGCCTGGAATGTCGTGCAGAGCGTCCTGTTCGGCTTCAACGTCTCGGGCGTCGGTGGTCACCACGGTTGGCTCACCCCCACGCCTGTCGGCAACCCTGCGATCAGCGGTGGGGCCTTCGGCCTCGAGGGAAGCGTGGTGGCCGTCGCTGTGGGCCTGCTGGTCTCGGTCGCCGCGGTCGTCCTGGTGGCTCGCCGGGGCGGCCTCGTGCGAGCCGCGTGGACGCGGGGCGGAGGTCGCGGAGCCGCCGCCCCCGCCCGGTAGCGTGATGACAACGACGACGGGAGCAGTCATGAGCCGCACATCCTCCCCGGGTGTTGCTGTCCGGACGGCGCGCCAGCTCGCCTACGTGCTCGTCTCGCTCGTCATCGCAGTCCCGACAGCGGTCGTGGTCCTGGGGCTGGCCACCGTCGGAATCCTGCTGAGCCCCCTCGTCGGGGGCTTCGCGATCATGCAGGGCGCCGGGACGGTGGCCACGGTGGCCGCAGCCGGCGAACGTCGGCTGCAGGCGCGGCTCTTGGGGAGGACGATCGAACCGCCCGCACGGGTTGGCCCACGGGTGTTGTCGGACCGCCAGACCTGGCTGGAGCTCGTGTGGGCCATCCTGCGCGGACTGGTTGCCGTGGTCACCGCTGGCGTGGTGATCGCCTGGCTCGGCCTGGTGCTGGCGCTCCCGATCACGGCGGCCGAGATCGTGCTGCCCTCGCTCTACCCGGGCCACTGGTTCAAGTTCGGGACGTGGGACCCGAGCGCTGGCACGATGCACATCGTCCAAGCCCTGGTGGGCCTCGTGGCGCTGGTCCTGCTGCCCTGGGTGGTTGGCCCGATGTCCCGCGTCCAGTCGGACTTCGGCGCCGCGCTGCTCGGTGAGGACGGAGAACTCGCGCGGCGCGTGGACGAGCTGTCTGCGTCGCGGGCCGCCGGTCGGCAGGCGGAGGCCGATCAGCTGCGACGGCTGGAGCGCGACCTGCATGACGGACCGCAACAACGCCTCGTCCGCCTGCAGCTCGACCTGACGCGCGCCCAGCGCCAGCTCACGACCAATCCCGAGCGGGCCGCCGAAATCCTTGACGACGCTCGCACCCAGGCCGACCAGACCCTGCAGGAGTTGCGGCAGCTGGGGCGTCGGGTGGCGCCACCACTGCTGGCCGAGCGCGGGCTCGGTGCTGCCGCGACGGAGCTGGCCGGGCACTCGACGATTCCCGCCTCCGTGGCGGTCGACGTCCCCCGGCTGCCGGAGCACGTAGAGACGGCCGTCTACTACGTCATGGCCGAGGCGATGGCCAATGCCAACAAACACTCCGGTGCGCAGCGCATCGACGTGGCGGCGCGCATGGTGGACGACGCGGTGGTCGTGCGGGTCCGGGACGACGGCCACGGTGGTGCGGACGCAGCCAAGGGTCACGGCCTGCGCGGGTTGCAGGAGCGTCTGGCAGGCGTGGATGGCAGACTCATCATCGACTCACCGCGTGGTGGGCCGACCCAGGTGGAGGCGGTGGTGCCGTGCGCGTCGTGATCGCGGATGACGCGGTGCTGGTGCGCGAAGGGCTCCGGTTGTTGCTCACCGACGCCGGGCACGAGGTCGTCGCCGTGGGGGACGCGCCTGCCCTGGTACGGGCGGCGCTGGAGCTGCGTCCAGACATCGTCGTCTCGGACATCCGGATGCCTCCCTCGCACAGCGCTGACGGCCTGTCGGCGGCGGTCGAGATCCGCGCCCACTGGCCACAGATGCCGATCGTGATGCTCAGCCAGTACGTCGTCCTCGACTACGCGCGGGAACTCGTCGGCGGTGGCGGCGCGGCTACCGGCTACCTGCTCAAGGACCGGATCAGCGACATCGACGCCTTCCTCGCGGCGCTGGACCAGGTTGCGGCCGGAGGCTTCGTGATCGACCCCGAGCTGCTGCGCCAGATCTTCGCCACACGGGCAGACCACCCGGTGCAGCAGCTCACGCCGCGCGAGCTGGAGGTGCTGGAACTCATGGCCCGCGGCCTGTCGAACAAGGCCATCGCGGACGAGCTGGTGGTCACCGAGGGTGCCGTCGAGAAGCACATCCAGCACATCTTCGCGAAGCTGGGGCTGGTCGCCGACGCCGACACGCACCGACGGGTGTCGGCCGTCTTGGCGCTCTTGGACTCGGGGCTGGCCAGCTGACTGGCCGTGGTGGGGGCCACGATCATGGATTGACACCGCGCGCGTGGCGCGCGGGGGTGGCGAAGACCAGCAGTGCGTCGGCTGTCAGGTCGTGCGGCAGCTCGTCCCAGTCGATCTTCACGATGGCCTCACGCGTGAGGTGGGCCCCCAGCACCCGGGTGCAGTCGTCGATGAGCGGAGTGACGACGCCCTCGTGGAGAATGTCGGCCACATTCCACACCAGGTGGCCGCTCGGGGTGAGGAGCCGGGCGCACTGCTCGGCCACCAGGCCCAGCTCGCGCAGGTAACGGGTGTAGTCACCGCCGGAATCCGCGTAGGCGGTGAGGGGATCGGCCTCGTGGTGCGTCACCGTCATGTACGGCGGCGAGGTCACGATGAGTTTGACCTTGCCGGCCAGCACCTGCGTGACGCTGTGGAGGTCACGCGCGTCGCACGCCGCGACCCAGGCCTGCGGGGTGCGGCGACGCATGTAGTCCACGCGCTCGGGCAGCAGCTCGACGCCGGCAGCACGCCTGCCCAGATGGACCGCTCGTTCCAAGGTGGTGCCGAAGCCGGCGAAGGGGTCGAAGACGATGTCGCCGGGGCTGCTGAGGCGTTCGATGACGTGGTCGACGATGGCGGGAACCATGTGGACGTCCTCGTCGGAGCCGGGAGGTGATCCTTCGAGGAAGGCTCGCAAAGTGGTGGTGAGCGGGGAGTCCAGCCGCCGCGGGGAGCTCATGACGTGCACCTTAGCGGTGGGTGTGACAGGTGGAACCTAGATGATGATCAGCATCAGCGGCACCATCACGATCTTGGTGATCACCGCAAGGGTCACGACGGTGCTGTAACCGTTCATCACGCGCGAGTCGGTCAGGCGCGACGTGGCGAACTGCAAGACGGCGGGCTGGCTCATGATGCCGGCGGCGCCGCCACTGGCGCGCGGGATCGACTGCCCCAGCACGCGCATCAGCGCGAAGAAGGCCAACAGCGTGACGACGGTCACCACGGCGCCGAGCGCCACCGACAGTAGTCCGGTCATGCTCAGGGCGGTGGAGGCGAAGGCCGGCCCCGAAGAGATGCCCACCGCGGCGAGGAAGATCATCAAGCCGAACTGGCGCAGGGTGAAGTTGGCCGACCCGGGCAGCTTCCAGTTGATGTCCAACCGGCTCTTCTGCAGCGCGCCCAGCACCAGGCCGACGATGAGCGGACCGGCCGCCGAGCCCAGCGCGAAGGAGGCCCCGGCGGGCAGCGGGATCACGACGAGCGCGGCCAAGTAACCGAGCGTCAGGCCGCCGGCCAGGGCGACCAGGTCAACCTCGGAGATGCTGCGCCGCGAGTCGCCGAAGTAGGAGGTGACCGCCTCCTGTCGGTTGGCGGGGTGGGCCACCTCCACCACGTCGCCGAGCTCCAGGTAGGTGTCGGCGGTGGCCACCATGCGGGTGTCCAGGCGGCGCACGCGCGTGATGGTGGAGCCCAGACGGTCGTGCAGGTTCAGCTCGCTGATCGGGCGGCCCACCAGCTCGTCGTCGGAGACGGTGAAGCGGCTGACCGCGATGTTGCGGTCCTGGGGCCAGCGGCGGCGCACCCTGGTGCCGACGGCCTTGACCAGCTCGTCCACCACCGAGTGGGCGGCCACGACGGTGACCACGTCACCGGCCTCCAGCGGCCTGTCGGGATCGACGATGGTGGTGCGACCAGCGCGGCGCACCGTCGAGATCTGGATGCGGCCCTGCCCGGCCTCGACGAAGTCATCGACGCTCATGGTGCGCCCCACCCGGATGTCCAGGACGTCGAGCACGGCATCGCCCTCGTCCAGCGAGTCCTTGGGCGCCTTCCACTTGCGGTTCATCAGCAGCGTCAGCACCAGGATCGCCACCACCACGCCGGTGGGGTAGGCCAGCGAGTAGCCCACGGCGGGCAGCTCGGAACCGGTCTGCGTGGGCCAGGGAGAGCGACGGGGTATTGGTGAGGGCGCCGGAGAAGATGCCGACGGTGATCTCGCGACTCACGCCCAGCAGCAGCCCGCCTACGACGGCGGCGGCCGCACCCGCGATGATGGCGCCCATTGCCGAGGCGATCACCCCGAACTGTGACTTGAGCTCCTTGAAGAAGCTCTCCCCGGCCTCCAGCCCCACCAGATAGACGAACAGCCCCAGCCCCAGGCTCTGCAGCGCGGCCAGATCGCCGACGGGCTCGGGGATCAGGGCACCCACGGCCAGCCCGACGAACAAGGTGCCGGCGGCGCCGAAGCGGATGCCCGCGACGGGGATGGCCCCGACGACTGCGCCCAGGGTGATGACCAGGAAGATCAGCAGGAAGGTGTTGTCGGCCAAGAGCTGCAGCACGAGGATCCTCGGGGTAGGGGAAGCAAGGGGCGGTCCATTGATCCATGCCCGGCCGGGTGTCCGCAAGACCCCAAGGGGTGGTCAGTGCGTGGATCAGGGGGCGTGGGTCAGGGGTCGGGGTCAGTACAGCGGAGGCCGCTGGGCGTGCAGAACCTCCGAGTGGGCGGTGCTGAGCAGGTCGCGGATGGCGCGTGGGCCGCCACGGTAGCGGCTGAGCAGCGCGGTGCGGGGCCCCAACAAGCGATCGGTGCCCCGGAGCAGCGATCTGGGCACCCGTGGGCAGTCGGAGACGAACTGTTCGTACCGCTGGGGGGTCAGCTGCAACCCGACGAGGGTGTGGCGCGCGCGCACCAGCCGCACCTGTTCCACGTCGACCCAGCGGTACCTGGTGAGAACCTCGCGCCGTCCCGCGCGGTTGCCGTGCTCCTCGACCGCCTCGCCGGTGATCACCAGGGACATCCGTCGACGTGCCAGGATCCAGCCGGGGATCACCAGAGCCAGCACGGCGAAGAGGATCGGCCCCCAGAAGAACAGGGTCACCGGCAGCACCGGCGTCGAGGAGGTCTCTGCCGAGACGACCAACACCACGGTCAGTGCGATGCCGAAGACCACCACCAGGCCAGCCATCACGAAGCACGCGATCCACTGGCTGCGGATGCCGGGGATCTCCAGGCGCCCCTCGCGCCGCAGGAGCTCGTAGTACTCGCTGGCCCTGGGGTGCATGGGGTCATCCTAGGGTCTGGCCGGTCTCGCCCCACTGCTGACCGGTCAGCTCATCTCACAGCATCTCCAGCGGGGCCGGCCTGGTCGGGGCAGGGAAGGCGGCGTCGAGTTCGGCGAGGTCCTCGTGGGTGAGGACCAGCTCCAGCGCCGCGGCATTCTCCCGCGCCCGCGCCGGGGAGGCGGATTTCGGGATGGCCAGCACGCGGCCGTTCCGGATGGTCCAGGCCAGGGCAACCTGTGCGGCCGTCGCGTCGTGACGCTTCGCGACGGCACCCAAGGCCTCGGCGCCGGGCGCGTCGAAGATCCGGGCCTGCTCCAGCGGGGAATAGGCCATGATCGGCATCCCCGACGCGGCGGCTGCCGGGAAGACGCCCAGCTCCGGACCGCGTCGGGTCAGGTTGTAGAGCACCTGGTTGGTGGCGCAGCCCTCACCGCCGGGTACCTGCCCGAGCTCGCGCAGGTCGTCGGCATCCAGGTTGGAGACACCCCAGGCTCCGATGAGTCCCTCGTCGACGAGGGCCTCGAAGCCGGCGACGGTCTCGGACAAGGGGTGGCGTCCGCGCCAGTGGAGCAGGTAGACGTCGATGTGATCGGTGCGAAGCCGCGCCAAGCTGCGCTCACAGGCGGCGCGCACACCGTGACGCGACGCATTGTGCGGGTAGACCTTGCTGACCAGCACGGCGTCGTCGCGACGCCCGGCCAGCGCGTCGCCCACCACTTCCTCCGCGCCGCCGTCGGCATACATCTCTGCGGTGTCCACCACCACGAGCCCGGCGTCCAGCCCGGCTCGCAGGGCATCGGCCTCCTGCGAGCGAGGGGCGCGACCCTCGCCCATGTTCCAGGTGCCCAGTCCGATCGTTGGTACTTCTCGTCCGGCGAAGTCGACAGTCCTCATGCCTGCCAATCTAGCCAGCCTGTCGCGGGCCGCCGCGGGGCTAGCGGCGTCGGGTCTTGCGGGTGGACGTCCGTGGACGCTTGGGGCGTGACCCCGGCCGTGCCGGCGTGGGCCGTGAACCGGAGCTGGCTCGTTCCTTCTGGGTGCGCGAGCTGTTCGCGGTGCGACCCCGAACCACCCCGATGAACTCGTCCAGCAGCGGATTCTCGTCGTCGACCCGCCAGGCCAGCGCCACCGGGGAAGGATCGGCGTCGACGATCGGGCGGTAAACCAGGTCGCGACGGCTGGCGGCGCGAGCCACCGACATGGGAACCACCAGCACGGCACCGACCAGCACCCGGTCGATGGCGGTGGCGTCCAGCTGTGGCAGTACCGTCTCGTCCTCCAGGTCTGCCAGGGTGACGTCGTCGACCGCCGCGATCGCGTTCTCCTTGGAAACCCAGGCGACCATCTGTTCCTCGTACAGCGGGATCGCGTGCAGGCCCTCGCGTTCGATGGGCAACCGCACGAAGCACATGTCGAGGCTGCCGTCGTGCAGGCCGAGCAGCTGCTCGTCGTCGGCCACCTCGCGGATGACCAACGGATCACGGAAACGCTCTTCCCAGGTGCGCTGCCACTTGGTGGTGGTCACTCCGCGCACGTGTCCGATGCGCAGGCCGACGGGCTGGGCGGGGTTCTGGCTCACCCCTGCAGGCTAGCGCTCGGATACGCTCGCCGACGTGAGCCAAATCCTGAAACCATCGACCGCCGCCCAGAAGCTCGGCATCCTGCTCTCGGCCGCCCCCGAGGACTTCCAACAGGCCTCCTTCACCCGCGAGGACCTCGACGCGCTGCGGGCCGATCCGCCGGCCTGGCTCGTCGAGCTGCGCAAGAACGGCCCCTTCCCGCGTGACGTGGTGGCGCAGAAGCTCGGCGTCTCCAACTCGGGCCTGGCGCGCGGTGGCATCACCGAGCCCCTCGACGCCGAACAGGTGGGGGAGTTGCTGGCCGATCCTCCGGCATGGCTGGAGCACGAACGCTCGGTCCATCGTCAGGTGGTCGCGGAGAACGAACGCCTCAAGCAGGAGCGCTCGCGCGGCAGGAGCTGACCGGATGCCCTCCGCCCAAGACGGAGGCGGGGGCTGACGGTCGCGGAACGGGGTCTTGTCAAAGGACGCCACCCATGCATAGGTTAGGCTTGCCTAATCAGCCAATGGAGGTGTCCATGTCGACAGAGCAGTGCAGCCCGGTCAGTGATGCCATGGTGGCTGCCCGAACCCATTCCACCGTGCACCGGTTGTTGTCGGGTGCCGGGCTGGCCGACGTGGTGGCCTATGACCTGGATCCCGAGCGTGCCTGGCCGCTGCTGTGCCACGGGCTGGACCGGTTGGGGCAGTTCCTGGTGGCCGGTGTGTTCCCGGCCGAACTGCTGGACGGCCAGATCCACCGCGTCCGATTCGACCTGCGCAAGGGCGCCCCGGAGGTCCACGTCCAGCTCACTGCCTGCTCCGCGCATTCCCTGGGCGATCTCAGGGTGATCGACGCGGAGGAGACCGATCGCTACCTGCACAGTGGCGCCGCCACCGCCCAGATGCTCGAGGCCGCCGGCTGGCCCGACGTCCGCCTGGCCGTGCTGGAGCTGGAGGCAGTCCACGTGCACGACTTCGCCGGCATCAATTCGGTCGCCTTCGACCAGGTTGCCCGCCAGCACCACCGGGCCGTCGCCCACCACCAGGGCCACGAGATGGCCTTTCCGCTGCCCGAGGACGAGATCGTGGCGCGCGATGTGTTGGGGGAGGCCGTGGAAGGTGACCTCTCGGCCCTGGCGCGGCAGCCACGAATGCGCTGGGTCTCCACCCGGCACCACGCTGCGCCCATGGTGGATGCCGTTGGCACCCACGTCGTCGACATCGACAAGACCGGAATTTGTGTGATGGAGGTTACAACTCATCGCACACGCATCGGTTTGTGCCCCTTTGATGAGGCAGTCTGGTCCCTGCCGGCGCTGGCCTCCGTATTGGAGCAGTGGCGGCCCCTCGACTCACCTTCGTTCGCCGATAGCGCGTCTGACAACCGAAGGTGACAAAAGCGTGGGCCCCGGGTGCTGCCCGGGGCCCACGTCTTTTTTTGTATTGTTTGTGTTGCTGGTGCTGGGGTCTGCTGCTGGGTGCTTTCAGCGGGCCTGGTAGGAGAGGCAGTTGCCCTTCTCCTCGCCCACCGAGATGCTCTGGGCGGTGCAGGACAGGTTCTGGTTGTGGGTGCATTCCAGGCGCTGGCAGACGGCGACGCGGCCGTCCTCGGCGGAGATCTCGGCGCGGGCGTCGAGTTCGGTGAAGGTGGTGCAGGCGGCTGCCGAGCCGACAGTGATGGCGTAGGCCTGGCACTTGCCGTTGTTGAGGGCGCAGGCAGTGGTGGCGCACGAGTCAATGATGGGGAGAGCGATGGACATGATTCCTCCGAAACAGTGTTTTGTGCGCGTCTGACGAAAAGAACTCTAGAACCGGCAAAATTCCTTGTCCAGCATGGTTAGGCTGACCTGCCGCGGAGGTATTTCGGCAATGATTCGGTTGTGGAATGGCTGGATCTCATCGCTCATTGGGCTTTCTTTCCGGCATTCCTGAGGTGGCCCAGCAATGGGAACAATTGATGTCTGCCATTCGCGGTCTCGTCGCGCACCTCCACCAGCTGCGGGTAGCGCTCCCGGATCGCCTTCTCCAGCCGCAGGTGCAGTGTTACCGAGGCGAGTTCACAGCCGGAGCAGGCGCCGGATGTCTGGACGAAGACGACGTCGCCCCGCACGTGGGTGAGCGTGATCCTGCCGCCATGGGAGGCGACGTGGGCGGCGAAGTCTCCGGTGATGACGTCGTGGGCGATCTCGTGCAGCGCACGATCCTCGTCGACGTCGATCGTCCAGTGATGCCACTGGGGCAGTGACAGGGCCAAGGCATGGCGGACGGCATCCCCGTCGGCCTGCCAGGACCTGCCGTTGGCCAGGTGGAGCTGCACGGCGCAGGGCTCCACCCGGGCCGTCGTGATGGTGCCGTCGCCCAGCAAACGGCCCAGCTCGCCCGGTGCGGCGACGAGTCGCCCACCGGGGAGTTCGGCATCCAGCACACGCCAACGCAGCGCCCGGGGATCATCCCGGACGCCGGTTGGGTGTCCCAGCCGGGCGGCCACGCTCAGCCGGCCAGTTCGACGAGGGTGCGCACCAGCCAGGCGGAGCCCCACGCCAGCACGAACATGTAGCCGAAGGCGATGGCGGGCCACTTCCAGCTGCCCGACTCGCGTCGCAGCACCGCGATCGTCGCGGTGCACTGCAGCGCGAAGGCGAAGAAGACCAGCAGCGCCGCCAGCGTCGCCGGGGTGAACAGCTTCTCCCCGGCATGCGGCCCCTCGGTCCAGGTCATCTTCTCAAGGGCCGCGGCGGGATCCTCCGGGTCGTCGGCGCTGGCGATCTGGCCCAGCGTCGCGACGAAGACCTCGCGGGCGCCCAGGGAGGCGGTCACCCCGACCGTGATGCGCCAGTCGAAGCCGAGCGGTTCGAAGACCGGTTGGATGGCCTTGCCCATGCTGGCGGCATAGGAGTTGTCGAGCTGGTAGGTGGCCACCGCGGCCTCGTCGGTGGTGTCGATGCCGGCCTCCGCCATGCGGTCCTGGCTGGCCACCGGCAGGTTCAGCAGCGCCCACAGCACCAGGGTCAGCACCAGGATGACGCGGCCGATCTTCATCAGGAAGGACTTGACCGGGTTCCACACGCCGCCGATCACGTCACGCAGGTGGGGCCTGCGGTAGCTGGGCATCTCCATGAAGAAGGGGAGGTTGGTGCCGCGCCGGCCCAGCAGTCGCTTGGCCACCCAAGCGGCGATCATGGCCACGACGGCGCCCAGCAGGTACATGGCGAACATCAGCGTGCCCTGCAGGCCGAAGGTGCCCACCTTGGCCTCCTGCGGCACCAGCATCGCGATCAGCATGGTGTAGACGGGGAGCCGGGCCGAGCAGGTCATCAACGGTGCCGAGAGCATCGTGGCCAGCCGATCCTTGGCCGAGGGCAGGGAGCGGGTGGCCATGATGCCCGGGATGGCGCAGGCGACGCTGGACAGCATCGCGACGAAGGCGCGACCCTCGAGCCCGGCCTTGCCCATCACGCGATCCATCAGGAAGGCCACTCGTGACATGTAGCCGGAGGCCTCCAGCAGCGAGATCATCAGGAAGAGCAGCGCGATCTGGGGCAGGAAGACCAGCACACCGCCGACGCCGCCGATCAGGCCGTCGGCCACCAGGCCCTGCAGCCACGGGGTCTCGATGTGGGCCGCGGACAGCTCGGACAGCCAGGCGAAGCCGTCCTCGATCCAGCCCTGGATCGGGGCGGCGACGGTGAAGATCACCTGGAAGAAGGCGTACATGGTGGCGAAGAAGATGAGCGTTCCCCACAGGGGGTGCAGCAGTACCGAGTCGATTCGACGGGTGCGGGCATCGCTGTCGGGGGCTCGGTAGTCGGCCTCGCGCAGGACGGAATCCACCCAGGCCTGGACCAGTGCCGGATCGGTGGGGGCCGCGAGCTCGGGCGTGTCCCACAGTTCGGGTGCGGCCAGGGCGTGCTTCACATCGGTGAGCTGCCTGCGGTCACCGGCGGTGGCGATGACCACCGTGTTGCCCAGGGCGCGCCCCAGGGCGGCGGCATCCAGGTAACCGCCGCGGCGGGCGAGCTCGTCGCAGAAGGACAGCACCACCAGGATCGGCACGCCGGTGTGCTGCGCCTGGGCCAGCAGGCCGAGCGATCGGCGCAGGCTGGTGGCATCGAGCACCACGACCAGGGCGTCGGGGTGGTCGTCACCGGTGACGGCCTCGGTGGTGACCTGCTCGTCGGGGCTGATCGCATCAAGTGAATAGGTGCCGGGCAGGTCTTCCAGCATCATCTGCTGGCCGTCGACGTTCAGCTCGCCGACCATCTTGGAGACGGTGATCCCGGGGTAGTTGGCCACCTTGGCCTTCAGTCCGGTCAGGGCATTGAACAGGGTGGACTTGCCGGCATTGGGGTTGCCCAGCAGGCAGATGCGGCGGGTGGTGGTGTGCTCGGCGGTGAGCGTTGCGCCGGCGTCGTGGCAGGTCATCAGGCTGCTCCGGGGGTGGCCTGGGCGTCCAGCCGCAGGCAGATCAGGCGGGCTTCGCTCATCCGCAGCAACATCTCCGCCCCGGCGATGCGCACCATCAGCGGATCGCCCAGGGGAGCGTGGCGCAGCAGTTCCAGGCGGGCCCCGGGCGTGAAGCCCAGGTCGAACAGGCGGCGGCCAATCACCGCGTCAGGTTCGCAGGCGAATCCGACGATGGTTCCCGCAGTGCCGGGGGCCAGCTCCGACAGCAGGACGGTGCCGTCGCCCTCGACGGCCGTGTTCAGGTGGCGCGTGCCGAGCACTTGGGTCAGGCGCGCGTTGGTGATCGCAACAGGGTTCATGGGGAAAAGGATAGGCTTGCCTAAGTTCACTTCGGGCTGCGGGGTGGAACATTTGGTGGCCCAGTGGGTGGACAGTGGCCGGTGGGGGCACACGTGAAGGTAGCTTCGCGGGACCATCCAGAGCTGACGACGAGGTATGCCGTGGCACACACAGTCCCGCCCCAGACCCCCGCGCCGCCCGCCACCTGGGCCAGGGCCCTGCGCCTGATCGGTCCCGGAATCGTGCTGGCCCTGGCCAGCGTCGGCGCCTCCGACATGGTCACCACCCTGAACTCCGGCGCGCAGTACGGCATGGCCCTGGCCTGGGTCTTCGTCGTCGGACTGGTGCTGAAGTACGCCCTCAACGAGTCCATCGCCCGGCTGCAGCTGTCCGGGGACCGCTCCTTCCTGTCACACCTGACGCAGGTGGGTGGCCGCACCTTCCCGGCCATCCTGCTGGTGGCCGAACTGCTGATCGGCCTCTTCTTCGGTGCCGGGGTGTGCTCCATCTCCACCCTGATCCTGATGGAACTGTTCCCCGGCCTACCCTTCGGCATCACCTTTGCCGCCGTGCTGGCCTCCGCCGTGGTGATGTTGTGGATCGGCCGCTACTCCTTGGTGGAGAAGGTGATGGTGGGCTTCGCCGTGCTCATGTTCTTCGGCATCGTCTACCTGGCCCTCACCTCTGCCGGCTCGGGGGCCAGCGCCGCGCAGGCCCGCCAGACCCTCCTGCCCATCCTGCCCACCAACTCACTGGTCACGGTGCTGTCGCTGATCGGTGGCGTGGGTGGTGCCACCGGGATCATGGCCTACACCTACTTCGTGCGAGAGAAGCGCTGGAGCGGCAGCGAATGGCGCACCATGGTCCGCACCGACCTGGCCGTCAGCTACCTGATGATCGGGATCTTCGCCGTCGCCATGACGGCAGTGGGGGCCTTCTGGCTACTGGGCGGCAAGCACAAGATCACCTCCAATGACGCCGTCTTCGAGGTGGGCGAGATCCTGGCCGGACAGATCGGAACCGTCGGCCATGTGCTCTTCCTGCTGTCCTTCTTCGCGGTCACCTACTCCTCGGTGCTGGGCGGTTTCCAGGGCATCGCCTATGTCACCGGCGACTGCCTGCGCGTGGTGCGCCGCTACCCGCACCAGGACGAGCCCGGCCACGACATGTCGGCCAAGGCACCGGAATTCCGGGCCGCGCTGGTCTGGCTCGCCCTGTGCTCGGTGCTGATCCTCCAGACGGGCAAGCCCGTCACCCTGGTGCTGATCTATGCCGCGATCAGCTCCCTGGTGCTGCCCATCCTCTCGGTGGCGCTGCTCATCATCATGAACCGAGCCTCCACGCCGCCGGACCTGCGCAACGGGCGGCTGTCCAATGCCCTGCTGGTGGCCTGTCTGGCGCTGTTCGGCTTCCTGTGCCTGCTGCAGTTGCAGGAGACCATCACCGGCCTGCTGTGAACAGGCCTGCGATCACTCGGCCGACGGAGCCTCGGTGGGCGGCACCAAGTCCTTCGGACGCGGGCTCAGCTCGTCGACCATCACCTCGATGACGGTGGGGCCGGAGCGCTTCAGGGCCTTCTTCAAGGCCTTGTCGAAGCCCTCGGGATCCTCCACCCGCTTGTGCTTCAGGCCCATGCCGTTGCACACCAGCTTCAGGTCTGGGGTGAGCAGGTCGACGGCGCGCTGCGGTGCGCTGCGGGCCTTCTGCAGGTTGCGCAGCACCCCATAGCCACCGTCGTTGAAGACCACCAGCACCACGTGCGGTGACTGCTCGGCGAGCACCGCCAGCTCGCCCAGGTAGACCTGCAGGCCCCCGTCGCCGACGATGGCCAGCACCGGGTCGTCCGGGCGGGCCACCCCGGCGCCGATCGCTTGCGCCAGCCCCTGCCCGATGCCACCGCCCGCGGCGAAGATGTTGTCGCGCGGATCGTAGGTCTGCAGCAGTCGGTTGCCCCACGAGCTGCCCGGCACCGTCACGTCACGCACCACGACGGCACGGCGGGGGAGCCGGGCCCGGATCGAGTCACAGATCTGCGCATAGGCGCCGATGTCGACGCGGTGGGACTCACGTGCCTGGCGCGCGGCGTCCTGCACCTGCTGCTTCCATTCGGGATCCACGCTGGTCTGGTCGAGCAGCTCGGTCAGGGCAGGAACCACCGAGCGCACATCTGCCTGCAGCGCCACCGTCGCGGGGAAGTTGATGCCGATCACCTCGGAGTCCAGGTCCACCTGGATGTGCTGCTCGGGCAGCGGAAGGCTGAAGTTGCGGGTCTCATTGCCACGCAGGTGGGAGCCGAGGGTCAACAGCAGGTCGGCCTGCTGCAGCAACGGCTCGACGGCTTCGTCGGCGGCAAAGTTGCCGATCAGCAGCTCGTGGTCCTCCGCGACGGTGCCGCGTCCATTGGTCCCGCTCAACACACCAGCACCCCACGCCTCGGCCAGCCGGGTGACGTCCTCGGCGGCCTCGCGCGCGCCGCCGCCCACCCAGATCAGTGGACGCTGCGCCTGCTTCATCATCGTGGCGGCACGTTCGACGTCGCGACGGGCCCCGGTGCGCAGCTGGACTTCGCGCTCGTCCACCTTGTTCTGCTCGTCGGGCTTGGCCAGGTACTGCAGGTCGATCGGCCAGTCGACGCTGACCGTTCCGGTGGGGGCGGTGGTCAACAGGCGGACCGCCTCGGTGAGGGTGGCGCGCGCCTGACGGGCAGTCTCCACCCGCAACGCATGCTGGCTGACGGCCTGCAACATCTGCAGCTGCCGTGGCACCTCGTGGTAGGCGCCCTTGCCCTGGCCGATCAGCTCGGAGGCCACATTGCCGGTCACGTGGAGCACGCGGCTGCCCGCCGTCAGGGCCTCCAGCATCGATCCGGCCGCATTGCCGGCGCCGGTGCCGGTGGAGGTGATGGCCACCCCGATGCCACCGGTGGCGCGGGCGTAGGCGTCGGCGGCATTGATCGCGGCCGCCTCGTGGCGCACCGGGACGAAGCGCAGGTCTCGCTGCACCGTCTCCACCAAGGGCAGGTTGTGGATGCTGATGACGCCGAAGGCCACCTCCACGCCGGCAGCGCGCATCACCTCCACCAGGATGTCGCCGCCGGTGAACTCGTCGGGGGTGAGGCTCTCTGCGGTGACCTGATGGGCCTCGGTGCTGGTGGGCATGCTGCTCATGGCGCGGTCCTCTCCTCGCTTTCCTCCCATGCTAGGAGTTGCGGCCCAACGGGCGTCTCGCCCCAAAGGGGGTGAGTGCTGCCGCGCCCCTTGGGATTCGCGTTCGGCGAAGATCGCGCACCATCCCTTGGAGGGGTCCGGCCTCGTTGTTAGCGTCAAGGCATGGCTACCAAGAAGATCATCATCGTCTCCACCGACTTCGGTGTCGAGCAGCCCGAGATCGTGGTGCCCGCCACCAAGCTCAAGGAACTGGGTCACGAAGTCGTCGTCGCCACCCCCTCCGGCGAGGACGTGCAGACCTTCGTCGGCGACAAGGATCGCGGCGAGGTCTTCCCCGTGGACGCCAAGCTCTCCCAGGCCAGCGGCCCCTTCGACGTCGTGGTGCTGCCCGGCGGCACCCTGAACTCCGACGCCGCCCGGATGGACCCCGAGATCCAGTCGATCGTCAAGAGTCAGGCCGAGGCCGGACGCACCGTCGCCGCCATCTGCCACGCACCTTGGGTGCTGGTGGAGACCGGCCTTGCCGAGGGCAAGACCCTCACCGGCTACGACTCGGTCCGCACCGACCTGAAGAATGCCGGTGCCACCGTCGTGGACGAGCAGGCCAAGGTGTGCACCGCCAACGGGTGGACGCTGATCACCTCGCGCAATCCCGACGACCTGGACGCCTTCGTCAAGGCCATCGACGAGGCCTGATCCCGTGCGCCTGCTCGTGACCGCCTTCGACCCCTTCGGCGGGGAGAGCGTCAACCCGGCCCTCGAGGCTGTCCGCGCGCTGCCCGCCGAGGTCGCGGGGGCGGAGGTGGTCACGCTGCAGGTGCCCACCGTCTTCGGGCGTTCCATCGACGTGGTCACCGCGGCCATGGATGAGCTGCGCCCCGACGTTGTGGTCTGCGTCGGCCAGGCGGGTGGCCGCCCCGACGTGACACCGGAGCGTGTCGCCATCAACGTCGACGACGCCCGCATCGGTGACAACGAGGGAAACCAACCCCTGGACGTGCCGGTGGTGGACGGTGGGCCGGCGGCCTACTTCTCGTCGCTCCCGGTCAAGGCGATGGTGCAGGCCATCCGCGACGAGGGGCTGCCCTCGTCGCTGTCCAACACCGCCGGGACCTTCGTCTGCAACCACCTGATGTACGGGGTGCTGCACCACATCGCGGCTCGTGGCGGCGGGGTTCGCGCTGGTTTCGTGCACGTTCCCTTCATCCCGGAGCAGGTTGTCGAGCGGCCCGGGGTGGCCTCCTTGGCGCTGGCCGACATCACTCGCGCCCTTCAGGCGACGCTCGCAGCCGTGGTGGCCCATGACCAGGACATCCAGTTGGTGGCCGGTCAGACCCACTGACCCCGGCCCCACTGAGCCCGGCCCAGCGTGATCAGACCTCAGAACTGAGCGGTTTTGCACCGACGTCGGTGCCGCTGCTGGTCGCGAAGTGGTCGCGATAGTCGCTTGGAGTGGTGTGCAGGTGGCGCCAGAAGGCGCGACGCAGGGTCTCGTCGGAGCCGAAGCCACTCAGCTGGGCGCTCTCGGTCACCGAGTGACCATCCAGCAGCAGTTGCTTGGCATGGTCCAGCCGCACCAACTCCAGCCAGCGGGCGGGGGTGGTGGCCAGCTCCTGCTGGAAGAGCCGGGTGAGTTGACGGCTGCTCAGTGCAACGGCCCGGGCCATGGAGTCCACGGTGTGGGGCGCCGCCGGGTCCGCCTGCACGCTTTCCATCAGCTCGCGCAGACGTGCATGGGTGGTCACCGGGGTGCGCAGCGACGTGGAGAACTGCGCCTGCCCGCCCGAGCGATGCAGGAAGACCACCAGTTCCCGGGCGACCCGCCGGGCACACTCTGCACCGAGATCGGTCTCCACCAAGGACAGGGCCAGGTCGACTCCGGCGGTGATCCCGGCCGAAGTCCACACCGGCCCGTCGGCGATGTGCAGCACGTCCGCCTGCACCCGCACCTGGGGGTGCAGCTGGGCCAGCTCGTCGGCCTGGCGCCAGTGCGTGGTGGCCCGGCGCCCGTCGAGCAGTCCGAGGGCTGCCAGCACGAAGGCGCCGGTGCAGACCGAGGCCGCCCGCTACCGCGAGCACATCATCACCCGTCCGTTGCAGGTCTCGAACCATCCCGAGGTGATCCGACGGGTGGGACTGATCGCCACCAACGGCATGATCGAGGCAGACCTGTACGGCCATGTGAACTCCACCTGCGTGGCCGGTTCGCGGATCATGAACGGCATCGGTGGCTCGGGTGACTTCACCCGCAACGGCTACATCTCCTCGTTCATCTCCCCGCCGGTGGCCAAGGATGGCGCCATCTCCGCGATTGTGCCCTTCGCGAGCCACATCGACCACACCGAGCATGACGTGATGGTGGTCATCACCGAGCACGGCTATGCAGACTTGCGGGGCCTGGCACCGCGGGAGCGGGCACGCCGCATGGTGCAGGTGGCCCACCCGGACTACCGGCCGCTGCTGCAGGACTACCTGGAGCGCGCCGAGGCCGCCAGCGGCAAGGCCATGCACGAGCCCCATCACCTGGCCACCGCGCTGGCCTTCCACCAGAACCTGAACGAGACCGGTTCGATGCGCGGCTGACCAGCCGATCCCCGACACGGCAGGAAAGGACACCATGACCGAGACCATCGCCGGAATCACCATTCCCGACAGCACCTTGGCCCGCGAGGCCACGGAGCTGGTGCGCGACGCGACCACCGATCTGGTCTACCACCACAGCCGCCGCACCTTCCTGTTCGCCTCATTGCGTGGCCAGGAGCGTGGGCTGCAGTGGGATCCAGAGCTGCTCTACGTGGGCGCGATGTTCCACGACCTGGGTCTCACCGAGCGCTACCGCACCGACGACCAGCGCTTCGAGATCGACGGCGCCGACACTGCGCGAGACTTCCTGCAGCAGCAGGGAATCACGGCCGAGAAGGCCGAACGGGTGTGGGCGTCCATCGCCCTGCACACCACGCCCGAGGTGCCGATGCACATGGCGCCGGAGATCGAGCTGGTCAGCCGTGGCGTCGAACTGGACGTGATGGGCGTCGGCTACGACGCCATCAGCGACGAGCAGCGCGCCGCAGTGGTGGCCGCCCATCCGCGGCCTGACTTCAAGAACGGCATCCTGGCCGCCTTCACCGAAGGCATCAGGCACCGGCCCCAGACCACCTTCGGGAATGTGAAGGCCGACGTCCTGCAGCACTTCGTCCCCGGCTTCCAGCGCACGGACTTCGTCGAGGTGATCCGCGCTTCCGACTGGCCCGAATGACCCGTGACCACGGCACGGCGACGCTCAGGTGCCGCTGATTGCGATGTGGGCACCGATCGTCGACGGGGTTTCGAGCACCTGCAGCATGAAGGCGGCCACGTCGCCGCGGGGGATGCTGCCGTGCAGCACGCCCAGCTCGTCGTCACGCAGGGCCTTCCACCGTCGAGTGGCCGGCTTGTTGGTGAGCCCCGCGGGGCGCACGATCGTCCAGTCCAGGCCGGAGGCGCGCACCACGGCCTCTTGCGCGTCGTGGTCGGCCAACGGCTGCTTCAGCACCAATGGCGTGAGCTGGCGCAACGGAACCGGCAGCTGACGAGCCGAACCACCCGCGCCCAGGGAGGTCTGCACCACCAGGCGCCGCACACCGGTCTGCTTCATCGCCTGCACGACGCTGGCGGTGACCTGGGTGCGGGCCCTGGGGGATCCCTTGGCGCCGCCGACGGTCACCACCACCGCATCCGCGCCGGCAACCGCCTCTCGAGCCACGGCCGGGTCAGTGGCGGTGCCGGTGACCACGGTCGTTCCCACAGGCCCATTCCCGGAGCGGGAGAGCACGGTCACCTCGTGCCCGGCACTGACGGCTGCCTCTGCCAACGCCCGGCCGGTTCCCTGCGACCCACCCACGACGACGATCTTCACGAGGACTCCCTTCACGACGATTGCCCCTTCCAGTCAAACACGATCGCCAGGCAATCGGGGAGGCCGAGCGGGCGAGGTGGCCAGGCGGGTCAGGCAGCCACCATCGCCTGCCACCGCAGGGTGCCAGACTGTGGTCATGATCACCCCTGACGAGACCCAGACCCCGCTGGCCGCGAGCGTGGCGGCCTTCGCCCTAGCCTGGTACGCGATGCCAGACGTGGTGCGTTCACGTCGTGCACGGACCCTGCTCAAGACCGGCCTGTCGATCGGTGGTGTGGCGCTGGGCTGGGCACTGGCCGGCGATCTTCCCGACGACGAGCTTCCCGACGAGCAGGAACCCGGAGCTGAGTCGGCCGAGTCGACCACGTCGGGGTTGACCGCCACCCAGCTGGCCGCCGGGGCCGCGCTGCTGGGTGCCAGCATCTGGGGCAGCGTCGTCGTCGAGAAGAAGATCTTCGCGCGGGGAGAACGCCGTCGCGCCGAAGGCGTGCGCGGCGCCCACACCCGGATGGCCGTGGCGGCTGCGGCTCTGGCCGGTGCTGCGGCGCTGGTGCCGGACTGAGCAGGCCGGTTCAGCCGCGCTGGTCGCGCAATTGTTGGGCGGCCTGCGTGAGACCCGGACGGTCGTCGGTGACCGTGGCCAACAGCAGCGCACCGTCCACCTCGGGAGCGGTGGCCGTGCGCAAGACCTCCGCGGCGCGCGCGGAGAAGTCCTGCCCGGTGCGGCGCTCCACGGTGCCGTAACGGCTCGGGTCTGCGAAGGCGACCAGCACCTCGGCCGCATGCGACCGCACGGCTGCGTCGTCGTGGGCGAGCGCCCGGCCCAACGGATCGATGGCGGCCGCACCATACTGGAGCAGGGCCCGGGTCAGTCCGTGGCGCAGTTCGGCCTTGTCTGAGCCCAAGTGCGCCAGCAGAACCGTCAGACCCTCGTCGGTGGCGATGCGTCCCAGCGCCCACCACGCCTTGGCTGCGACCACCGGGTCGGTGCTGGCAGCGTGGGGGAGGATCGCCCCCACCGTGGTCGGGTCGCCGATCTTGCTGAGCGCGTGCAGGACGGGTTCCCGCGGCAGGTCGCCCTGCAGCGCAGCCACCAGCACGGGGGTCGCGGCCACCGGTTGGGCCACCACGGCCCACACCAGGGTTTCGCGCACGAAGGGGTCGGGTTCGCTGGCCATGGCCCAGACCAGCCGCTCCTGCACCGAGGACGTGTCCACGGTGCCCAGCACCAGGGCAGCTTGCTGCCGCAGCTGGGCATCATCCGAGGCGAGAGCTTCCATGGCGCGGGCAAGAGTGGTCACCCCGTCAGGCTACGCGTGCGGCCAAGTGCTGCGGGTAGCCTCGAAGCCAGACCGATGTGTCGGGCAGGGAGGTCAGGATGAACAGGAATCGTGTGCTGGCGGTCGTCGCATGCCTGCTTGCGCTGCTCGTCGGGCTGGTGGTGGGCCGTGGTGTTCCTGCACAGCTGTGGCCGTCGATCTTCGGCCAGAGCGAGTCGCCCTCCACCACCGAGGTGGTTGAGGCGGTGCGCACCGAGGAGCAGGTGGTGCTGGTGAGCCTTGGAGTGCAGGGGATCGCCTCCGACCAGGTGCAACGCAGCATCCGCGGTATCGAGATCCCCGGCACCGAGCGTGTGCAGTTCGTGCAGTACTCCTACCGGGCCAAGCTGGGGCTGGACGGCAGCCGAGTGGGCATCACGCAGAAGGGTGAGAAGTCCTACGAGATCACGTTGCCCGAGTTCATCTTCATCGGCCACGACGAGGCCAAGTTCTCCACCGCAGTGGAGAAGAATGGTGTGCTCAGCTGGTCGACCCCCAAGATCGACACCGCCAAGATCGTCGAGGACGTGCTGGACGGCCAGGCCAAGCAGGAACAGGTGGAGGCCAACCGGGAACTGCTGGAGCAGCAGGCCGAGACCTTCTACTCGGGCATCGTGAAGGCCGTGGAGCCCGAGGCCCAGATCACCTTTCGGCACTCGCACAGCTAGGTCCCCGACGCGTGGCGTCTCCTCGGATATCGTGACGGGTCACGCACGAGACTCGACGACGAGGAGACCCCGATGGCGGACGACGACGCTGTCGTGAAGGACTGGCACCCGCATTCGATGCCGGGTGACCACCTGCACAACCTGGAGCCCGACCCACGCCGCGGGGAGGAGATCAATCAGCAGTCTCCCGGCGAGCGCGCGCCCGCGGTGGAGGAGAAGACCAACCGGTTCCGCTGGGCCGGCCTGGTTGCGGGCCTGCTGGCTGCGGCGGCCGTCTATCTGGCCATGGGGAGCGTGGCCCACTCCGCGAAGCTGACCGCCGCGACCGCGGTTCTGATGGGTGTCTGGTGGATGACCGAGGCCCTTCCGATTCCGGCAACGGCGCTGGTGCCGCTTGTCGTTTTCCCCAGCCTCGGCACGGACGTGTCCTTCAACGACGTCGGGGCCTCCTATGGCAACAGCATCATCTTCCTGTTCATGGGCGGATTCCTGCTGGCACTGGCCATGCAGCGCTGGAACCTCCATCGCCGCATTGCGCTGCACACGGTCCGCGCCATGGGTACCAAGCCGTCGATGGTCGTTGCCGGTTTCATGATTGCCACGGGCTTCCTCTCGATGTGGGTCTCGAACACCGCGACGGCGGTGATGATGCTGCCCATCGGCGTCTCGGTGCTCATGCTCGTCTCCGACCTCGTCGGGGAGGACAACGGGGGCGCTGGCCAGGATCCCGAGGAACTGGCCGCTGACGCGAACCGAGGTGTGCGTCTGCTCGACTGGGACAGTGCCGTCCAGCTTCCTTGGGGTGTGCTGCTGCTGTTCGGGGGCGGCCTGGCGCTGTCGAGCCAGTTCAGCTCGTCCGGCCTGACCGAATGGATCGGCGCCCAGGCCCAAGGGCTCGGTGGGCTGCCCGCCATCGCACTGGTGGCCGTCCTGGCGATGGTCATCCTCTTCCTGACCGAGCTCACCTCGAACACCGCCACGGCCGCCACCTTCCTGCCCGTCGCCGGCGGTATCGGCCTGGGGCTCGACCTCGACCCGATGCTGCTGACGATCCCCGTCGCCCTGGCCGCCACCTGTGCCTTCATGCTGCCGGTGGCAACCCCGCCGAATGCCGTTGCCTACGGCTCGGGTTATGTCGCCATCCCCCAGATGGTCAAGGGAGGTCTGTGGCTGAACCTGATCGGCATCGTGCTGATCACCCTCACCACCATGACCTTGGCCGTGTGGGTCTTCCAGATCGTCGCCTGATCATTCGGCGCCGGGGTGGCGGCCGAGAATGGCGTGTTGTCGCGCACGTGCGTGTGGGCCCTAGAATTCGTCCATGATTCGCACCGCCATCATTGGCTACGGAAACCTTGGACGCAGCGTCGAGAAGGTCGTGGCAGACCAGCCCGACATGGAGTTGGTTGGCATCTTCTCCCGGCGTGACTCGCTCGACACCACGGCCCGGGTGCTGCCCGCCGCCGAGGTGGAGAAGTATGCCGACGAGGTCGACGTCCTGTTCGTGTGCCTGGGGTCGGCCACCGACGTGCCCGAGCAGGCTCCGGCGCTCGCCCGCCACTTCACCACCGTCGACACCTATGACAACCACCACGAGATCCCCAAGCACCGCGCCGCCATGGATGCCGCGGCCCGCGAGGGTGGCACCATCGCCATGATCTCCACCGGCTGGGACCCCGGCTTCTTCTCCCTCAACCGCGTGCTGGGCACGGCCGTGCTGCCGGGCGCCGACCAGATGACCTTCTGGGGCCCGGGGCTCAGCCAGGGCCACTCCGACGCGGTGCGTCGCGTCCCCGGTGTGAAGAAGGGCGTGCAGTACACCGTCCCCAAGCAGGAGGCCATCGACGCGGTCAAGCGCGGCGAGGCTGCGGGTCTCAAGGGCAACGAGTGCCACCTGCGGCAGGTCTACGTCGTCGCGGAGCAGACCGGTGACGAGGCGGCCGACGAGGCCACCCGCAACAGCATCCGCGAGGCCATCGTCACGATGCCCGACTACTTCGAGCCCTACGAGACCACCGTCGAGTTCATCAGCGAGGAGGACTTCGACCGCGACCATCAGGGCATGCCGCACGGCGGACAGGTCATCACCCGCGGCAAGGCAGGTACTTCGGGTCACGTCATCGAGTTCGGCCTGCAGCTGGAGCGCAATCCCGACTTCACCGCCGCGATGCAGGTGGCCTACGGCCGTGCCGCGCACCGGATGAAGGCCAACGGCGAGGTGGGTGCCCGCACCGTCTTCGAGGTGGCGCCCTACCTGCTCTCGGTCGAGCCGCTGGACGACCTGGTCAAGGACAAGCTCTGAGCAGTGCTCCTGGCTCTCCAGGAGTCTGGTTGACAGGCGCTGCGTCGGCCCCGGTGGGCTGGCGCAGCGCCTGCGTGTGGTGGCGGTGGCGATGCCGCCACCGACATGACATGGTTCTTGCGGCAGCCAGCTCCCGACACCTGCCCGGTCTGCCGATCACCCCGAGGAGCCAGCATGACTGAGCCAGGCAGCAGTTTCGACACCCAGCGCAAGGACGCCGTCAGGCCCAGCCACTCGCGGGCCTGGACGGTGGCCCAAGGATTTGCCGCGGTCTACCTGATCGGCCTGGGGGCCTTGCTCGTCGTCTTCGGACAGGCCGACGACTCGCCCGGGCTGGGCGGCCTGGGCCTGATCAATGCCGTGATCGGCGTGGTCATGCTGGTGCGCACGGTCCGCGGCGCCGCCGGCTGACCGAATCCCGTACGAACCGAGCCCGTACGAGCTGGACTCGTACGCAAACAGAGAGATTCCGGCTCCTCATTGCCATGGTGGCAGTCAGGGGCGGTCATCTCTCTGTTTGCGGCAGTGACCGAGGTTTGGCGGGGCGTCAGACCCCGACTGACCAGTCCTCCACCAGGCCACGCGCATAGGCGGCTTGGCCCAGGTGGGCCGCGGCGTCGTCTACGATGCTGACCAGGCGCACTCCACGGCTGACCGGAGGTTCCCAGGACTCGTCGACGATCTCGTCCAGGTCTTTGGGACTGAGCGTGGCGATGTGGTCGACGAGGGCCTCGGTGCAGGTGGCAAGATGGTCGCGCAGCGCCTGGGCGGAGGAGACGCGCAGCTGCGAGACCGCCTGTGGGGAGTCGCCCAGGCCGAAGTCGTCGGGACCACGGTCGACGCCCAGCCGGGAGCCCCAGTCCTGCGACTCCCACACGGTGGCACCGCCGGTGAGTTCGGCCAGCTGCACGTCCATCTGCCTGGCGGCATGCCAGACGAGCCAGGCGATGGGATTGCCCACCCTGCCCGGCCTGGTGTGCAGCGCCTCGGGGGAGAGGTGGGGGTTTCGCGCTAGCTTCTGGCTAGGAGTGGGACAGCCTGTTCTCATCGTGTTTCCCATCAGCCCCCGCTGGGTTTCCCAAGACCTGCGGGGCGGACGTGGACGAGCCGCTGGCGCAGGCTGCGCTGTTCGGCGGGACTGCGCGGGCGCCACTGACCAGTTGAAGAACCCGGAAGGCTTCACACAGTGCCCTGCGCTCCCCTCCGCGCCAGTCCCGAAGGACATCAAGCTGGGGACCGCGCTTGGCCCTGGAGCAACCGAAGTGCTCACGCCAGAGCTGCGCTCACAACTGGCAAAGGTGCTTGAGAAGAAGAGCAGCAAGATTCCCTCCTCCGCCTACGCCGTTCGATACCTCGACACCGGAAGATCGTCCTGATCAATCGGGGAGGGGCCAGTGTCGGCACCGTCGCGGAAGACATGACTCGTGGTGCTGCGACTTCTGGCAGCAGCAGCGATGGACGAGTGCATGCCTTCGGTGTCAAGGATGAAGTCAAGAGGATCATCAAGGCGTGCCTTGGCGTCGGTGTCGTATCCGGCATGACTTTCGAGCAGTTGGTCCAGTGGCTGGCCACGCCGCAGAACGCGGCGAAGTTCGTCATTCGTCGAATCGGCCTCGCGGCTGCAATCGGTTGCATCGGCGGTGTCATCTTCGAGTACACCTAGGCTTTAGACCGACGGGAAATGAGAGAGAGGACCTCAATGTCCAAAGTCAGTGAAGTGCTCGGAATGACGCAGACCAAGTACTTGGACGGCTTCAAGCGCAATGAACGGGCAGGAGCCATGCCGACCTGCACCCGGTGCGGCGCACTCGTGGCCTTCGAGACTCAACAGCAGCACCTCGCTTGGCACGAGGATCTCCAACGCCATTGGGAGACAACACCCGTGAGCGACTCGTAGAAGCTCGCAGCCAAGGACGTGTGGGGGATCGGAGACGGTCCCCCACCGACGTCCTGTGCGTCGGGACCCTGCGGAGGATTCACTTTGTGGGAAACCCCCGAGCCGCCGTGGGAAAGAGCCGGCGGCTGGCCGGTGGGATCCAGCCATACGGGTGGTGCGCCACCAGTAGCCCTCGTGATGCGCTTTTCCTGCCTTCAGTAGATCCCGTCCATCGGCATCGAGCCCCGCGGTGACGGAACCGCTGGATGGTCGACATGAAAGCGGAATGACATGATCGCTGTTCGCGCAATCCGTGGCCTCGTGGTCTACATCGGAGCGTGCCTCGTGACCTTCGTCATCCTACGAATGACCCGGTTCGGTGTCACGCAGCTGGAGTTCTTCGGGCTGGCTGCAGTGGTGTCGATCCTTCCGTTCTGGATCGTTCGGCGGTGGGTTTCCGGCGCAAGCCTGAACGGATCCTCGCGTAGAACGCGGGCCTGAGCAACGTGCGTCATGGTGGCACCACGAGGATGCCACCACGACGCACGTCCGTGAAACCCCGCAACCGGGCCGTGTCGGCACAGTGCGTTCGTGCAAACCCCCATCGTTGAGTCCCCTATCCTCGTCGTCGGCCCCTCGTCCACCGAGCGAACGCGTCAGCGCCCGTGAACTGGTCTTCGGCACCGGCTTGCCCGTGTGCACGATCGAGCTGCACGGCTCGGGGAGCCAGTACCGCCGCGCCGGCGTGGAGAACATCGAAACCCTCCCCGAGGCCGTCGAACGCTGCCAGCAGCTGCTCGGCAACACCCCGGCCAACCCTGTCGTCCTCGTCGTGGAGCACGATCCGCTCAACGACTCCTCCGACCTTGCCCCACTGCTGTCCTCGCTGCTGACCGCGGGTCGCTCGCTGGGGGTCTGCCTGGTCATCGTCGGTGACGAGGGCACCATCGGGCACCTGGCGCGGCTGCAGGCCGGCCGGGTCGTCGACGAACGGCCCCAGAAGGCGGCCTGAGCCATGGCGATCGAGTCCCACACCCTGCGCCTGCCGGCCACCTACAACCCGGCCAAGCACACCCGGGCGGTCCTGAATGCCGCGGTGCAGAAGAAGCTCGGCACCGACTGGCAGGTCGAGACGGTCGACCCCGAGGCCGGAACCAAGTTGTCCGACGGCGACCGCATCGCCGCCCGTCAGGCCGAGCTCAACCCCGGCTGGTTCCTGGTGAAGTTCAACCCGCACGTCGGCACCGCCATGCTGGCCAAGCTCAACGAGGCCGAGTTCCGCTGCCGCGAGGCCGTGGCCCAGGCCATGCGGTGCAAGCCCTGGGACGTCCAGGTGCAGCAGCGCCCCGACGGCGGGTTCAACCTCCAGCTGCCCGGCACCTACACCCCCAGCCAGCACGATGCGAAGCTGCAGGAGGTCGCGGAAGGTATCGTCGGCAAGTTCGGCTGGTACATCGAGGTCAACCCACAGACCTTGGTGGCCCAGATCATCCCGTCCGACCCGCCGACCTTCCCCAAAATGGTTAAGCTGCCCATCTCCAAGCTCGGCAAGGGGTCGATGATGAAGACCCCCTTTGGCGTGAAGCTCCCCGAGGTCGGGCAGGCTGGCAAGTTCGAGACCGTCTACGTCGACTGGAAGGCATCGGCCTGGGCCCTGCTGGGCGGCATGCCCGGTGCCGGCAAGTCGGTGTTGCTGTTCGCCCTGATCAGCGACCTGTTGTCCAATGGTTCCGAACTGGTCATCATCGACGACCCGGAGAAGTCTGCCGACTTCGACGACTTCAAGAAGTTCGTCCGCCCCGGTGGCTGGGGCTGCACCGGTTTGCGATCATCCATCACCGCCTTGGCGCTGGTCAACGAGGAGTTGAACCGGCGCGCCGAGTGGATGCGCGAGAGGGGTTTCAAGAACTGGCTCGACATCCCCGACAAGGATCGGTTCCAGCCCATCACCATCGTCGTCGACGAGATCGAGGCCCTTCTGGTCACCGAGAAGCTGCCGAGGTCTCGCAGCACCACGTCGGCAGTCTGCACGGGGCGTTGGGCAGCGTCGGTGAGAACAGCACGATGGTCCATGCAGCCAGTGTGCCTGTCGGGGCCCTGCCGTGGCAGGGTTGATGGCATGACTGTGCGCCGTGCCGTGGCCGAAGACGTCATCGAGATCATCGAACTGATCCAGGCGCTGGCCGACTACGAGAAGGAACCCGACGCGGTCCGCAACACCCCCGAGAAGCTCCACGCCCTGCTCTTTGCCGAGCACCCGGCGATCTTCTGTCACGTGGTGGACGCGCCGCCGGGGTCTGGGCACCGCATCGACGGCTTTGCGCTGTGGTTCCTGAACTACTCCACCTGGGAAGGCACCCACGGCATCTACCTGGAGGACTACTTCGTGCGCCCCGAGGCGCGCGGCAAGGGGCTGGGGAGCCAGCTGCTGGCCAGCCTGGCGGCCGTGGCCGCCGAGCACGGTTATGCCCGGATGGAGTGGGTGGTGCTCAAGTGGAACCAGAGCGCCATCGACGTCTACCAGCACATGGGGGCCGTCGCCCTGGACGAGTGGGACACCTACCGGCTCACCGGTGAGGCGCTCACCGAGCTGGCTGGACGCGGCCAGCTGCCCACATGAGTCGAGCACCCGGAGCTGCTCCCACTGGTGAGTTGACTCGGCATCGTGCACCAACGAAGGTGGTCCGCGTGCCTGGCCTCGACGAATCCCCCCGATGCCCGGCGCTGTTGCTGGTTGGAGCCATCCTGGCCGAGGTCACGGGTTCGCTCTCCCTCAAGGGCGCCGTGGACCGTCCTTGGCTCTATGCCGTCGTGGCGGTGGCCTATGCGCTTGCCTTCACGCTGCTGGCCTGGACCTTGCGCACGGGAATGCCGCTCGGAGTGGCCTACGGCGTGTGGGCCGCGTGCGGTGTGGCCCTCACCGCGGTGTTGTCCAACCTGCTCTTCGCGGAACCGATCAGCCTGGTGATGGGTCTGGGCCTGCTGCTGGTGATGGCCGGTGTGCTGTGCGTCGAGCTGGGGGCCCGTGGCGGGCAGGACAGGGCCGGGACGTGAGCGTCTGGGCCCTGCTGGCCGGGGCGATCCTCACCGAGGTGCTGGGCACGATCGCCATGCGGTTGGCCGTCGACCGCAAGCCCTGGTACCTGGTGACCGCACTGGGTTATGGCGCCGCCTTCACCTTCCTGGCCTTGGCGCTGCGTGCGGGCATGCCCCTGGGCATGGCCTACGGGATCTGGTCGGCCAGCGGGGTTGCACTGACGGCACTGCTCAGCAGGGTGCTCTTCGGGGAGAGGTTGACCCGAACGATGGTGCTGGGAATCACGCTGATCATGGCAGGCGTGTTGCTGATCCAGCTGGGTGCCACCGCCTGAGCTGGCCTGGCTCCGCTCAACCCTGGTGCGCGGCGATGAGGGTGCGCGCCGTCATCTCCCCGTCGTGGATGGCTTCGCTCCACGGCACTCGCAGCATCATCGCGGTGGTTCCGGTGTAGGTGATCATCATGGCGCGGGCCAGGGCTTCGGGGCGGTCGAGGGTGACCTCGCTGGCGAAGGTCAGGAAGCGCTCGCGCAGCATCTGTGTCTCCCGCTGCAGGATGTCGGCGATGCGGGGCGGCTGGGTGGGCACCGTTGCCGCCGTCCCGCTGAAGGCGCACCACCTCTCGGTCATGTGTTCGCCCTGGTAAGTGCGAAGCGCCGGGAAGATCGACATCAGACGTTCCTGGGGGGTGTCGGCCTGCGCCAGTGCCCGGTCCCAGACCTGGGTCCAGACCTCCAGCCGTCTTTCGAGTGCGGCGGCCAGCAGGCCGTCCTTGTTCCCGAAGTGGGCATAGAGGCTGGACGGGGAGGCGCCGGCCTGGGCCAGCACCTTGTCGACGGGGGTGGCGATGGCTCCGGCCTGGAAGAAGAGGGCATCGGCGGCATCCAGCAGGCGGTCGCGCACCGGGGGGCGGGTGGACATGGCAAAGAGTCTAGCCGACTGAGTGAAACGTGCGTTTCGGTGAAACGGTCGTTATTGTTGCAGTGCTCGACGGCTCATCTCCCGCCGGGCCCCGACGATCCCGACCCAGGAGAGACATGTCCCACCTGTACATCGACGGCGCCTGGCAGCCAGCCGCATCCGGTGCCACGCGAGAGATCCTTTGTCCCGCCGACGGCACGCTGGTCACCACCGTCAGTGAAGGCGCCGAGGCCGACGCCAAACTCGCCATCGCCGCCGCCCGAAAGGCCTTCGACAACGGTGAATGGCCCAACACCCCCGGACCCGAGCGTGGCCTGCTGCTGCACCGGCTCGCCGACCTGCTGACCGACGAGAAGGAGGAGGTCGCTCGTCTGGAGGCCCTCGACACGGGCAAGCGGATGGTCGAGGCGCGCCTCGACATGGACGACATCATCAGCGTCTTTCGTCACTTCGCCACCCTCGCCGCCGCCGAGCAGGGCCGCGTCGTGGACCCGGGCATGCCGGGCGTCTCCTCGCGCGTGGTGGCCGAGCCGGTGGGGGTGTGCAGCATGATCACGCCCTGGAACTACCCGCTGCTGCAGACCTCGTGGAAGGTGGCCCCCGCACTGGCCGCCGGCAACACCTTCGTCCTCAAGCCCAGTGAGCTGACCCCGTCGACGGCGATCTGGCTGATGGGCGCGCTGGAACGCCTGGGCCTGCCCAAGGGTGTGGCCAACCTGGTGCTGGGCCCCGGCGCCACCGTCGGTGCCACCATGACCAGCCACCCCGACGTCGACCTGGTCAGCTTCACCGGCGGACTGCAGACCGGACGCGGCATCATGGCCGCCGCGGCCCCCACCGTGAAGCGCGTCGCCCTGGAGCTGGGTGGCAAGAACCCGAATGTGATCTTTGCCGACGCAGACCTGGATGCCGCCATCGACAATGCGCTCACTGCGATCTTCCTGGACTCCGGCCAGGTGTGCTCGGCGGGCGCCCGCCTGGTGGTGGAGGAGTCCGTCCATGACCAGGTCGTCGACGAGTTGGTGCGCCGTGCCGGTGAGATCCGGCTGGGTGGTCCCTTCGACGAGCAGGCCGAGACCGGCCCGCTGATCAGCGGACCGCACCGCGAGAAGGTGGAGGCCTACGTCGAGGCCGCCGTCGCCGAGGGCGCCAAGCTCCTGGTCGGCGGCAAGCGCCCCGACGATCCCGAGCTGGACAAGGGCTTCTACTACCTGCCCACCATCCTCGACGAGTGCACCAGCTCCATGAGCTGCGTCCAGGACGAGTCCTTCGGGCCGGTGCTCACCGTGGAGACCTTCAGCGGTTCCACCCGTGAGGAGGCCGAGGATGCCGCCGTCGCGGTCGCCAATGACACCATCTACGGCCTGGCCGGGGCGGTGTGGACCGAGAACGCGGGCCGCGCCGAGCGGGTCGCCAAGCGGCTGCGCCACGGAACCATCTGGATCAACGACTACCACCCCTACGTCGCGGGTGCCGAGTGGGGCGGCATGAAGCAGTCCGGCATCGGCCGCGAACTGGGCCTGGCCGGCCTGCACGAGTACCAGGAGACCAAGCACATCTGGCACAACACCGCGCCCGCGCGGGCCGGCTGGTTCGCCGACAGCCGCGCCTGACCCGTCCCTCGCGTCGGCCGAGCCTGTCGAGGCCCCGACCCCTGACCCCTACGAACTGACCAGTACGACCTGACCAGTACGAACGAGATGAGGAAATCCATGAAGCGTTACGACTACGTCATCGTCGGCGGTGGATCCGCCGGCTCCGTCATGGCGAACCGCCTGTCGGCAGACAAGAAGACCACCGTCCTGGTGCTCGAGGCCGGCCGCGCCGACTGGCGCGTCGACCCGCTGATCCACATGCCCGCCGCCCTGATGTTCCCCAGCGGCAACCCGCTCTACGACTGGGCCTACGAGTCCGAGCCCGAGCCCCACATGGGCGGCCGTCGCGTCAAGCACGCCCGCGGCAAGGTGCTGGGCGGCTCCAGCTCCATCAACGGCATGATCTTCCAGCGCGGCAATGCCGGCGACTACGACAAGTGGGCCACCAACCCCGGCATGGAGCACTGGGACTACGCCCACTGCCTGCCCTACTTCAAGCGGATGGAGACCTGCACCGCCGGTGCCGACGACTGGCGTGGCGGCGCCGGCCCGCTGCACCTGGAGCGCGGCCCGGCCACCAGCCCGCTCTTCCAGGCCTTCTTCGAGGCCACCAAGCAGGCTGGTTTCCCCGCCACCGACGACGTCAACGGCTACCGCCAGGAGGGCTTCGCCCCCTTCGACCGCAATGTGAAGGACACCCGTCGTTGGAGCGCCTCGCGCGCCTACCTGACCCCCGTGCGCAAGCGCAAGAACCTGTTCGTCGAGACCCTCGCGCACGTCACCGGACTGCGCATGGACGGCAACAAGGTGACCGGCGTCGACTACGTGAAGATGCCGGGCAAGCGCCCCGAGAGCGTCGAGGCCGGCGAGGTCATCCTGTGCGGCGGTGCCTTCAACACCCCGCAGGTGATGCAGCTGTCCGGCATCGGTGACCCTGCCGCGCTGGAGAAGGCGGGCGTCAAGACCCGCGTCGAGCTGCCCGGCGTGGGCCAGAACCTGCAGGACCACCTGGAGGTCTACATCCAGCACGCCGCCATCCAGCCCGTCTCCATCGCGCCGTGGCTGGCCTACTGGAAGGCCCCCGTCATCGGGGCCCAGTGGCTCTTTGCGAAGACCGGCGTGGGCGCCTCCAACCACTTCGAGGGCGGCGGCTTCATCCGCACCGACGACAAGGTGGCCTACCCCAACCTGATGTTCCACTTCCTGCCGATCGCGGTGCGCTACGACGGCACCGCCGCCGGTGGCGACCATGGTTACCAGGTGCACGTCGGCCCGATGAACTCCGACGTGGTGGGCGACGTGACCATCAAGGACAACGACCCCTTCAACCACCCGGCGATCCGCTTCAACTACCTGTCCACCGAGCGTGACCGCCAGGAGTGGGTGCAGGTCATTCGCGCCGCGCGCCACATCCTGGCCCAGCCGGCCTTCGCGCCCTTCGACGGCGGCGAGCTCTCGCCCGGCCCCGAGGTGCAGACCGACCAGGAGATCATCGACTGGGTGGCCAAGGACGCCGAGACCGCGCTGCACCCGTCGTGCACCGCGGCGATGGGCACCGGCGAGATGGCCGTCACCGACCCGAACAGCATGAAGGTGCACGGGGTGGAGGGCCTGCGCGTCGTCGACGCCTCGGTCTTCCCGTCCATCACCAATGGGAACATCTACGCCCCGGTGATGATGGTGGCCGAGAAGGCGGCCGACCTGATCCTGGGCAACACCCCGCTGGCCCCGGCCGACGTGCCGGTCTACAAGGCTGGTCAGGGCATGCCGATCTTCCCCGAGGGTGATCCGCGCAACCAGGCCTGGAACCGGGTCGAGGACATCCCCACCGCCATGGAGTCGATGGAGCGCTCCGGCCAGACGGAAGCCAGCGCGTGAGCGGGGCCGCAGCGGTTGCCCCCTCCGGGGGGCATCCCGATGCGCCGCAGGTCGTCCGGCCCCGGGCCAAGTGGCCCGTGCTGGGCGTCTCCGCCCTGGTGACGATCATCGTCGCCGGCTGGGGCCTGGGCGCCCCGGACCACGCCCTGCGCGTCCTGGGACGCGTGGTCGGGCTGATCTCCGACTGGTTCGGCTGGTTCTACATCGCCCTGGCCACCGCGGTGCTGTTCTTCGTGGTCGTCGTCGGGCTGCGCCACTCCCGGGTGCGGCTGGGCAAGGACACCGACCGACCCGAGTTCAGCACCTTCGCATGGGCCTCGATGCTCTTCGCCGCGGGCATCGGCACCGACGTGATGTTCTTCGCCGTGGCCGAGCCGGTGAGTCAGTACATGCTGCCGCCGCAGATCCAGGGGGAATCCCTGGAGGCGGCCCGGCAGGCGACGGTGTGGACCATGTTCCACTACGGCATCACCGGGTGGGGCATGTACGTGCTGATGGGCATGGCCCTGGGCTACTTCGCCCACCGCAAGGGGCTGCCGTTGGCCGTGCGTTCGGCGCTGCATCCCCTGCTGGGCAAGCGGATCAACGGGGCAGCCGGTGACGCGGTCGACATCGCCACCGTGGTGGGCACCATCTTCGGTGTGGCCACCAGCCTGGGCATCGGCGTGGTCATGCTGAACGTGGGCCTGGACATCCTCTTCGGGGTGGAACAGGGCCTCGGCGCCCAGGTGGGGCTGGTGGTGCTGGCCGTGACGGTCGCGACCGTCTCGGCGCTGACCGGCGTGGATCGCGGCATCCGCATCCTCAGCCAGCTCAACGTGCTGCTGGCCATCGCGCTGGCGGCCTGGGTGCTGGTGACCGGTGACTCCACTTTCCTGCTGCGCGCCATGACGATGAACATCGGTGATTTCATCAGCATGTTCCCCGGCATGACGCTGGACACGATGGCCTATGACCACCCGGCCGACTGGATGGGCGCCTGGACGCTCTTCTTCTGGGCCTGGTGGATCGCCTGGGCCTCCTTCGTCGGCATGTTCCTGGCGCGAATCTCGCGCGGACGCACCATCGGCCAGTTCGTGCTGGGCACCCTGACCATCCCCTTCTGCTACATCGTGATGTGGGTGACCATCTTCGGCAATGCCGCGGTCAACCAGATCCGCAACCTGGGCGACAAGGAGTTTGCGACGCTGGCGGTCGAGAGCCCCGAACTGGGCTTCTACCACCTGCTGCAGCAGTACCCGCTGCCCATGTTCATGGTGGGGCTGGCCACCTTCGTCGGTCTGCTCTTCTACGTGACCAGCGCCGACTCGGGTGCCCTGGTGATGGCCAACCTGTCGAGCCACCTGCCCGACAGCGAGACCGATGCCCAGCCCGTGCTGCGCATCTTCTGGGCCCTGGCCACCGGTGTGCTGACCATCGCCATGCTCGCGGTGGACGGCATCGCCGCCTTGCAGAACGCGACGATCATCATGGGCCTGCCCTTCGCCTTCGTCATGGTGATGGTGATGGTCGGCCTGCACCGGGCGCTGGAGGGGGAGCGGAGCCGACGCGACGCCGCCCGTGCCCAGGTCACCTCGTCGCTGGTGGGCCGTGAGACGGTCGCCGCGCCCGGATCCTGGCGCAAGCGGCTGGGCGTCACCTTTGGTGCCGTCTCGGTCAAGCAGGCCAACCGGCACCTCGACTTGGTGGTGCTGCCCGCGCTGCGGGCCGTCGCCAAGGAGCTGGAGGCCCGCGGGGCACAGGCTCGCATCGTTGAGGGCGAGGCCATCCCCGAGCTGCGCGTCACCCGTCAGGTGCAGCTGGAGGTGGGCGACCCGGAGACCGAGGCGCTGTTCACCTACCCGCTGCAGGTGCGTCGGGTTCCGGCCCCCACCTACGGTGCGCGCATGATCGAGGCGGACGACTTCTCCACCCGGGTGGAGGCCGTGCTGCCGAGCGTGGGCGCCTATGACCTGATCTCCTACAACGAGGACCAGGTCTGCCACGACGTGCTGGATGCCTATGAGCGGCACCTGGCCACCACCCGCGCGGTGGCCGAGTTGGAATCCACCCAGCTCTGAACCCGCACTGCAAGGCAGTGACGAAGGCCCCCGGCTTGGCCGGGGGCCTTCGTGCCGTCCTGGGGGAAGGAGCGCGTGAATCCGGCGCATTGAAAGGTTAGGCTCGCCTTATGTCGAACAATGAGGTCTCGTCCACCGCTCCATCCGCACGGCCGCGCCCCGGCAGCAAGGCTCGGGTGATGCGCAGCGCCACCATCAGCGCCGTCGAACGTCTCAACCGTGACCTGGTGCGGCTGCACTTCGAGGGGGAGGACCTGCAGCAGTTCGGGCCGCTGGAGCCCACCGACAGCTATGTGAAGATCCGTTTCGGTGATGTCACCCGCACCTACACGATCCGCCACCACGATCCGGTGGAGGGACGCATGGTCATCGACTTTGTGGTGCACGGCGCCCAGGGTATTGCGGGGCCGTGGGCCGCCGCCGCGCAGGTGGGAGACCAGATCACCTTCGGCGGTCTCGGTGGCGCCTGGCATCCCGACGAGGCTGCCGACCACCACATCTTCATCGGCGACGAGTCGGCCATCCCGGCCATCGCCGCCGCACTCGACGCCCTGCCACACACGGCACGCGCCACCGCCTTCCTCGAGGTTGCCGACGAGTCCGTGCGGCCCCCGCTGCGCCCGCTGCCCGGCCTCGAGGTGGTGTGGGTCGACCGCGCGCCCGACGGCGGCAGTGCCGCCGCGCCCTACGGTGTGCTGCTGGCCCACAAGGTTCGTGAGGCGCACTTCCCGCAGGGGCGGCTGTCGCTGTTCGTGCACGGCAATGCCGAGATGATCAAGGACGTGCGGCGAAACCTGTTCGTCGAGCGTGGCCTGGCCAAGCAGGACGTCTCGATCTCGGGCTACTGGCGCACCGGGCTGGCCGAGGACGACTGGCAGCGCACCAAGCGTGACTTCGTCGCACAGATGGAACGGGAACAGGACCAGGCCCAGCCGGCAGGGGACGGGGCCTGAGCCTCACTGGTTGACCCTTGAGGGGGCAAGGCGGATCGTCTTGTCTGCACCCCGGGTTCATCGAGTCACTGCCAAGCTGAGCGAGTCGGTCCGTTGGACACGACCTGGCTGAGAGTTGCAGGGCTCGGTGGCCCGGGACGTGCAGATCGGCCATAGGGCTTTGCGCCAAGGACCTGGCCGGGTCCCGGAGCGCCTCAGTGAGCGACCGACCGTCACGTCCCGGACCGGAGTGCTGATCCATGGGCTGAACGGAAAGGAGCACTCTGATGCAGGCTACGCCCACTTTCGCCGGGATCGACTGGTCCTGGCAGCACCATGCAGTATGCATCGTGGATGCGCGGGGTCAGCGCCTCGAGGAGGTGGTGGTTGCGCATTCCCGTCCGGGTCTGGCGCGCGTGACCAGGGTGTTGCGCGAGCACGGGGTGGAGCAGGTCGGGATCGAACGCGGCGACGGGCCGGTGGTCGAGCACCTGATGCGCGATGGGTTCGAGGTCGTGGTGATCAGCGCCCGACAGGTCAAGTCGCTGCGAGCCCGTTACGGTTCGGCCGGGAACAAGGACGACCGCCTCGACGCATTCGTCCTTGCCGACGCCCTGCGCACCGATGCAGGGCGCTGGGCCGTTGTACGACCCGACGGTGACGCCACGGTCGCGCTACGGATGCTCGTGCGCGCTAGGCATGACCTGGTGCAGCATCGCATCGCGGTCCACAACCAGTTGCTCGCTGTCCTGCAGCACAACTTCCCCGGGGCCATCGGCTTGTTCAGCCAGCTGGACATCCCGATCAGCCTTGCCTTCTTGCGCAGGTTCCCCACCGAGGTCAAAGCGGCCTGGCTGAGCGAGGCGCGCATGGCCCACTGGCTCAAGGCCAACAGCTACTGCGGCCGTCACAGCGCCCACCAACTCCTCACCCACCTGCGCCAGGCCGCGACCGGACGCCTTCGTGGGCCGGCTGCCGAGGCCAGCGAGGTGATCGTCACCACCTTGGTCGAGCTCCTGACAACCCTTCGCCACGAGCAGGACCACCTCGAGACCCGGATCAAGGAAGCCCTTCTCGAACACCCGGATGGACCCATCTTCCAGTCCCTGCCACGCGCCGGCGTCATCCGCGCCGCGACCCTGCTGGCCGAGATCGGGGACTGCCGAGCCCGCTACCCTGACCCGTCAGCGCTCGCCGCCGCAGCCGGTGTCGCCCCGTCGACCCGCCAGTCCGGCAAACACCTGACCGTGTCCTACCGCCAAGGCTGCAACAAACAGCTGCGCGCAGCTCTGGTCGACTGGGCCCAGGACACCCCCCGCGCCAACGACTGGGCCCGTGACACCTATGACCGCGCCCGAAGCCGCGGCTGCCGCCACCCCCACGCCACACGCATCCTCGCCCAGAACTGGACCCGGATCCTGTGGAGGTGCTGGCACGACCACCAGCCCTACCAACCCGAACGCCACGGACGACTTCAAACACTCATACAACCCGGCGAAGGGTTGACATAGGGCTCTCAGACCGCCAGCTGCACCTGCGTGCTGAAGCGAGAGCTCTCGGGGTGCAGGGCCGGCAGGTCGTGCACGTCGGCCCGGGCAGTGGCGTCATGGGCGGCGGTGGCCCGGCTCCGCCGTGCCCGCAGGTGCTGGGCCGTGGCCAGTGCCAGGATGGCGGGGGCCAACAACAGCGGGATGACGGCAGCGATGGCGACGAAGACGGCGAAGGCGGCGGCAAGACCCAGGATGTTCGGCATGACCTCACCATTCCAATCAGCGGGGGTGGCGCACATCGGGCCAGGGAGTGGATCTGTCTACGACTTCTGGTGGGGCGGTCCGCGCTGACCTCATCCTCCAGTCGTAGGGGCGATCCTCTCTGGTCCGGTCAGGCTCAGGCGGCCTTGACGATCTTGGAGAGTTTGAAGGACTTCCTGCCAGCGGTGGCGGGGCGAGGCTCGTGGGCCACGTCGGATTCGACGGTGAGGGAACGACGGTGCAGGTACATGGTCAGCAACACCACGGGAGCGATGACCAGCGGCACGAGGGCGGCGATGAGGACGAAGACGGCGATGAGCAGGAAAAGACCAAGAAGCGCGGACATGTCTCTCATTCTGGCCCGCTGCGGAGTCATCTCCGCCTGTGAGCGGGGGCTTTTCAGCCACCTCGAAGGCAGTTCAGGGAACTCTTGGAGTCTGCTTGGTTGGTGTTAAGGCAGTGGTCACTTGTACGTCACCATGTGGGTAGGGACGGTCGCTTCCCACAGGGCGGCGCCAGACGGTCCAAGGCAGGGTGAGCACCTAGCATGGATCCATGCCAGCACTTCGTTCCCGCACCACCACCCACGGCCGCAACATGGCCGGAGCCCGTGCCCTGTGGCGCGCCACCGGCATGACCAATGACGACTTCGGCAAGCCGATCGTCGCCATCGCGAACTCCTTCACCCAGTTCGTGCCCGGCCACGTGCACTTGAAGGACATGGGCCAGCTCGTCGCCGGCGCGGTGGCCGAGGCCGGAGGAGTCGGCCGCGAGTTCAACACCATCGCCGTCGACGATGGCATCGCCATGGGCCACTCCGGCATGCTCTACAGCCTGCCCAGCCGCGAGGTGATCGCCGACAGCGTCGAGTACATGGTCAACGCGCACCAGGCCGACGCCCTGGTCTGCATCTCCAACTGCGACAAGATCACCCCCGGCATGCTGCTGGCGGCCCTGCGGCTGAACATCCCCACCGTCTTCGTCTCCGGCGGGCCCATGGAGGCGGGCAAGGCGACGATCAAGGACGACGGCACGGTCACCCGGCTGGACCTGATCGACGCCATGATCAAGTCCGTCGACGACGACGTCTCCGACGCCGAGATCGGCACCATCGAGGAGAATGCCTGCCCCACCTGCGGCTCCTGCTCCGGCATGTTCACCGCGAACTCGATGAACTGCCTCACCGAGGCGCTGGGCCTGTCCCTGCCCGGCAACGGCTCGACGCTGGCCACCGCCGCCGCCCGCAAGGAACTCTTCCTGGACGCCGGGCGACTCGTCGTCGACCTGTGCAAGACCTACTACGAGGGCGACGACGACTCCGTGCTGCCCAAGAGCATCGCCACCAAGCCGGCCTTCGCCAACGCGATGCGGTTGGACATCGCGATGGGCGGCTCCACCAACACGATCCTGCACCTGCTGGCGGCGGCGCAGGAGGCCGGCGTCGACTTCGACCAGGACGACATCGACGCCCTGAGCCGCGTCACCCCCTGCCTGGTGAAGGTGGCCCCCAACACCAACAAGTTCTACATGGAGGACGTGCACCGCGCCGGCGGCATCCCCGCGATCCTGGGAGAGCTGCGTCGCGGCGGCATGTTCGACGAGGACGTGCGCGCCGTGCACTCCGCCAGCGTCGAGCAGTGGCTGGGTGACTGGGACATCCGCTCCGGCAAGGCCACCGACAAGGCGCTGGCGCTCTTCCACGCCGCGCCCGGGGGAGTGCGCACCACCGAGGCCTTCAGCTCCACCAACCGCTGGGAATCGCTGGACACGGATGCCGAGAACGGCTGCATCCACGCCGTCGAGCACGCCTACACCACCGAGGGCGGCCTGGCCGTGCTCAAGGGCAACCTGGCGCCGGACGGCTGCATCGTGAAGACCGCGGGCGTGCCGGAGCACCAGTGGCAGTTCAGCGGCCCCGCCAAGGTGGCCGAGAGCCAGGAGCAGGCCGTCGAGATGATCCTGGGCGGCAAGATCGTCGAGGGTGACGTCGTCGTGGTCCGCTACGAGGGCCCCAAGGGCGGCCCCGGAATGCAGGAGATGCTATACCCGACCAGCTACCTCAAGGGCGTCGGGCTGGGCCCCAAGTGCGCGCTGATCACCGACGGCCGCTTCTCGGGCGGTTCGTCGGGCCTGAGCGTGGGGCACGTCTCCCCGGAGGCCGCCTCCGGTGGCCCGATTGGCCTGGTGCGCGACGGCGACATCATCAGCTTCGACATTCCCAACCGCACTGTCTCGGTGGACGTCAGCGACGAGGAGCTGGCCGCTCGCCGGGCCGAGCAGCAGCAGGCCGGGTGGCAGCCGAAGGATCGCGACCGCCAGGTCTCCGCGGCCCTGAAGATCTTCGCGAAGTTCGCCCAGTCCGCGGACAAGGGTGCCGCCCGCAAGGTCGACTGAGGACCCCGCGGCGCCGCCATCGCGGCGCGCGCGACCCGTACGGGACAACGTTGAAAGGCCTCGCACCCATGGTGCGAGGCCTTCCAGATCTGACCAGGTAGTGGTGACGAATCCGGTCGATGTGCCCAGCCCAACGGTCCCGCCGACAATTCGTCACCCTGCCGACGTCCAGCGCCATGGGGGCCACTGGATCTGGACCGCGGAGTCCTGGGCCATCTCAGTCCATCCTTTGGGTCTGTGCCCTCCTTTCTACGCGCCATGGAGGGCACTCGCAAGGCGCGGGCGGCATCCCTTCAGGATGAATTCTGTCGTCCACCACCAGCTCCACAGGCGCCTCGGCGTTTCCCACAGGAAGACGCCGGGTTGTCCACAAAGGCTGTGGACAACCCGGCGTCCGGTGTGTTCTCAGAGTCGGTCGAGGGCGCTTCGGCCCAGCACCAGGGTGACGCACACCACGATCAGGCCGGCTGCGGCGCAGTGACCGGCAGCCCACCACATGTCGACGCCGTAGATGGCGAGGACCTGGCCCAGTGCCATCTCCAGGGCGAACAGGCCGAGCATGGCTGTCAGCACCGGGCGCAGGGTCGGGCGGTCCCAACCGCGGCGCGCCAGCACGAACAGGCCGACGGCGAGGACCGCCGCCAGCACCATGCGTCCCACCTGCAGGCCCACGGCCACGTCCTGCTGGACGATGCGCCACATCGGCCACCCCACCACGGCGGTGAAGGAGCCCTTGCCCGCGACGACGATGCCCAGCAGGTGCATCACCACCAGGCCGGCGAGCAGCAAGCCCGACAGGCGCGCCAGCGGGGTCCACGTCCACTTCGGGGAATTGCGGCTCACCGAGAGGGTGGCGAGCGTGGCGGCCACCAGTACGGTCAGCGCCCCGAACAGGTCCAGGGTGGCCAAGGGCTTCGGGATGCCGTGGTTCAGCACCACCAGGCGCCCGAGGAAGGCAGCGGTGAAGGCGCCTGCCAGCGCGGCCCAGGGCAGGATCCGGCCCAGCGTGTGACGCGAGGGCAGGCGCAGCGAGGCGATGCAGGCGGCCAGCAGCACGAAGCCGGAGCTGGCGGCGATGATGCGGTGCCCGAATTCGATGATGTTGTGGATCTCGGCCTCGGGGCCGAACTGGCCGGGGTAGCAGCCGGGCCAGGTGGGGCAGGAGAAACCGGAGCCGGTGGCCGAGTTGATGCTGCCCGTGATCACCGTCGCAATGCCGAAGAAGGCAGCGAGCCGCAACAGCACGCGCGTGGTCGACGAAGGCATCGATGCATCGGGCGTGGCCGTCACAGGATGGGTTGAGGTGATGGTGGCTGTGGACATGGCCCTTCCTGGCTGTCGGGGGTGTGTTGCCGCAAACCCTAGTCAGCCGGTGAGCTTCCGCAGCGGGCGGGGTCAGACCTTGCCGCCGCGGCTGAGCTCGAGCTCCCGCAGCTTCTCGGCCACCCGGGCCTTGCGACGTTCACGCAGCCAGTGGCCCAGCAGCACCAGCGCGATGCCCACCACCGCGCCGATGGCGGTCTCGACGCCACGGTCGAACAACAGCAGTCCCACCGGGCGGGGCTGCACCAGCTGGCCCATCATGAGCGCCAGGGGAGTGATGGCCAGCATGGCGACTCCGTAGTTGCGCCCCACCAGCATCTCGGCCGCGAACTGGAGCACCGCCACCACGGCCACCGCCCAGGGGCGTGCCAGATGGAGTGAGAGCAGGGCCCAGGAGGTGAGCAGCCCCGCCGTCGTCCCCAGCACGCGGTGCACTCCCCGTTCCACCTGTTGCGTCACGTGCGGCACCGACATCGGGGCGACGGCCGCCACCATCGCCCAGTAGGGGTGGCCAATGCCCAGCAGCACCGCGATGGAGCCCGAGACCAACACCGCCAGCGCGATCCACAAGGGCTTTCGGCTGCGGCTGAAGACCAGCCTCAGCGGCTGCGCCTCCCGCACCGCGGTACGCCAGCCGCGCGGATCCCGCAGCACACCCACCACGCCCACCAGGACCGAGAAGGCGGCCGACAGGCTCGCGACCAGCGCGGAGATCGCGATGTCGCTCGCGGTGTGCGGCATCGAGAAGACCGTTCCGAAGGCGAAGATCATGAACAAGGGGCCCGGCGGGTGGTAGGAGTGCGCCTTGGCGAAGTACTCGCCGGTGGCCCCGATCGCCACGCCCGCCGCCACCAGCAGCCAGTCGCCGCCGGGCAGCAAGGAGACCACCACGCCGGTGACCACGGCGGTGACCATGCACGCCGCGGCAGACAGCTGCATCTGCAGTCGCACCAGGTGGGGCTGGCTGCGTCCGTACAGCGAGGTGAAGGCGCCGAAGCTGGCGTAGGGGGCCCATTCGGGGCGCCCCAGGGCGATCACCAGGGCCAGGGGCAGGGCGACGCTGATGCCGGCGCGCAAGGCCACCCGGTGAGCCCCCTCCACGGGGTTCATCCGCAGCAGGTCCTGGCCTTTGGGCAGCACAGTGGACACAGAGCACCTCTGGAAGTCGTCTTTGGGGATTGGCGCCAGTCTCTCATGACCGCACCGCGCACGCCGCTGGCTAGGCTGGGCGGCATGAAGGATCAGCAGCTGCCCGTCGCCCCCCTCGTCCAGGTGGACGACCATCGTGTCGCGGTCGTCACCGGCGCCTCCTCCGGGATCGGGAAGGCCACGGCCATCGAGCTCGCCCGAGCCGGATTCGAGGTGTGGGCCGGGGCCCGCCGCACCGCCCGCATGGAAGACCTGGGCGAACACGGCATCCGGGTCTTGCCCCTGGACGTCACCGATGACGACTCCATGGTCTTCTTCGTCCAGACGGTGCTGGCCGGGGCCGGCCGGATCGACGTGCTGGTCAACAATGCCGGCAAGGGCGGCTACGGCGCGGTGGAGGACCTGCCGCTGGAACAGGGGCGCGCCCAGTTCGAGGTGAACCTGTTCGGCATGGCGAGGATGGTGCAGCTGGTGGTGCCGACGATGCGGGAGCAGCGCAGCGGCCGGATCGTCAACATCTCCTCCATCGGGGCCCGGATCTACGAGCCCTTCGCCGCCTGGTACCACGCCAGCAAGTTCGCGCTGGAAGGCTTCAGTGACTCCCTGCGGCTGGAACTGCGTCCCTTCGGGATCGACGTGAGCATCGTGGAGCCGGGTGTGGTGAACAGTGAGTGGAATGCGGTGGCCCGCAAGGACTTCCTCAAGGTGAGCAAGGGCGGGGCCTACGAGAAGTCGGCGCGTCGGATGGCCCGGGTGCTGGCCCTGGCGGATCGTCGCGGCATCGGCTCGGACCCCAGCGTGGTGGCCGAGACGGTGGTGGCCGCCTGCCTGGCCACCCGCCCCCGCACCCGTTACGCGGTGGGGGCGGCGGCACGTGCCGCGGTCGCCGCCCGGCGGGTGCTGCCCGACAAGGCGATGGATGCAGTGCTGGGCGGCCTCGGCTGAGACCGCCCAGCACCGGTTGGTTGGACCGGGATCGGGTCAGGCCAGCAGGCGGATGCCCTTCCAGTTGAAGCCGATCTGCTCCGCCGGACCCCACTGGCCGCGATGGTTGCCGTACCGGTACAGCTTGCCGTCATCACGACGCGCGATCAGGTCGGGCAGCTGGTCACCGTCCACGCTGCCGGGCGAGGTGACGATGCCCATCTTGTGCCAGCCGTGTCCCACCTTCTTGTGGCGGGAGTAGGTCGACTCCGCATAGACGTTCCCGTCGTTCTCCGACAACCACATGGTGCCGTCGCGTCGGATGGAGATCAGGTCTGCGCTGAGGTCGGTGTTGAAGTCACCCAGCGCGAGCGTCTTGGTGGTGTTGCCCCAGCCGGTGGCCATCACTGACTGGTCGGTCTTCAACCCGTCGGCGGTGATGATCCAGCGCTTCAGGGTGGATCCCTGCCGGGCCAGCAGGGCGTGCTGGCCGAAGTGGCTGGGATTGTTCAGCTTGTCGACGGTGAAGTTGTCGGTGTCGGCGGGCAGGGTGGCGAGCTTGGTGCCATTGGCGAAGCGCCCCTGGCCCATGTTCTTGTAACGCCAGACCGTGCGGTCATCGCGTACTGCCACCAGGTAGTCGTCCGACGTGCCGGAGTACAGCTCGGTGACCTGCTGCATGAAGATCATCTTGTTCCAGCCGGTGCCGGCCTTGATGCCGGGGGCCAGACCCTTGTTGGTCATGCGGTAGTAGTACAGGTCTCCGGTGCCGGCCTGGATGCCCAGCACGTCGGCGCGTTCGTCGCCATTCTGGTCGCCGTCGGAGGAGCGCCGCTCCACGCCGCTGCACCCGGGCACGACCACGCGCTTGGGCTTGTAGAGGAATTCGGAATCGGCATGGCTCACGGTGTACACGTGGCCGCCACTACGCAGTGAGCTGACGGTCTGGCTGGTTCCTGGGGACAGTTTGATGTCTCGGCCGGTGTCGAGTGACACGACCAGGGTCGACTGGCTGGTGTTGGTCAGGCGCAACTGGGCACAACCGGGTGACGTGACGGTCACCTCGTCAGCTGCATGGGCTGCGGTCGGGGCCAGAGCCGGTGCTGTCACGGCAGCGACGGCGGCGGTGGTGACGAGAAGGCGTTTCATGTCTCTCTCCCTTGCGAGTCCGTACTTCGCTGGCGGCGGATGCCGCAGTCCCGACAGTAAGCAGCGCAAGGGTCACCTTCCGGCTCCGATGGCGGATCAGTGATGAATTCGCCTCAATCCAGTAGATCTCCGGAGGTGACCACGGTGACCTGGGGGTCATAGAGGCCCATCACCTGCAGCGCAGCCGCGTGGTTCTCGTCGCTGGAGCCCGCGCAGCCGTCGGCCACGACCGTGACCGTGCAGCCCGCATCGGCGGCGGCCAGCGCCGTGGAGACCACGCAGCAGTCGGTGGCCACCCCAACCAGCACCAGGTGCGCGTACTCGCCGACCACCGCTTCCAGCTCGGGCCCCCACTTGCCGAAGGTGGTCACGTCGAGGCTGGGCCGCCGGGTCAGGTCCTGGGCGGAGGGCACCAGATCGAAGACGGGGTCCTCGTCGGGACGGTCCGCAAAGCTCCATTTGTTGAAATAGGCCTGCCAAGAACCGTTGCGCTTGCCGCCCGGCAACCAGCGGGTCAGCAGCACCCGGTCGTCGAAGTGGGCGGCCAATCGGGCGACCACCGCTGCGGTCTCGGCGAAGCGCGGCGCACACCACTCGCTGTCGGGGTCGGCGAAGATGCGCTGGTGGTCGATGACCACCAGCCAGGCGTCGCTGGGAATCATGCCCTTTCCTCCTGCTGCTTGATGGTGCCGCCGTTGAGCACCAGATGTCCGACGAAGCCCAGCAGCAGGCTCACGATGACACCCAGGTTGGCCCAGGGCCAGGTGCCCTCCCAACCGTCGGGGCCGTGGTGGCCCAGGCCGAGCGGTTCCAGCAGATAGCCCTGCCAGTTGTTGAAGCTGGCGTCGCTGAACTGGTTGATCACCAGGCCCCAGCCGATGGCCGAGCACAGCACCATCAGGCCGATCGTCTTCCAGTTCCACGCGCCGTAACGGCCATGGCGGTCGAACAGGGCGGCCTCGTCATAGGGACGCTTGCGGGCGACGATGTCCGCGCACATGATGCCGGCCCAGGCGGCCAGCGGGACGCCCAGGGTCACCAGGAAGGACTGGAAGGGAGCCAGGAAGCTCTCGGCGAAGAAGACGACGTAGATGGTGCCCAGGGTCAGGATGATGCCGTCGAGGGCTGCCGCGGCGGGCCGGGGGATGTCGATGCCCAGGCTCAGCAGCGTCAGGCCGGAGGAGTAGATGCCCAGCACCGCGCCGGAGATCAAGGTCAGCACGGCCACGACGAGGAAGGGCAGCAGGATCCAGGTGGGGAGGATGCCGGCCAGCGCGCCGATCGGGTCATTCGGGATGGCGGTGGCGAGCTTCTCGTCCGAGCCGGCCAGCAGCAGGCCGAAGACCACCAGCAGCAGGGGAGCGACCGAACCGCCGAAGGTGTTCCAGAAGACGATGGCGCCATTGCTGGCATCGCGGCGCTGGTAGCGGCTCCAGTCGGCGGCGATGTTGATCCAGCCCAGACCGAAGCCGGTCATCACCATCACCAGCGCACCGATGCACGAGGCGAAGGAGCCGGCCGGCAGGGAGCTGACCGTGGCCCAGTCGATGTGGCTGATCGTCATGGCCATGAAGACCAGGGTGAATGCGCCGGTGACCCAGGTCAGCACCGACTGCACCTTCATGATGGTGTGGTAGCCCAGCACCGAACAGATCACCACGATCGCGGCGATCGTCATGCAGGCGATGACCTTGGTGGTGGTGCCCGAACTCCACCCCACCCGGTCGAAGACCGTCGCGGTGGCCAGCGTGGCGGTGATGGTCAGGCTGGTCTCCCAACCGATCGAGGTGAGCCAACTGATCAGCCCCGGCACCTTCTGCCCCTGCACTCCGAAGGCCGAGCGCGAGAGCACCATGGTGGGCACCGAGCCACGCTTGCCGGCGATGGCGATCACCCCACACAGCGCGAAGCTGGCGACGATGCCCAGCACCGCCACGATGGTGGCCTGCCAGAAGGAGATGCCGAAGCCGAACAGGTAGGAGCCGTAGGTCATGCCGAAGACCGAGACATTGGCCGCGAACCAGGGCCAGAACAGGTCGCTGGGCCGCGCAGTGCGCTGCGAATCGGGTACCACGTCGATGCCCTGCATCTCGACGAGGTTGCTGGTGGGGGTGACTTCGGTCACCGGTGTGGACGACATGCGCAAATGATGCCACCGCTGCCGAGGAAAGCGGGCACATCGTGCTGGGTGGCGGCGCGCCCTGACGTTCACCCAGCACAGACGTTCACCCAGTGGTCACCCGCGCGTGGTGCGCCCGCTCCGGCCCGCGCCCTAACCTGCCAACCATGCGTACCCCACCAAATGTCCTCCTCATGGCCGGAGCCCTCGCGCTGGCCGCCCCGCTGACCTGCCTTCCCGCCCAGGCGAGCGCACCCGTCGAGCCTGCCGCCCAGCGCGTCACCAAGGATGTGCGCTTCGCCACCTTCAATGCCTCGCTGAACCGCGGCGCACAGGGCGAACTGGTGCACGACCTGTCCACCCGCGACGACGCCCAGGCCGCCGCCGTGGCCGAGATCATCCAGCGCACCGACGCCGACGTGATCCTGGTCAACGAGTTCGACTTCGTCGCCGGTGGCGAGGCGGCCGACCTGTTCCGCAAGAACTACCTGGAGGTGGGGCAGCAGGGCGCCAACCCGGTGCACTACCCGTACTCCTTCGTGGCGCCGGTCAACACCGGCGTCCCCTCCGGGCATGACCTCAACAATGACGGCACGCTGGGCGGCCCCGACGATGCCCTGGGCTTCGGGCAGTTCCCGGGCCAGTACGGCATGGTCGTCTACTCCAAGCACCCGATCGACCAGGAGCAGGTGCGTACCTTCCAGCACCTGCGCTGGGCCAGCATGCCCGGCGCCCTGCTTCCCGACGACCCGGCCACTCCCGAGCCGGCCGACTGGTACTCCCCGCAGGAGCTGGCCACGATGCCGCTGTCGTCCAAGTCGCACTGGGACGTGCCGATCCGCATCGGTCGCAAGACGGTGCACCTGCTGGCCTCGCACCCCACCCCGCCGGTCTTCGACGGCGCCGAGGACCGCAACGGGCGGCGCAACCACGACGAGATCCGGCTGTGGGCCGACTACGTCACCGGCGGCAAGCAGGCCTCCTGGATCGTCGACGACCAGGGTGGCCGCGGTGGGCTCAAGCGTGGCGAGCGCTTCGTCATCGCGGGCGACCAGAATGCCAACCCCTTCGACGGGGACTCCACCAAGGGCGCCATCGACCAGCTGCTCGACCACCCGCGCGTCAACACCTCGCTGACCCCCAGCAGCGAGGGTGGCGTGGAGGCCTCCCGTCTGCAGGGCCAGGTGAACGACCAGCACATGGCGCCCGCCAAGTACGACACCGCCGACTTCGGCGACCAGATCGGCTCCTCGGGCAACATGCGCGCCGACTACGTGCTGCCCAGCCGCAACCTGCCGATGCGCGACGCCGGGATCTTCTGGCCCACCAGCGATGATCCGCTCTCGAGGCTGACCGGAACCCACCCCTTCCCCTCCAGCGACCACCGTCTGGTCTGGGTGGACGTGAGGCTGCCGCACCACCGCTGAGCTGGACAACCAACCCAGTAGGAAAAGCAACTCAGTAGGAAAAGCAAGGGGGGCGCCCCCGAACCGTGCGGTTCGAGGGCGCCCCTGGCCTGTGCATCGGCCCGAGTCAGGCCGAGGGAGTCACCGGCGGCTCGGCCGACCACGGGAAGACGATCCACTTGTCGGTGCGGCGCCACACGTAGTCGGGCTCGACGATGGTGCTGGGCTTGGCATAGAGCACGACACTGCGCACCTGGGCGTCGAACTTCTCCAACAGTTCGATCACCAGCGCGAGGGTCCGTCCGGAGTCGGCGACGTCGTCGACCACCAGCAGCTTCTGGCCCTTGATCGATTCGGTGTCGAGCATCGGGGCCAGCAGCACCGGATCGGGCAGGGTCTCGTGCACGTCGGTGTAGAACTCGACATTGATCGCGTCGGTGAGCTTGGTGCCCATGGCATAGGTGAGGGCTCCGCCCGGCAGCATGCCGCCGCGCGCCACGGAGATGATGATGTCGGGCTCGAAGCCCGAATCGACCACCTGCTGGGCCAGTTCGCGCGAGGCGTCACCAAAGCCTTGCCAGGTGAGCACCTCCTTGTCGGTGAGGTTGCTGGAATCGGCGTGGTACGCAGTCATGCACCGACCCTATCCATCGGCCTGGCCGGCTCGGGGGCAGGGCCGTCGAAGAGCAGCTGCATGAAGACCGCATCCAGCCAGCGGTCGAACTTGCGCCCCACCTGGCGCAACCGTCCGGCCTCCACGAAGCCGAGGCGTTCGTGGAACTGGATCGAGGTCTGGTTGTCGGCGTCGAGCACCCCCACCATGGTGTGCACACCGTCGGCGCGCGCCCGGTCGATCAGCGCCAGCATGAGCATGCGGCCCACGCCCAGCGCTCGGGAGCCGGGCGCGACGTAGACGCTGTGTTCCACGGTGTGGGCGTAACCGGCCTTGTCGCGGAATCGGCCGAAGGAGGCATAGCCCAGCACCTCACCGTCGTCGTCAGCCACCAGCACCGGGGTGCCGCCGTTGAGGCGCTCGTCGAGCCAGACCCGACGGTTCTCGGTGCTGACCGGTTCCAGGTCATAGCTGGCCGTCGTGCTCACCCCGGACTCGTTGTAGATCCGGGTGATGGCCGGGATGTCGTCGTGGGTGGCGGCACGGATGTGCAGCCGGGCGGGATGTGACAGGGGAGCGGTGGCAGAAGACATGCTGGGGGCCATGTGCGACACAGTATCGAGCTGTGGTGGGAGCTGCAGCAGCTGAGTCGATACCGCTACGGTCCCACCGTGGAACCAGTCGCAGAGGAGCGCCAGATGCCCGACAGCAACACCCCCACCAGGTCACAGCGCCTGGAAGGTTTGAGCTTCAACCGTGCCCATGGGCGTCTGCTGCTCGGCTCGGGAATCGGCTGGGCCCTGGACGCCATGGACGTCGGGCTGATCAGCTTCGTGATGGCGGCGCTTGCGGTGCAGTGGAAGCTCGACATGACCACCACCAGCTGGGTGGGCTCCATCGGTTTTGTGGGCATGGCACTGGGAGCCTCGCTGGGCGGACTGCTGGCCGACCGGATCGGGCGCCGCCAGGTCTTCGCCGCCACCTTGCTGGTCTACGGTCTGGCCACCGCCGCCTCGGCCCTGGTGGGTTCGGTTGCCGCGTTGATGGTCTTGCGCTTCATCGTCGGGCTGGGGCTCGGCGCGGAACTGCCGGTGGCCTCCACCCTGGTCAGCGAATTCGCCCCGGCCAGGATCCGCGGCCGCATGGTGGTGGCCCTGGAGGCCTTCTGGGCGTTGGGCTGGATGATGGCCGCGCTGCTCGGCTACCTGGTGATCCCGTTGGGCGACGACGGGTGGCGCTGGGCGCTGGCGGTGGGCCTGGTGCCCACGGCCTATGCCGCCGTCGTGCGCCACAAGTTGCCCGAATCGGTGCGCTTCCTGGAGTCGAAGGGCCGTTTTGCCGAGGCCGAGGCGGCCGTGGTCTCCTTCGAGCAGGCCAGCCCCGTCCGCGAGCGCGTCAACACCTCGGCCGGCGTCACCCTGGCCCCGGTGGTGGAGGAGCTGGGCGAACCCACTGGCCGGGAGCACATCTGGTCGTCGCGTTTCCGGGTGCGCACCGCGGCGCTGTGGGTGGTGTGGTTCTGCATCAACCTGAGCTACTACGGCGCCTTCATCTGGATCCCGTCGCTGCTGGTGCAGCAGGGATTCAGCATGGTGAAGTCCTTCGGGTTCACGCTGGTCATGACGCTGGCCCAGCTGCCGGGCTACGCCCTGGCCGCCTGGCTGATCGAGGCCTGGGGGCGACGCGCGACCCTGGCGAGTTTCCTTGCGGGTTCCGCGCTCGCGGCGCTGGCCTATGGCCAGGCCGACAGCACCACCTGGATCCTGGTGTCCGGCTGTGCCCTGAGCTTCGCCAACCTGGGCGCCTGGGGTGCGCTGTATGCGATCGGTCCCGAGATCTACCCGACCTCGATCCGGGGCACCGGCACCGGTGCCGCCGCGGCCTTCGGGCGCATCGCCTCGATCCTCGCACCGCTTTTGGTGCCGCTGCTGATTGCCCGGGGTGGCAATGTGCTGGCCTTCGGCGTCTTCTCGCTCGCCTTCGCGGTGGCGGCGGTGGCCTGTTTCGTGTTGCCGGAGTCACGCAACCGCAGCCTGGGCCGGGTCTGACGTCGCATGGCCGCGTGGGTTCCCGCAAGGCGAGTGGGTTTCTGGGAGGCGCGTGTGTTGCAACCCACGCGGACCGCGCGAACCCACGCGTACAGCGCCAGACCTAGGGTGAACGCTGGCTGACAACTCGGCCAAAGCCGCCCGCTCGGCTGCGAACAGGGGCACAGTTGGGTCATGGGACAGATGACACTGACTTTCCTGGGTGCTGCGGGCACCGTGACCGGTTCGAAGCACCTGGTGACCATCGGCGAGCGTCGAGTGCTCGTCGACGCCGGTCTGTTCCAGGGGGAGAAGAAGTGGCGTGAGCAGAACTGGGCCAAGTTCCCCGTCGATCCGGGCTCCATCTCCGACATCGTGCTCACCCATGCCCACCTCGACCACGTGGGCTACATCCCGGCGCTGGTCAAGCACGGTTTTCGCGGCACCATCTGGTGCACGCCCGACACGATCGAGCTGGCCGAGATCGTCCTGATGGATTCGGCCCACCTGCAGGAACAGGACGCCAAGGACGCGGCCGAAGGGGGCTGGAGCAAGCACAACCCGCCGCTGGCGCTGTACACCCAGGAAGACGTGCAGACCACGATGCGGCTCTTTCGTCCCGTGCCCTTCGACGTCGACACCGACCTGCGTGAGGGGTTGACGATTCGCCTCACCCGGGCCGGGCACATCCTGGGGTCGGCGTGCGTGAACCTGAGCCATGACGGGCGCAGCGTGCTGTTCAGCGGAGACCTGGGCCGTCATGACCATCCGGTGCTCAAGCCGCGCGGCGTACCGCAGGGTGCCGACTACGTGTTGATGGAGTCCACCTATGGCGATCGGGAGCACCCGGAGCCCGAGGGCCTGCCGCACGAGTTGTTCGCCGAGACCATTCGCCGCACGGTGGCCCGCGGCGGTTCGGTGCTGGTGCCCGCCTTCGCCGTCGACCGCACCGAGGCCGTGCTGAAGGTGATCACGGAGATGCACCAGGCCGGCCGCATCCCCGAGGTGCCGGTCTTCGTGAACTCGCCCATGGCCACCGCCGCGCTCAAGGTCTACCGCGGCTCCGACGAGCTGCGCCCCGACATGGACGTCGACGACTTCGTCGACCTGCGCAACCTGCGAGAGGTGCGCAGCGTGGAGGAGTCCCGCTCCCTCAACGACCCGACCTTCCCCTGCATCATCATCAGTTCCTCGGGCATGGCCACCGGCGGGCGTGTGGTGCACCACCTGGAGCACATGCTGCCCGATCCGAAGCACTCGGTGGTGCTGACCGGTTACCAGGGTGTCGGCACCCGAGGCCGTTCCCTGCTGGAAGGGGCCAAGCAGCTCAAGATGCATGGTCGCTATGTTCCGGTGCGCGCCACGATCGTGCAGGACCAGGAGTTCAGCGTGCACGCGGACTGCTCCGACCTGCTGGACTGGCTGCGCGACCTCCCGCGCAAGCCGCGCACCGTCTTCCTGGTGCACGGCGAGCAGGACTCTGCCGAGGCGCTGCGGGAACGCATCGTCGACGAGTTCGGCATCACCTGCGTGGTGCCCCGCCAGGGCGAGGTGGTCAGCGTCGACGTCGGTCCCGCCGTGGAGGCCGAACCGGTGCAAGAGCCCGCGCAGGTGGGCAGCCCGGTGCACATTCCGCCGGCCCCGACGCGCGATGCGGCGACCGTGGGGCCGCGCCTGACGACGCTGCAGGTGGTCAACCGCCTGGCCCGCGCCCTGGAGGAGGGCAATGGGGAGCTGTTGGCAGGGCTGCTGCACGGACCCGTGCGGGTGGGCGGCGTCGAGACCGACGCCGGCACCTGGGCCGGGGAACTGCGCGGCTTCGAACTGGTTGACCTGGTGGATGCCGGGCGACGAGCCGTCGCGCGCGGGATGCTGCCCGGGGATCCCGCGCGAGAGGTGGTCTTCTTCCTGGAGCTGGACGGGGAGGGTATCAGCGGCCTCGACCAGGTGGGCTGAGCGCGGCCGAGGCTTTGCAGCGTGCGCTGCAAAGGGGCGTGCTGTCGCGCGACCCGTGCGGCTGGTCCGAGGTCTAGCGTCGAGGTGCAGGAAGCCACCGGCGAACCCGAGGGATGCGCCACTGGCTTCTCCAGCTCCACGAAAGGATGAACCCCATGGCAACCCTGGTTGTTCTCGGCGCCGGCATCATGGCCACCGCGCTGGCCACACCCTTCGCCGACAATGGCAACACCGTGCGACTGGTGGGTACCCACCTGGATCGCGACGTCATCGAGTCGATCCAGCAGACCGGCGTGCACCCCAGGCTGGGACTCAAGGTTCCCGAGGGCACCGAGGCCTACCAGCTGGAGGATGCCGCCAAGGCCTTCGAGGGCGTCGACCTGGTGATGAGCGGCGTCAACTCCTTCGGCGTCGAGTGGGCCGGCGAACAGCTGGCCGGTCTGCTCCGCCCCGGAATGCACGTCATCGCGCTGGCCAAGGGGCTGCGCGCCGACCAGGACGGCAAGTTCGAGATCCTGCCGCGCGTGCTCGCCAACCAGGTGCCCGAGGACCTGCGCAAGCAGGTGAGCTGGTCGGCCATCGCCGGCCCCTCGATCGCCGGCGAGGTGGCGGTGCGCCGCCACACCTGCGTCACCTTCACCGGTGACGACCTCCAGGCACTCCAAATGTGGCGTGACCTGTTCGAGACCGAGGCCTACCACGTCTGGCTCAACACCGACTTCACCGGCATCGAACTGATGGCGGCCACCAAGAACTGCTACGCCTTCGGGGCCGGTTTCATGCACGGAACCCTCCAGAAGCTCAAGGACGAGGGCGCCGAGTTCTCCGACAGCCCCTACGTCAACTTCAACTACGGGGCGGCCGTCTTCGGCCAGGCCTCGATCGAGATGCAGCAGTGGCTGCAGCTGATGGAATGCGATCCGCAGACCGTGATGGGTCTGGCCGGCATCGGCGACTGCTTCGTGACCTCGATGGGCGGACGCAATGTGAAGGTGGGCACGCTGGTTGGCCAGGGCATGACCTTCAGCCAGGCCAAGGCCAAGATGCCCGGCGTGACCCTGGAGGGTGCCACCTGCATCGTCGTGGTGGGCAAGGCGCTCAAGCGGCTCACCGAGCGCGGCGTGGTGCCGGCCGAACAGTTCCCGCTGCTGCGGCACCTGTACGAGGTGGTGGGCGAGGATCAGCCGGTCAACGTGCCGTGGAAGAAGTTCTTCGGCTCCGACGGCGCCGGCCGCTGACCCCGGCCGTGGTGGCCACCGGAGTGATCGACGAGGATGGATGACATGGAAGAGACGACGGTGGCCACCCAGCCCAGCCCCACCCACCCCGAGCAGCTGCACCCAGCCCAACTGCATGGGGCCTATGTCTTCGACATGGATGGCACGATCTACCTGGGCGACGAGCTGTTGCCCGGCGCGGCCCGGCTGGTGCGTGAACTGCGTCGGCGGCAGATCCCGGTGCGCTTCCTGAGCAACAACCCCACCAAGGATCCGCAGCAGTATGCGGAGAAGCTGGAACGCCTCGGGCTGCCCACCGACGTGGCCGACATCGCCAACACGGTGGTCACCACCACCCGCTGGTTGCGGTCGCACCACCCCGATGCGGTGCTCTTCCCGATCGCCGAGGAGCCGCTGTGCCGGGCCCTGACCGAGGCCGGTTTCCGGCTCAGCGAGGATCCGGCCGAGATCGACGTCGTCATCGCCTCCTATGACCGAGGCTTCGACTACCGCAAGCTGCAGATCGCTTTCGACGCCTTGTGGTTCCACAAACGGGCAATCCTGGTGCAGACAAATCCCGACCGCTACTGCCCCTTCCCGGGGGGATGGGGCGAGCCCGACTGCGCCGCCATCACCGCCGCCATCGAGGCGTGCACCGGGGTGAGCTGCCAGGTGAACCTGGGCAAGCCGTCGTCGGTGATGCTCACCGAGGCGCTGGCAGGCCTCGACGTGGCCGTCGAGGATGCCGTGATGGTGGGGGACCGGTTGCAGACCGACATCCAGATGGCGGTGGAGACCGGCATGAGGTCGGCGCTGGTGCTCACCGGAGAGGCCACCGCCGAGGACGCGGCCCAGTTGCCCCCGGCAGAGCGCCCCAGTTATCTGCTGGACCGAATCGACCGGCTGCTGCCCCCGCAGGTGTGGCAGGAGCTGGGCTGGACCGAGGACGACTGAAAGAGCCCGGCGCCGGGCAGGCGGGAAAAGCTGTGCAACCCCTGCTGCCCGACTTGCCAGGCGTCCTACCATCATGGAGACGGGCTTCCCAGAAACCCAGACGCTACGAGAGGGATCACGTGAACAACACCCTGAACTGGACCGAGCAGGACGAGCGCGCGGTCGACACCGCCCGCATCCTCGCCGCCGACGCCGTGGAGAAGGTGGGCAATGGCCACCCCGGCACCGCCATTTCGCTGGCCCCGCTGGCCTACCTGCTCTACCAGAAGGTCATGAAGACCGACCCCACCGACGACCTGTGGCTGGGCCGTGACCGCTTCGTGCTGAGCGCGGGCCACTCGTCGCTGACCCAGTACACCCAGCTCTACCTGGCTGGCTGCGACCTGGAGCTCGACGACCTGAAGGCGCTGCGCACCTGGGGCTCCAAGACCCCCGGCCACCCCGAGTTCCACCACACCAAGTTCATCGAGGCCACCACCGGCCCGCTGGGCGCCGGCATCAGCATGGCCGTCGGCATGGCCATGGCCGCCCGCAAGGAGCGCGGCCTGTTCGACCCGGAGGCTGCCGCAGGCCAGAGCCCCTTCGACCGCACCATCTACTGCATCGCCGGCGACGGCTGCATGCAGGAGGGCGTCTCCTCCGAGGCCTCCTCGCTGGCCGCCACCCAGAACCTGGGCAACCTGGTGCTCTTCTACGACGACAACCGCATCTCGATCGAGGGCGACACGCAGATCGCCTTCAGCGAGGACGTTGCCGCCCGCTACCAGGCCTATGGCTGGCACGTGCAGCACGTCGACTTCACCAATGGTGGCACCAGCTACGAGGAGAAGATCGAGGAGCTGTACGCGGCGATCGAGGCCGCCAAGGCCGTCACCGACAAGCCCTCCTTCATCAAGCTCACCACCGTCATCGGTTGGCCGCTGCCCAACAAGCAGGGCGACCACGGTGTGCACGGCGCGAAGATCGGTGCCGAGGAGATCTCGGCGCTGAAGAAGGAGCTGGGCTTCGACGACGAGCCCTTCGCCGTCGACCAGGCTGCCGTCGACCACGCCCGCGCCAATGCCGCCGAGCGTGGCAAGCAGCTCCGCGAGGAGTGGGAGCAGAAGTTCGAGGCCTGGAAGTCCGCCAACCCCGAGCGCGCCGAGCTGCTCGCCCGCGTGACCGATCGTGGCCTGCCCGAGCTGGAGCTGCCGGTCTTCGAGCCCGGCAAGAAGGCCACCCGCGCCGCCTCCGGCGAGGTGCTCAACGCGCTGGCCAGCCAGCTGCCCGAGCTGTGGGGCGGTTCGGCCGACCTGGCCGGCTCCAACAACACCACCATGAAGGGCGAACCGTCCTTCCTGCCCGAGGAGCGCTCCAGCGAGCAGTTCACCGGCAATCCCTACGGCCGCACGCTGCACTTCGGCATTCGTGAGCACGCCATGGGCGGCATCGTGAACGGCATCGCGCTGAGCGGCCTGACCCGTCCCTACGGCGCGACCTTCTTCGTCTTCGCCGACTACATGCGTCCGCCGGTGCGCCTGGCCGCGCTGATGGGCATTCCGAGCATCTTCGTCTGGACGCACGACTCCGTCGGCGTCGGCGAGGACGGACCCACCCACCAGCCGATCGAGCACCTCGCGGCCTACCGGGCCATCCCCAACCTGGCGATCGTGCGTCCGGCCGACGCCAACGAGACCAGCTACGCCTGGCTCGGTGCGCTGCAGCACACCAACAGCCCCAGCGGTCTGGTGCTCAGCCGACAGGACCTGCCGATCGTCGACCGCACCGAGTACGCCTCGGCCGAGGGTGTCCTCAAGGGTGCCTACGTGCTGAAGGATGCCTCCAACGGCGAGCCGCAGCTCATCCTGATCGCCACCGGTTCCGAGGTGGCCCTGGCCGTCGAGGCGCAGAAGGTGCTGGAGGAGCAGGGCGTGGCCACCCGCGTCGTCTCCATGCCGTGCCAGGAATGGTTCGAGGAGCAGGACGAGGCCTACCGCGAGTCGGTGCTGCCCAAGGCGGTCACCAAGCGCGTGTCGGTCGAGGCCGGCATTGCGCAGGGCTGGGCCAAGTACGTCGGCCCGGAGGGCGCCAGCGTCTCGATCGAGACCTTCGGCGCGTCGGCCAGCGGCAATGTGATGTTCGAGAAGCTCGGCTTCACCGTCGACAAGGTCGTGGAGACCGCCAAGCAGGTCGTCGGCTGACCTTCATTCCTCGCTGACAAGGGCGCGGCCCCCGGGATTCCGGGGGCCGCGCCTTTCTTTGCTGCCCGCAGCAGTCATGAGTCGTGATCCTGAGCCGGAAAGGCCTTGCAATAGATCCTAGATCCTATAGGATCTAGGAAAGCTTCCTCAGAGTGGAGGGCAAGGATGACCTATCTCAAGCACGATCCTGCGGTCTTCGCAGCACAGGCAGCAGCGGGATTCGCCAGTGCACATTCCCACCAGATCAGCCCGGTCCCGGGCGGGGTGGCTCGTGCGACCCGGTCGAGTCAGGACGAGGTGGCGCTGGTGATCGGTGGTGGCTCCGGGCACTACCCGGCCTTCGCCGGTCTGGTGGGGCCGGGGCTGGCACACGGCGCCGTGCTCGGCAACATCTTCGCCTCGCCCAGCGCCAACCAGGTGGCCTCGGTTGTCCGGGCGGTGGAGCAGGGGCGGGGTGTGCTGCTCAGCTACGGCAACTACGCCGGAGACGTGCTCCAGTTCGACCAGGCCCAGGCGGAACTGCGCGCCGAGGGGTTGGACGTGCGGACCGTGCGGGTGACCGATGACATCAGCTCGGCAGGACCCGCCGAACGAGACAGGCGCAGGGGCATCGCAGGCGACCTGGTGGTCTTCAAGGTGGCCGGGGCTGCTGCAGCGCAGGGCGCTGACCTGGATCGTGTGGAGGAGGTGGCTCGGCGGGCCAATGAGTTGACCACCAGCCTGGGCGTCGCCTTCACCGGATGCACCCTTCCGGGGGCCGAGGAACCGCTCTTCCACGTGCCCGAAGGTCGCATGGCCATCGGGCTGGGCATCCACGGGGAAGCTGGGCTCTCGGAGGTCGAGGTGCCCACTCCCGAGGAGCTGGCGGCACTGCTGGTGGAACGGCTGCTCGCAGAACGTCCTGGGTCAGCCCGCTCCGCGGTGGTCATCCTCAACGGCCTGGGCGCCTTCAAGTACGACGAACTGTTCGTGCTCTACGGCGCGGTGAGCCGGGCGCTGGCAGCGCAGGGCGTCAACGTCGCCGATGTGAAGGTGGGGGAGTTCTGCACCAGCTTCGAGATGGCAGGGTGCTCGCTGACGCTCTTCTGGGCTGATGAGCAACTGCTCGAGCTGTGGCAGGCACCCTCCGATGCACCCGAGTACCGAACCGGACGGCCACCGACGGACCAGATCCCCGCCGAGCTGCAGCTCGCTTCCCACACCGACCAGACAACACTGCCGCCGGCCGGGGCGGGCTCGCGGCTCGCCGCGGGCAAGGCGGTGGCTGCCCTCGAAGTGCTGGTTGACGTGGTCGACGCACACGCCGACGAGTGGGGACGCATCGACGCCATTGCCGGTGACGGTGACCACGGGATCGGCATGAGGAACGGAGCCCACAGTGCACTCGAGGCGGCACGGGCCGCCAGGCAGGCCGGGGCCGGGCTCGGGTCGACGCTGCACCGGGCCGCGGATGCCTGGTCGGACGGGGCCGGGGGCACCTCCGGTGCGCTGTGGGGGCTGATGATCCACTGCCTCGCCGAGGCCTGTGGAGACCAGACGGTCCCCGACGGACCACGGCTGCGGCAGGGGATCGCCGAGGCCGGACGGTTGCTGACCGAGCGTGGCGGAGCCCGCGTGGGCGACAAGACCATGGTGGACGCCGTCCATCCCTTCGTCGCCGAGATGTCCAGCACCGATGGCGACTTCGCCCAGGACTGGGGCCGTGCGGCCCAGGCCGCACAGACAGGGGCCGACTCCACCTGCGGCATGTTGCCGGCTCGTGGCCGTGCCCGGTCCCACGGGCAGGCCGCCCGAGACATTCCCGATCCGGGGGCCGTGAGCTTCGCACAGATCGTGCGCGGCCTCACCACGGCATTTCCGGCCGATTCGTGACAGACCAGAACGTGACCAGACAGGAGAAGGTTGTGAGCACTGCACCAGGGCTGCGCGTGGTCGTCGGATGCGACGACGCGGGGCTGGACTACAAGGACAGGATCAAGGCTGATCTGCAGGCCGATGACCGCGTCACGAGCGTCACCGACGTGGGAGTCGGCGCGGACGAACACACCCCGTACCCCTCGGTGGCCATCGCCGCCGCGGAGATGGTGGCCCGAGGCGAGGCCGATCGGGCGATCCTGATCTGCGGAACGGGGCTCGGGGTGGCGATCAGCGCCAACAAGGTGAAGGGCATCAGGGCCGTGACCGCCCACGACTCCTTCTCCGTGGAGCGTTCCATCCTGTCCAACAATGCGCAGGTGTTGTGCATGGGCCAGCGCGTGGTGGGCATCGAACTGGCACGTCGGCTGGTCCACGAGTGGCTCGGCTACTGCTTCGACCAGACCAGTGCCTCCGCCGCCAAGGTCAAGGTTCTTCTTGACTACGAGAAGTGCTGACGGCCATGTCGTCGCGAATCGTGCTGGGTGTCTCGTTGAAGATGTACTTCACCCACGCACAGACCCTGGACTGGTGCCATGCCGTGGCGCGCGTGCTCCAGGAGCGGTTGGGCACTGAACCGCCACGGCTCGACTTCTTCGTCGCACCCAGCCATCCCTGCCTGGTCGAGGCGGTCTCGGTGCTGGGTGACTGGGCCAGGGTCGGGGCCCAGGACGTCGCTGCCCATGGCCTGGGTGCCTGGACCGGCGAGGTGAGCGCGGCCGAACTGGCAGAGATCGGTGTGGACCTGGTGGAGCTCGGCCATGCCGAACGTCGCGAGCACTTCGGTGAGGACGACGAGGTCGTCGCCAAGAAGTGTGAACAGACCGTGGCCCACGGCATGGTGCCCCTCGTCTGCGTGGGGGAGAAGGAGCACACCGAGGCCGCTGCGGCCGCGCAGGTGGTGCTCTCCCAGCTCGAGGCAGCACTGGGACGCATCGAGCGGTGCGTCGGGCAGCCAGTGATGGTGGCCTATGAACCGTGGTGGGCCATCGGTGCCGACAGACCCGCCCCCGCCGCCCATGTGAGGCAGGTCTGCGACCTGGTTCGCGAAGGTGTCCGGGCCAGGGGGCTCGACGCCGTGATCCTCTACGGCGGCACCGCGGGGCCGGGCACACTGCCCGAACTCCACCCCAGCGTGGACGGTCTGTTCCTGGGCCGCCGGGCCCACGATCCGGCGAATGTGGCGGCGGTCATCGACGAAGCGCTCGGCCTGCTGGCCGGGCCGGAAGAGAAATGAGAAGAGGCGAGATGTACACAGCTGAGAACTGGCCCATCGCGGCCAAGATGAACTTCGGCTCGCACCTGCCGGACGGGACGCCGCTCGTCGACGCCCCAGTCGAGGTGTGGCGGGGCCAGCTGGAGCAGGTGGTGAACCTGGGTTATCGCTGCATCGACCCGATCGACGAGTGGATCAACCTGGCAGAACTCGATGGTGAGCGCTTCGCGCAGTTCAAGAAGCTGCTGGCGGAGTACGGGCTGCAGGTGCCCGGCATCTCCTTCGGGCGTCGCAGCCCGGTGCACGTGACCGAGGGCGAGCGCAATGTCGCCATGATGCACCGCATGCTCGATCTGGGCGCAGAGCTGGGGGCCGGCGTGGTCAACGTCGGTTTCATGCAGGCCCTCACCCCAGAACAGCAGCGCGCCCAGTGGTTCTGGCACGTGACCGGTCACGTCGATGATCCCGCGTTGCGTCCGGTGGCGATCGAGCGGATCCGCGACCTTGCCGACCACGCCCAGCGCAATGGCATGAAGATCGCGCTGGAGATGTACGAGGACACCTTCGTCGGCACGCCCGATGATGCGGTGGCCTTCGTCAAGGACTGTGACCATCCCAGCGTCGGCCTGAACCCGGATCTGGGGAACCTGGTTCGCCTGCACCGTCCGATGCCGCACTACCAGGAGATGTTCGACAAGGTGCTGCCCTACTCCATCTACTGGCACATCAAGAACTACCTGCGCGACGAGGACCAGGCCACCGGCACCTACTTCTCGGCTCCTGCCCCGCTGGAGAGCGGCTGGATCAACTACCGCGACATCATCCGCCAGGCACTGGCACTGGGGTACCGGGGGGCCTTCCAGACCGAGCACTACGGGGGTGACTGGCTCGGAGTGGGAGCCACCAATGCCGCCTATATCCGGCAGGTGCTCAAGGCCGCCTCGAACCTGATCGACGAAGGCAGGCCGTCATGACTGACCACCACAAGGACACGGTGGTGAACCTGTCGACGGTCTACCGTGGGCTGCCACGTGATGAACGTCCGGCGGCCGCCGTGGCTGACGGCCATCGCAGGGCGGAGTCCTGGTGGGACTTCGACTCGGCGACCCCCGCACGGAACGAGCTTGACGGCTTCCTGCAGGCGGTCAGTCAGAGCGGGCTGCGCCTGGTGGCCATCAACTCGCACGGAGGTGATCGCGATGCCGGCGAGCGGGGACTGGCGTGCCTGCCCGACCGTCAGGAGGAGTTCCGCGACTCCATCGAGTCGGTGTGCCGCGTGGCAGGTGCCACTGACGCCCGGAAGTTCAACGTGACCTTCGGCCAGCTCGACCCGTCGCGATGGAGCGAGGAGGAACAGCTGGCGGTGGCCGAGGAGAACTACCGGTGGGCCGCCAGCCGAGTGGCCGAGTTCGGCGGCACGATCCTGATCGAGGCCCTGTCACGCGAGGGCAACGGCGGTTACCCCTTCCACGACGGCCATGACGTCCAGGGCTTCATCCGGAGCCGGCTGGCGGACGTCGACAACGTCGGCCTGCTCTTCGACACCTTCCACCTGGCCGGGAACGGGGTGGACATCCTGCAGGCCTTCCGGGCCCTCGTGCCTGTCATCAGGCACGTCCAGCTGGCCGACTGGCCCGGCAGGGGCGCCCCGGGCACGGGCGGGATCGACTTCACCGCCCTGGAAACCATCATCCGGTCGTCGGGCTACCAGGGCGACGTGGCCCTCGAATACCTCGGCTGACCAGCACCACCATTCACGACTGCGAAAGGAAGACCCATGAAGGCTGTTCTGAAGACTGCACCGGCCAAGGGAGCCAGCTTCGTCACCGACCACCCCGAACCGGTGGTGGCCGATGACGAGATCCTGCTGGAGGTGAAGGCCGCCTCCGTGTGCGGATCGGACCGCATGTTCTACAACTGGGGTGAGGCGGCAGAAGGCTTCAACCTGGAATTCCCCCGGGTGCTGGGGCACGAGGGATCCGGTGTCGTGCTCGAGGTGGGCAAGGCCGTCACCAGCTTCCGGCCGGGGGACCGAGTGGCTCTCGACTCGCACGCCCCGTGCGGCGCCTGCTACCAGTGCCGCATCGGCAATGGGCACAACTGCAATGACATGCGTCTGCTGGCGGCCGACATCGACGGGGTCTTCGCCGAGCGGGTCTCCGTCCCGGCAGCGATGGCCTTCCACATCCCCGACTCCATGAGCTTCGACACCGCGACCCTGCTGGAACCCTCCGGGGTCGCTTGGCATGCCATCCAGCGTGCCGACAAGCAGATCGGCGGCAATGTCGCGGTGGTCTCGGGCTGCGGTCCGATCGGTCTGGTGCTGATCGACTTCCTGACGATGATGGGCGCGGCACAGGTCATCGCCATCGAACCGAATCCCTTCCGGCGCGGACTGGCCGAGAAGCGAGGAGCCAAGGCCTTCGCGCCCGGCGGCGAGGTGCACGAGTACATCATGCAGACCCACGCACACCGTGGGGGAGCCGACCTGGTCTTCGAGGTGTCGGGGGTCTCGGCCGCCTATGCCAGCCTCTTCGACCTGCTGCGTCGCAATGGCACCTTCATCTGCATTGGGCACGCCGGAGCGCCCGTCCCGGTGAGCATCTCCGAGGTGATCAACAAGAAGGAGATCACGCTCAAGGGGATCTACGGCCGGCTGCTCTGGGAGACCTGGGAAGACCTCTCCCTGCTCCTGGAGACCGAGAAGATCTCGCTCGACTGGTTGATCACGGATCGTCTGGAGCTGGGCGAACTGGGGCCGGTGATCGACATGCTCAGCGGCGAGTCCAACAAGATCCTGCTCTACCCCAACGAAATGCCCACCACTCACTAGCTGCCCGTGCAGCGAGCCCTGTCATGGAGGATTCAATGTCGAATCACACAGACCAGGCCGTCGAGACCGTCTCCGGCATGGACAATCCCTATCTGCTGGACCCTGCGAACATCAAGGAACCGCCGAAGGGGTGGAAGGCCAGTTTCCGCTACTTCGGGCCCGGTCTGATCATGTCGGCGTCCATCGTCGGATCCGGCGAACTCATTGCCACCACCGCAGCCGGTGCCAAGGTGGGCTTCGCGCTGTTGTGGCTGGTGATCATCTCCACCTTCGTCAAGGTCGCCATCCAGATCGAACTCGCGAAGTGGACCATCGCTACTGGTGAACCGGGTCTTTCCGGTTTCGATCGCGTCCCGCCACGGGTGGCCAAGCGTGGCTTGATCACCTGGCTCTGGCTGCTGATGGCGGTGGCCAAGATCACCCAGATGGGTGGCGTCGTGGGCGGCACGGCCGCCGCCTTGAGCCTGATCTTCCCCTTCTGGGGTGATCCGCTGGGCACGACCGCCCTGACGGTGTGGAGCATCGTCGTCGTGGTGGGGAGCATCCTGCTGTTGATCTCCAACCGTTACCGCCTGGTGGAAGGGCTGTCGACGGCGCTCGTGGTCGCCTTCTCTCTCGGCACGGTGGCCCTTTCGGTGGCGCTCGCCTTCACCGACATCGGTTACACGGGTGCGGACATCGCCAGTGGCCTGAAGCTGGCCTTGCCGGCCATCGGCGTCGCCGTGGCCATGTTCGGCATCACCGGCGTGGGCTCCGACGAGATCACCTTCTACACCTACTGGTGCGTGGAGAAGGGCTACGCCTCCTACGTGGGGCCCAATGACGGGTCGCAGGAGTGGGTGGAGCGGGCGCAGGGCTGGATCACCGTGATGAAGCGTGACTCGTGGATCTCCTGGGTGGTCTACACCACCACCACGCTGGCCTTCTACATCATGGGAGCGGCGGTGCTGCATCCCCAGGGCCTGCAGCCCGAAGGCAACCAGATGATCACCACCCTGAGCCGGATGTACACCGATTCGATGGGCCCGGGGGCTCGGTATCTCTTCCTCTGCGCGGCCGTCGCGGCTCTGGCGTCGACGCTATGGTCGGCAATCCCGAGCCATGCGCGACTGTGGGCCAACTTCGTCGCCAACATCGGTGTCTTCGACTGGGTGGGGGACAGTGAAGGCCGCCTGAAGTGGATCCGCGTCTTCACCGTCTTCCTCCCCGTCGCGTGGGGCGCCATGTACCTGGTGATCAGCTCGCCGGTGATCATGGTGCAGATCGGTGGCATGGCAACCGGGGTCTTCCTGCTCGCGGTGGTTGCGGGAACCTGGTACCTGCGCCGGACCGAACTGGACGACAGGCTGTTGGGCTCCAGCGCCTGGTTCGCCTTGTTGGCGATCTCCAGTCTCGCCATCACGATCTTGGGGATCTACACGATCCTGCAAGTCTTCGGCCTCACAGTGGGCTGATGCGGATTGCCCATGCGGCGATCATCCACAGCACGTCGTGGGAGGGCTGCCCGTCCCCGACCACGACGGCACAGGGGTCCGGCACCATCACGGTGCCGGACCCCTGTCGCTGCGTGCCCGTCCTGCCGCCCTGGCCGTCATCCGAGCGTGCGCTCCGCCACCTGTGCCAGGTGCTGGGCCATCGCCTGCTCGGCGCCCTCGGCGTCGCCGGCCTTGACCATCTCGAGGATCCGGCGGTGTTCCTCGGTGGCGGTCTGGGCGTCGGTGGTGTGGTTGGTCACCGACTGGCGCATCCGATGGACGCTGAAGGACAGTGAGTTCACTGCCCGATTGATGTAGCGATTGCCGCAGTGGTCGAGGATCACCTGGTGGAAGGCCCAGTCCTTCTGGAAGTACTCGTAGACGGGGCGCAGGTTCTCGGGCCCCGCACCCGAGGTGGCCTTGAGCTTCGAGGAGGCCTCCTGGTGTTCCTCCAAGGCCTTCTCCAGCGCCTTCGTCAGGGCCTCGCCATCACGTTCGACCGCACGCCTGATGGCCCCCGACTCCAGGACCTGTCGTGCCTCCAGCAGCTCGGCCATCTGTTCGGAGGACATCCGCGGCGCCACCCGATACCCCCGTCGGGGAGCCCGCACCACCAGACCGGTGTGCTCGAGCCTCGCCAGCGCCTCGCGCACCGGTGTCGGTGAGACGTCCAAGGAACGTGCGAGTCCGTCGATGCTCAGGTTGGAGTCGGGTTCCAGGGAGCCGACGACCAGCATGTCGAGCAGGACCTGGTGGACCTCGTCGACCACGCCTGCAGTGGTGACCGGGGTCAGGGGCAGGGCGGCGACGGGGTCACTGTGCATGGGCCCATTCTACGTGGGCCCGCAGGGGAGGAGCCTTGTTGTCCAACGGTTCGCCCCGCCTCGTCGGGCCATGCCAACCCGCCGGCGGCTCAACTCCAGATGCCGCCGGGAGCGAAGACCTCGTCGACGATCTGGTCATACCATCCGGCCTCGCGCGCCACGTCGAGCACCGTGTAGCGCGAGCGGTAGTACATGGCCTTGGGGAAGGTCTCGCGAACCTGCTGGGCGGTCAGGCCGATGTCCTCGGGGCGGCTCGGGGCCCCCGCAGCGGCGAGCATGGCCTGGAAGTCGCGCGCGGCCACCAACTGTTCCTGCAGGCGCTGCCGGGTGCTGGGCCAGCCCTCCTGCAGCCGGGTGAGCCGCTCGGCCAGGCCCTGCGGCGTGACGTACTTGGCCCGGGTCTCCTTCACGGCGTGGTCGGCCAGCGGGCCGCTGAAGGTGCGGCGGATGTCGGCCTCCACCTGGTCCCAGGCAGCCCACTGGGCGACGGCCTGACCGATGTCGAGGCTTGCCAGGTCGCGTTCCATGAAGGCCTCGTAGAAGGCGAGCATGGCCAGCGTGCCGATGGCCACCTTGAAACCATGCGACAGCGGGGGCTCGTCGTCGGCCCCCAGATGGTCGAGTTCCCAGATGTGGCTGAAGTAGTGCTCGGCGCCAGAAGCGGGGCGGGTGCCGCCATAGACCTGCATCGCCAGACCGGAGAGCACCAGGCCGTCCACCAGGCCCTCGAAGGCCTCCGGCTCCCCCTGGGCGAGCGCGGTGGGATGCGCCAGTGCATCACGCACGCCGGACTGCACCAGCTTCCAGACATGGTCGTCCATGGCCTCCACCCCGGCGGCGTCGGCCAGGATCCAGTCGGCCCCACCGGGGATCTTCGCGGCCAGGTCTCCATAGCCGGAGGCCACCATCCACTGCGGTGCGGCGGCCGTGATGTCGAGGTCGAAGATCACCGCCTGCGGGGCGGTGCAGTTCATGGTGATCTTGACGCCGTTGTCGCTGATGGGGGCACCGGCCCCGGTGTAGCCGTCCATGCTGGCGGCGGTTCCCACGACGGCATAGCGACGGCCGCTCTGGTGGGCGGCCATCTTCACCAGGTCATTGAGCGTTCCAGCCCCCACCGCGACGGGCAGCACCGGGCCGTGCTGCCGTTCTGCCTCGGCAAGCGCCTCCCGGATCCGCGCGGCATTGTCCAGCGATGCGTACAGGGTGGGGCGGGCCGGGAAGACCAGGGGAGTGGCCAGGGTGATGCCAGCGGTCTCCAGGGCGCGGCCGGTTCGCTCACCGGCCACCTGCCAGGTGTTCTCGTCGGCCACCAGCAGGGCCGCGCTCCCGGGAGCGCAACGGGCCAGCACCGGGCCGCAGTCGTCGAGTACCCCTCGGCCCGTGCTCACCACATCCGTCTGGTCTGCACCTTCCAGTGCCTGGGCCAGGATGCTGTCCATCGTCGATCCATCTCCTCGCTGAGTCGTCGAGGCGGGCCATGCCGCCCATGCCATCAGGCTAGGTGCCACCCCGGAGGGCTCGGGGGCGCAGTTCAGTCGGCGCTTTGCATCCCGGGGTGCGGATCTGCGGACAGGAACTCGACCATGGCCGCCAGGGCCGCCCCCTCGTCGCTGCCATCGGCCAGCACGGTCACCTCGTCCCCATGGGCGATGCCCAGGGCCAGCACGTCGAAGACGCTGGCAGCGCTGGCCGAACGGTGGGTGCGCAGGAAGATCGAACTGTTGAATTGCACAGCGTGGTCACGCAACTGCGTGGCGACGCGGGCATGGACACCCCGGTCCAGCCCGACCCTGACCCTTTCCATCCTCATGGCCTCTCCCTCCACCGCTGATGCTCCCTCATGGCGCGCGCGTGGGGAAGACGGGAGACGGCCGAGGTGCGTCGGAGACTTGCGGACCCCTCCGCAATCGAGCGGGCGAATGGAAGGGGCAATGCTGGCGCCTGCACGGTTAGGTTTCACAGCATCCACCAACGAAGGGGAGACATGCAGCGCCCAGCACTGATCCTGCAGCAACTCGAGACGAGCCTGTCGGCCGCACCCGAGTCGCTGGCGCGTGTGCTGGGTGTGGGCAATCGCACCCTGGCGACCGAGGTGGCCTCCTTGAACACCTCGCTCGCTCCCGCCGCCCAGGTGCGTCTGATCAACGGCCGCTACCGGCTGCGCGTGGTGAATCCCCTGCAGTACGCGGAGCGTCGGCTCGAAGTGCTCGAGGTCCCGGAGAACTTCAACGATCCCGAACACCGCCGGGCCTTCATCCTGGCGGACCTGGTCACCATCTACACCACCGTCACCACCGAGATCCTGGCGCGGCGGATGAATGTGGGCCGCACCACGGTGACGGCCGACCTGGCCCAGTTGCGCCGCACCCTGGAGCCGCAGGGTGTGCGCATCGAGGGCCGGCCCAATGTCGGGCTGCAGCTGGTGGGGGAGGAGCTGGCCATCCGCATGGCGGTGCTGCGGCACTGCTTCCACGTCGCCTACGGCAACTACCCGCTGGAGCCGGAACTGGAGGCGGCGCTGACGCGAACCTGCCGCGCCCATGGCCTCGACGAGGCGACCGCGCGGGAGACGGGGCGTTGGCTGGTCGTCCAGCTGGACCGGTGTGATTCCCGCCACGAGCTGGAGGAACTTCCCGAGGGCTACCAGGAGATCGTCGGCAGTCCGGCACATGCCTTCGCCCGCGAGCTGGCCGAGGCCGTGGCCGAGGTGGAGGGAATCGTTCTGCCCGAGGCAGAGGTCTTCTACCTGGCCCTGCCCGCCTCGGGGCGGCGAACCACGGTGGGGTCCGACTCGCTGACCGAGGACGAACTGCCGTCGCAGATCCGCGAGCTCGTCGACGAGATCTTCGCCCGGGTCCAGCAGGTGCTGGAAGTGGACATTCGCCCCAACTCGTTGATGGGGGAGTTCGGCTCACACCTGCACTTCATGATCAACCGGATGCGTTTCAGCCTGCAGGCCGAGCCGGGCAATGACCTGCACGAGATCAGGGAGCGTTTCCCGCTGGCCCACCGGATGGCACAGGTGGCCGCCGACGTGGTGCAGGAGCACACCGGCCTTCGCATGGACGAGGTGGAGCTGTCCCTGGCAGCCACCTACTTCCAGGTCTTCCTGGACGACAACGCCTCACGTCGCAATCGGCCCTTCCGCGTCGGCATCGTCTCGCAGCGGGGCCCGGCCGCCGCCAGCCTGTTGCGCTCGCAGATGTCCAAGGCGCTGTTGATCGACACCGTCTACACCCAGGTGGCCGATGCCAGCCGGATTGCCGCGGGGGAGTTCGACCTAGTGGTCGCCTCGCCGGGCAGCGAGCTCGAGCTGCCGATGCCGGTCATCGAGCTGTCGGAATTCTTCGACCCCACCGAGCTGGTCGCCACGCTGCGGACCATGCGCTTCGACGACTTCGGCCCGCTGCCCATGGACGAGCCGGACGGCTCGATGCTCACCTACCTGCTGGAGGACGATCGGGTGCTGCGGCTGCCTGCCGGATGCACCCATGACCGTGCCGTGGAACTGCTGTGCGACCACTTGGTGGCCCTGGGGCTGGTCGACGAGCAGTTCCTGCAGGCCATCGCCACCCGGCTCGCCGAACAGGAGCCCGTCCTGATCGGCGACCGGCTCGCCTTCCCCCACGCCAGCTCGGCCGGGCTGCGCGCCGTGACGTGCGCGCTGGGCACGATCGATGCTGGCGAGGGCAGCGACGGGCTGGATGCGGTCTTCCTGATGGCCGTGCCGGAGAAGGCCGACTATGACGACCGCATCCTCATCCGCACCTACGAGGAACTCATCGCCCTGGGCACCGATCCCCAACTCATGACGCGCCTGGGCGCCGTCACCGACTACCGCTCGCTGCTGGCCGTGCTCGACGCCATGCGCGAGACCAAGCAAGGGAGCTGACATGTTCTGGCCAATCATCATCGGATTCGCCGTCTTCTACATCGTCCAGACGGTGCTGTCCATGCGTCAGACCAAGGACTACGCACGGCACTACGCGCGGATGCGCCGCCAGGGACGCGTCGCCCTGGGCAAGCAGAAGAACCTGGTGGCCAATGGCGCCATCGTGATGTTCCGCCTGGACGACGACGGCGTGGTGGTCGAGGGCAGGTTGCTCAGCGGCGTCACGGTCTTCTCGCGCTTTCGGGACTTCACCGCCTACAACGGGCGCCCGCTGGCCGGACTGGACGGCGAGGACTGTCGACAGCTGAACCGCAGCGTCCGCATCGCCGTCAACAATGCGCGCGACAACTACCTGCTCGCCTCTGAGGGCCTGGTGCCACTGGAGCCCCCGGGCCCGATCAGCAAGCTCCTGTCACGCAGGAGCCGCACCCAACAGGCATTCGCCTGACCCACCAATCCCCACGTTCGTAGAAAGGAAACGATCATGGACTTCACCGTCCGTGCAGCCGAATGGTTCATTGGGCTGTTCCGCGCTGGAGGGGAGACCTTCATCAGCTGGATGACCGGCATCGTGCCGTTGGTCCTGATGCTCCTCATCGCCATGAACTCGCTGATCCAGATGATCGGCGAGGACAAGATCAACAAGCTGGCCCGCCGGGCCTCCGGCAACCCGGTCAGCCGCTACCTGGTGCTGCCCTTCCTGGGCATGTTCATGCTTGCCAACCCGATGGGTTTCACGCTGGGACGTTTCCTGCCGGAGAAGTACAAGCCGAGCTACTACGCCAGCGCCGCCCAGTTCTGCCACACCTCGAGCGGCATCTTCCCGCACATCAATGCGGGTGAGCTGTTCATCTGGCTGGGCATCGCGGCCGGCATCGAGAAGCTGGGGCTCAACACCGCCGAGCTGGCCCTGCGCTACCTGGTGGTTGGCATGATCCTGAACTTCCTCGGTGGTTGGGTCACCGATTTCATCACCCCCTGGGTGGCCAAGCAGCAGGGTGTCACCCTCAGCGGTGAAGTGAAGGTGGCGGCATGAGCGAGCACAAGAGCGTCGTCGTCTCCAAGGGGCAGGGCGGCTACGGCGGTCCGCTGACCATCACCGTGACCCCGGAGCGCAACAAGATCGTCTACATCGTCGGTGGCGGGCAGAAGCCCGAGGTGGTCGACAAGCTGGTGGAGCTGACCGGGGGAGAGGCCGTCAACGGCTTCCAGACCTCCGTGCCGGACGACCAGATCGCGATGGCCGTGATCGACTGCGGTGGCACGCTGCGGTGCGGCATCTACCCCAAGAAGAACATCCCGACGATCAATGTCATGCCCACCGGCAAGACGGGTCCGCTGGCCCAGTTCATCCACGAGGGCATCTACGTCTCCGCGGTGGGGCCGGCCCAGATCCGTCCCGCCGATGGTGCCGAGACCGAGGCCGCGGCCACCGCCGCGACCGGGGCGGCCGCGGGCCAGGAGAAGGCGAAGTTCACCGCAGACAAGAAGGTCTCCGAGACCCTGCGGGAGCAGAAGGACCAGACGCTGCTGATGAAGATCGGTCTGGGCGCCGGCAAGGTGGTGTCGATCTTCTTCCAGGCCGGCCGCGATGCCATCCAGACCATGATCAACACGATCCTGCCCTTCATGGCCTTCATCTCGATGCTGATCGGCATCATCAACGCCTCGGGCTTCGGGAAGTGGTTCACCAGCTTCCTCACGCCGCTGGCCGGCTCCGGCTGGGGTCTGATGGTGCTGGGATTCATCTGCTCGATCCCCTTCCTGTCCCCGCTGCTCGGTCCGGGCGCCGTGATCGGGCAGATCATCGGCACACTGATCGGTGTGGAGATCGGCAAGGGCAATGTGGCGCCGCACCTGGCGCTGCCCGCACTGTTCGCGATCAACACGCAGAATGCCTGTGACTTCATCCCCGTTGGTCTCGGTCTGTCCGAGGCCGACCCGGAGACCGTGGAGGTCGGTGTTCCCGCCGTCCTGTACTCCCGCTTCCTCAACGGTGTTCCCCGAGTCGGCATTGCCTGGCTCGCGAGCATCGGACTCTATTCCTGACCCCCGCTATTCCTGATCCCCTGATTCCTGACCGCACGCACCAGAACCTGGAGCTGACATGACCGAGATCTTCCGCACCACCGTTCGCGACGCCGGCAGCATGGCGTCCGCCTTCATCGCCGACGGCCTGTTCGTCACCTTCGGCGAGAACGCCCCCGAAGCGCTGCGCGACTACTGCTTCATCATCGAGATGACCCAGACCAGCGCCGACCTGGCCGTGGGGCAGTCCTTCGGCGTGGACGGCAAACTCTTCCCCATCACCGCGGTGGGGGAGGCCGCCCAGAAGAACCTGAACGGACTGGGGCACCTCACCGTGAACGTCGACGGCAGCAGCACCGCGAGCCTGGCCGGCGCGATCCACATCCTGTGTGAGGACGGTCAGCCGGAGGTGCAGGTGGGCTCGGTGCTCACCATCGAGCAGTGATGACGGCATCAGTGGAAACACACGGCAGGGCATGAGGGGCGCGGCCAGCCGGGGCAGATCCCGGCGGGCCGCGCCCAGCCATTGGGGAGGACACCATGGAATCCAGAGTTGATCCGCTACAGGTCCAGATCGCCACGATCCGCGCCCTGCTGGCACGCGATGGCAGACTGCCCCTCCTGCGGGCCGTCGATCAGGACACCCCCGAGGAGGACACCCTTGGGGAGGGCGCCATCGAGTGGCAGGTGGGGGCGATCCACGGCGAGCCGCCCGTCGAGGCGTGGCGGGAACGGTTGCAGCAGGTTCGCTCGCAGCAGGGGGAACCCTGCAACGTGGCCATCGACGGGGTGGGGCGCTACCGCATCGACTGGCCCGCCCCACCGATTGATTCCACACAGGGTGATTCCACACAGGCCAATTCCACGGCAGGCCCGATGGCGGGCAAGGTCGCCCTGGTGACCGGCGCCGCCCAGGGCTTCGGCCTGGGCATCGCACAGGGGCTCGCCGCCCGTGGCGTCGTGGTTGCCCTGGCCGACCTCAACCACGATGGTGTGCTGGCCGCGGCCGAGCAGATCCGTGCCGAGCACGGTGCGTGGCAGGCGATCGGCCTCCGGATGGACGTCGCGGATCCCGAGTCCACCCGGGCTGGCGTGGCGGAGGTGGTGCAGGCCTTCGGCGGGCTGGACCTGTTCGTCGCCAATGCCGGCGTGGTGCGTGCCGGGGCGGTGACGGAACTGTCCGTCGACGACTTCGACCTGGTCACTCGCGTCAACTACCGCGGCTACTTCGTCGGGGTGCAGGCGGTGGTCCCGGTGATGGCGGCGCAGCATCGTGCCGCGCCTGCCCACCGCTTCGACATCGTCGAGGTGAACTCGAAGTCGGGCCTGGCCGGCTCCAACCGCAATGCCCCCTATGCCGGCAGCAAGTTCGGCGGCATCGGGCTCACCCAGTCCTTCGCCCTGGAACTGGCGGGGCAAGGGATCAAGGTCAACGCGGTGTGCCCCGGGAACTACCTGGACGGCCCCCTGTGGTCCGATCCCGACGACGGACTGTTCGTCCAGTACCTGCGAGCAGGCAAGGTGCCGGGTGCCACGACGGTCGAGGACGTGCGCAATTTCTACCAGGCCAAGGTGCCGCTCGGGCGCGGCTGCCGGCCAGACGACGTGGTCAAGGCGATCTGTTACGCCGTCGACCAGGACTACGAGACCGGTCAGGCCATCCCCGTGACCGGCGGACAGACGATGCTGCACTGAGGTGCGGCCCACAGGAGGAATGATGACCAATCCGATTCCGATCAGGATCTTCGTCGACAGTGCGGTGCGTGAGGAGGCCGAACCCTGGCTGCGCACCGGGCTGGTGCACGGAGTCACCACCAATCCGACGCTGCTGCGACGGGCAGGGCTCGGGGTGGACGACATTGCCGAGGTGGCCCGCTGGGCCACCGGCGACGGTGAGCGCGAGGTCTGCTTCCAGCTGTGGGGGCACAGCGCGGAGGAACAGTACGCCGCCGCCATGCGGATCCGTGAGCAGGCGCCCGCGGCCACGATGAAGATCCCCGTCACCCCCACCGGGGCCCGGGTGATCACCCGCCTCCACGAGCAGCAGGTACCGGTGCTGATGACGGCCGTCTATGCCGCCAAGCAGGTGGCGGTGGCCTCGGCGCTGGGCGTTCGCTACCTGGCCCCCTACTTCAACCGCATGCAGGTGGCGGGACGCGATGCCCTCTCCGAGATCCAGGCGATGACCCGGGCAGTGCCCCAGGACGGCACCGGGCCGCTGGTCATGGCCGCCTCGGTGAAGAGCGCCCAGCAGGTGATGGCGCTGGTCGGCGCGGGCGTACGGGTGTTCACCCTTCCCCCGGCGGTCATCGCCGACCTCTTCGACGACGAACTGACCACCCGGGCCGTGGTCGACTTCGAGGCCGACATGCAGGCGGTCCTGGGCTGAGGCCCTGTCCTCAGCCTGCCAGCCCCCGGACGAGGTCGGCGGTCAGTTCCTCGAGGCTGTCGATGACGGTGCAGCGGGCCAGCAGCTCGTCGGAGGGCGGGTGGAAGTGGGGAGGCACCGCGATGGTGGTCATGCCCGCAGCCAGCGCGGAGCGGATCCCATTGCTCGAGTCCTCCACGGCCAGGCACCGCGCCGGGTCCGCGCCCAGCAGCTCCGCGCACCGCAGGTAGCCGTCCGGGGCGGGCTTGCCTCGTGGCACCTGCTCGGTGGAGACGTACTGGCGCACCACGTCGCCAATGCCCAGCGCCTGGATGCCTGCCTCGATCAGGACCGCCGGCGACGACGACGCGATGCCCACGGGCATCAACTCGGCCATCCGACGCACCGACTCGCGGGCATCGGGCAGCAGCCGCACCCCGGTGCGGTAGTGCTCCACCATGCCGTCGATGGTGCGTCGGGCCGCCTGCTCGGGAGAGCCCTTGATGCCGACCACCTCGGTGAGGTGGCGGCTCCACTCGGCGGTGGACATTCCCATCATGGCGGTGGTGGACTCCACGGGCCACGCAAGGCCATCCTGTTCGGCCAGTCCGCGCCGGACCACGTCCCACACGTGCTCGGTGTCGGTCAGGGTGCCGTCCATGTCGAAGACGATCGCCTCGAAGGGGCCGGTCAGTGAATTCGTGGTGGACATGGTTGCCATTGTGTCTCGGCTTCGGGAGAGACTGTAGGCCGAGACAGGAGACAGATGACCGACCACGAACCCACCCACAGTCGGCCGGCACTGCTGGCCGGCATCGGCTGCTATCTGATCTGGGGCGGCTTCCCGCTGTTCTGGCCGCTGCTGAAGCCGGCCGGTGCCCTGGAGATCCTGGCCGGACGCATCGTGTTCAGCCTGGTCTTCGTCGCGGTGATGTTGCTGGTGCTGCGTCGCAGCTGGGGATGGGTGCGCACCGCGGCGCGGCGAGACACCTGGCCGTGGCTGTTGGCGGCGTCGGTGCTGATCGGGCTCAACTGGCTCACCTACATCTGGGCGGTCAACTCGTCGCACGTGGTGGAGGCGTCGCTGGGCTACTTCATCAATCCGCTGGTGAGCATCGCGCTGGGGCTGTTGTTGTTCGGCGAGCGCATGTCGCGCTACGGGCAGATCGGCTGTGCGCTGGCGCTGGTGGGGGTGTGCATCATCGCGTGGGGCAACTGGCGCACCCTGTGGGTCTCGCTGGTGCTGGCCTTCAGCTTTGGCCTCTACGGCGCCATGAAGAAGCGCGCCCGGCTGGGGGCGCTCGAGGGCCTGACGGCCGAGACGCTTGCGTTGACCCCGCTGGCGCTGGGTTGGCTGGGGTGGTTGGCGATCCAGGGCACCGGGCAGATCGGCGTCAACTGGCGCGTCTCACTGCTGATGGTGGCCGCCGGTGTGCTGACCGCGGTGCCGCTGTGGCTGTTCGCCGTCGCCGCCCCCGGGATTCCCCTGGGAACGTTGGGAATCCTGCAGTACCTGGCCCCGACGATGCAGCTGCTGCTGGGGCTGTTCGTCTTCGGGCAGCAGGTCAGCGCCGGCTACTGGGCGGGCATGGTGCTGGTGTGGAGCGGCTGCCTGGTCTACCTGGCCGGCGCGATCAGCTCGATGAGGAGAGCGCACGCCTGACTTGATTAGCCAAGCTAACGAGCTAGGCTAATTGTTGATGACAGAACAACTTCCTTCGTCCGAGCTGCCAGAACTGGCCAATGACCTCCGTCTTGCCTGCCAACGCATCGCCCGCCGAGTCCGCTTCGAGGGGACGGCGGCCGTCGCGCCCCACCAGTTCAGCGTGCTGGTGCGGGTTCGCCACCAGCCACGCACGCCCACCGAGCTGGCGGAGCTGGAGCGCGTCAGCACCCCGTCGATGACCCGAACCGTCAGTGGTCTGGTCGACGCGGGGCTCGTCGAGCGCCAGCCCCACCACGAGGATCGCCGACAGGTGCTGGTGGGCATCACCGAAGCCGGCCGAGCCGTGGTGCAACAGACCTTCGTCGAGCGCGACAGCTGGATGATGCGGCACCTCGACGGCCTGGACGCCGAGCAGCTGCGCATCCTGCGGCAGGCCGCCGACATCCTGCTGGAGGTGGCCGCCGGTGAGTGAGGCCGTGGCCCGACGTTCCGGCACCTTCGCCAGCTTCGGGGTGCCCAACTACCGAATCTTCTTCACCGGGGCCATCGTCAGCAATGTGGGCACCTGGATGTACCGCGTGGCCCAGGACTGGCTGGTGCTGACCATCCTGACCGACCACTCGTCGTCGGCACTCGGCATCGTCACGGGTCTGCAGTTCCTACCGATCCCCTTCCTGGCTCCCTATGCCGGTTCGATCGCCGACCGTTTCCCCAAGCGGAAGATCCTGCTCACCAGCCAGGCTGCGCTGGCCCTCAACGCCCTGGTGATGTTCCTGCTGGTGGTGACCGGCTGGGTGGAACTGTGGCACGTCTTCGTGCTCGCCTTCCTCACCGGCGTGGTGACCGCCTTCGACAACCCGACCCGCCAGGCCTTCGTCAGCGAGATGGTGCCGCGCGAACTGGTCTCCAATGCGGTCGGCCTGAACTCCGCCTCCTTCAACAGCGCCCGGCTCCTGGGCCCGGGGCTGGCCGGCCTGATCATCGCCTGGTGGGGAGTGGCGCCCGCGATGTTCTTCAACGCGGTGAGCTTCGGCGCGGTGATCGCCTCCTTGTTGATGATGCGTCCCGAGCAGCTGTCACCGGCGCCGATGCGCAAGAACGGCAAGGGTGCGGTCCGGGAGGGGCTGCGCTATGTGGGCCGGCGCCCCGACATCATGGTCATCCTGCTGATGGTCTTCATGCTGGGCACCTTCGGGATGAACTTCCAGATCACCAATGCCCTGATGGCGACCAAGGTCTACGGCAAGGGGCCCGGGGAATACGGGCTCTTGGGCTCGATCATGGCGGTGGGCACCCTGGCCGCGGCCCTGATCGCCGCCCGACGAGAGCGGCCCCGGCTGCGCGTGCTGCTCTCGGCCCTGGGTGGTTTCGCGCTGTGCACGGCCCTGCTGGGAGCAGCGCCCAACTACACCACCTTCGCCCTGCTGCTGGTGCCCACGGGTTTGTGTGCGCTGACGATGATGACCTGTGCCAATGCCTCGGTGCAGCTGGCCAGCGATCCCGAGGTCCGTGGACGGGTGATGGCCCTGTACATGGCGATCTTCATGGGCGGTACGCCGCTGGGAGCACCCCTGATCGGGTGGGTGGGAGACTTCTTCGGCCCGCGATGGACGATCTGGGCGGGAAGCCTGGCCTGTGGCCTCACCTTCCTGGGAGTCGCCGTCTGGTTCATGGTCCACCGTGGCGTCCGGGTCAGGTTGCGCGCCGGATGGCCTCCCCGGCTGCGGGTCTGGACCGTCGACGAGGTCCGCGCGGCCCACATCACGGTTGAAGGTGACTGAACCGCGTCAGAAGTTGGTCGTGTCCGGCGCACGACACGTTCCAATTTCCTTCGCGGTCCGTATCCAGCCAAGTTCTGACGTGGTCTGTCAGGCAGCCTCCACCCGTTGCCGATGCGCGCGCATCGCGATCAGGTGCAGCAGGTCGGGTTCAACCTCATCCCAACGGTGGACCACCTGGTGGTAGGAGAGACGGATCACGGTGTAGCCCCGCGCCCGTAGCCGCCGATCACGTTCCCGGTCCTTCTCGTAGGCGATCGCACTCGTGTGGTGCGCGAGGCTGTCCACCTCGATCACCAGCGAGGTGCCCACGAGCAGGTCGACCCGGCCGATGTCGCCGATCTGAACCTGGCTGCGCACCTTGATGCCGCGGGCCTCCAGACGGGAGCGCACCATCGTCTCGGTTCCTGATTCGGAGGGCGCCATGCGCTGCAGGATGCGCTGGACCCGGCGCGGGGCGGTCACAAGCAGGCATTCCAGCTGCTCGTGGCTGCGCAGCTGCAGGTTCACCACCGATTCGAGCAGTACCAGGAGTTCTTCGGCAGGGCAGCAGCGCGCGGCGCACTGGATCGCCGCGTCCAGGTCACACACCGCCACGACGGGTGTCGAGCGCCGCTCTCCCGCAGGACACACCACGGTATCGCACAGCGGCCGGAGCAAGCCGCGCCTGCCCGTGGCCACATGGAGCCTGCGGTCCAGACTCCACACGCCATGGCGTCGCAGCACCGAGACGCAGGTGAGGGCCCCGCCGGCTGCCACCGCGCGCACCACGTCGGCGTCTGCCCCGGGTGTCGCGTACCAGCCGTGGCGCACCGGCTCCAGGCCACCCTTGGCCACCGCGGTGCGGATCTCATGTGCCGTATTGCCCCAGGCCTCGAGCCGGTGGCGCGGAAGGACTCCGCCCTGCTCACTGATCCAGTCGTCTCGCAGCCTCACAAGGCCGATGATCCGCCGGCGCCCGCTGCGGGACCAGCCAGATGGAACGGCCTGTGCATGGATCCTCGACGGCCGAGATCTGTGGACAACCCGGGGGAAGGCGGATCGGCATCAGAACTTGGTCATATACGGCGCGCGACACGTTCAAATTTCCTCGGCTCGCAATATTCGACCAACTTCTGACCCGTCAGCGCTGATCCACGACCTCGTCCCAGACGCTCAGCGTGCGGTCGCTGCTGAAGACCCGTTCAGTGCCGTCCACCGGGTCGACGAAGCGCAGCTCCCGGGCCAACAACTGCAGCGGCAGGCTGAAGTCGTCCAGCGAACGATCCAGCACCTCGGGATAGAAGGGATCGTTGACGATCGGAATCCCCGCCGACGACATGTGCAAGCGGATCTGGTGCGTCTTGCCGGTGGTCGGCAGCACGCGATAGCGGGCGATCGGGCCGTGGGCAGGATGCTCGGCGTGGTCCAGCAGCTCGATCCGGGTGTGCGCATTGGGCTCACGGCCGGGCAGTTCCTGGGCCTGCATCACGCCGCGCTCCTTCACCATGTGGCTGGAGCACTCCAGTGGAAAGGCCAGGCCATCGCGGAAGCGACCGATCGCCTCGTAGGTCTTCTGCGGTACTCGCTTCTCGAACATGGTCTGGTAGGCGCGACGATGCTCGCGCTGGGTGGTGCACAACAGGATTCCCGCGGTGGCGCGGTCCAGGCGATGCGCGGGGGAGAGGTCGGGCAGGTCGAGCTCGCGGCGCGCCCGCACCACCGCGGAGTAGATGATGTGTTGTCCGCGGGGGATCGTCGAGGTGAAGTGCGGCTTGTCGAGCACGACGATCCGTTCGTCGCGGTGCAGCACTCGGAGCTCTCCGGGCGGCTCGGTCTCGTCGGGCAGGTCGCGGTGGAAGAAGATGAACGAGTGGTGCCGGTAGGGCGCATCGATCGGGATCACCGTGCCGTCCTCGTCGACGAAGCGTTGCTCCGCGAACATCTCGTCGATGCGTTCCGGCGTCAGGCGGGGAATCTTCCACACCAGGAAGTCGCGCATCGTCGCCCAGTGGTGTTCGCGCGGGGTGCCCACCCATGCCGCATTGAGGCCATGGCGTACGGGCAGCGGGGAGCGAGGCATGTCGTCGAGGCTACTGGGTTGGCCTCACAACCTTGTGCGGGCCGTAGATTGGGGGCATGGATCTCTCGTCACCGCTGATCGATCGCATCATCTCCCGCACCCCGCTGAAGGGACGTGCCCAGACCAGCAAGGTCATCCTGGAGGTCGACCTGGCCCGGGGCGTGCTCTCCGCGGCTCCCGAGAACCCGCTGGCCGCGGTGAAGGCCATGAATGCCCCCACCATGAAGGTGCTGCGGGAACGCCTGCGCAAGGCCGCCGACGACGGCGACGTGCGTGGCTTGGTGGTGCACTGCGGCACTGCCCCCATCACCCTCACCCAGGCGCAGGAGCTCGGCTTGGCCATCGCCGAGTTCGCGGCGAAGAAGCCGACGCTGGCCTTCGCCCACGGCTTTGGCGAGCTGGCCAATGATCTGCCCGCCTACACCCTGGCCACGGCCTGCAAGCAGGTGTGGATCCAGCCGTCGGGGCAGGTGGGCATCGGTGGCATCCACCTGGGGATCACGCTGGCCAAGGGACTGCTGGGGAAGTTGGGCATCGATCCCCAGATGTCGAAGCGCCACGAGTTCAAGAGCGCGGCCGACCGGTTGGCGGCAGACCACGTCACCGAGGCCAATCGCGAGATGATGCAGGCCATCGCCAATTCGCTGGCGCACGACTTCGTCGAGACCGTGGCCGAGCGTCGTGGGATCGACCGCCAGCAGGTGTGGGATGCGGTCAACGATTCGCCGTTGACCCCGCAGCAGGCACTCGACCTGGGCCTGGTGGACCGCATCGGGTACCGCGACGAGGCGCTGGCCCACGTCTTCGAGGAGTGGGCGCCCAAGGGAACCGAGCTCGGCGCGGAGCAGCTGCGCTTCGTGCACCGCTGGCATGCCGGTGGTCCCGGGCAGGCCGTCAAGGAGATCGTCGATCGCAAGCAGCCCGTGGTGGCCGTGGTGGGGCTGCGCGGCGCGATCGTCACCGGTCGAGGTCGTCCCGCCGCGATGGGGGAGCCCCAGGCCGGTGCCGACGTGGTCTGCGAGCACCTGCGCGCCGCCGGGCGTGACGAGAAGGTGAAGGCGGTCGTGCTGCGCATCGATACCCCCGGTGGCTCCGCGGTGGCCTCGGACACGATCTGGCGGGCCGTCCACCAGCTGCGCGCCTCGGGACGTCCGGTGGTGGCCCAGATGGGTGACCTGGCGGCCTCGGGCGGCTACTACTCGGCGATGGGCGCCGATGAGATCGTGGCCCTACCGGCCACCCTGACCGGCTCCATCGGCGTGCTCGCCGGCAAGCTGGTCACCACCGGCCTGTACCAGAAGCTGGGGCTGGTGCACGAAGCGGTGGAAAGCGGTGAGAATGCCGGCTTCCTGGCCAATGACCAGTACTTCACCGAGCACCAGTGGGCCAAGCTCAACGAGTGGCTCGACCGGATCTACGACGAGTTCACCCACAAGGCGGCCGCCGATCGCGGCATGGACCACGCCCAGCTGGAGCCGCTGGCTCGCGGCCGGGTGTGGACCGGACGCGACGCGCAGGCGCGCGGTCTGGTGGACCACCTGGGTGGCATGGACGTGGCGATCGAGCGCGCCTGCCAGCTCGCGGGTCTGAAGCGGCACCGGATCCAGTTGCGCGCCCAGCCCGCCCTCGGGATGCTGGATCGGATCCGCCCCGCCGACTCCACCGAGCAGCCCACCGCCGCCTCGATGCCGGCCCTGACCCCGGAGTCGATGCTGCAGCAGGCGGCCGGGATGCTGGGCCTGCAGCTGCAGGCCGGTGCGCTGGAGATCCCGCGTCTGCAGGTGCGTTGAACATGGCGCAGGGCGTCACGATCTTCGCCGAGATGAGCGCACTGGCCGTCGAGACCGGTGCGCTCAACCTGGGGCAGGGCTTCCCGGACGGCGACGGACCCGAAGCGGTGCTGCAGGCCGCGCAGCAGGCGATCCGCGACGGGGTGAACCAGTACCCGCCCGGGCGCGGCATGCCAGTCTTGCGCGAGGCGATCGCGGCGCACCGCCAGCGTTTCTGGGGTGAGCAGTGGGATTCGGAGACCGAGGTGCTGGTGACGGCGGGTGCCACCGAGGCGATCGCCGCCAGCCTGCTGGCCTTGGTGGGGCCCGGCGACGAGGTGCTCACCGGCGAACCCTTCTACGACGCCTATGCCGCGGTGGTCCGGTTGGCCGGCGGCAGCCACACCACGGTGCCGCTGCGGCTGGTCGAGGGTCGCTTCGTCCTGGACCACGACGACCTGCGGGCGGCCTTCACCAGTCGCACCAAGGTGGTCTTGCTGAACAATCCCAACAACCCGACCGGTTTCCAGTTCAGTCGCGACGACCTCACGGTGCTCGTGGAGCAGGCCGCTCGGCACGGTGCGACGATCGTCGCCGACGAGGTCTACGAGCACCTCTGCTTCGACGCCGAGCACATTCCCGTGTCGGGCATCGCGGGGGCGCGGGAGCGCACGATCGCGATCGGTTCGGCCGGCAAGACCTTCAGCGTGACGGGTTGGAAGATCGGCTGGATCACGGCGCCCGCCGAGCTGGTCGATCGGGTGGTGCAGGTCAAGCAGTGGCTCACCTATGTCAACGGCGCGCCCTTCCAGCCGGCGGTGGCCGTGGGGCTGGGCTTGGGCGATAACTACTTCGTCGGGGCACGAGAGAGCCTGCGCGCCCGACGAGACCTGTTGGGCGCCGCCCTGGACGCGGCCGGCTTCGGGGTGATCACTCCCAGCGCCGGCTACTTCACCGTCGCCGATGCCAGCCCGCTGGGCATCACCGACGGGGCCAGCGCCTGCCGTGAATTGGCTCATCAGGTGGGTGTGGTGGGCATTCCCTACTCCGCCTTCTGTTGGCCGTCGACGGCGCAGGGACGCAGCTGGATTCGCTTTGCGCAGTGCAAGGACGAGCAGACGATCCGGCTTGCCGCCGAGCGCTTGCAGGCAATCCCTCACCCCGGGCGAAAGGGGCCCTGAGCAGGCCGTTAGATTCGGGGCATGCGAATTGGAGTCCCACGAGAATCCAAGCCCGGGGAGAACCGGGCCGCGGCAACACCCAGAACCGTCCAGGACCTGATCAAGCTCGGCTACGACGTCGTGGTCGAGCACGGTGCAGGCGACCGTTCCAGCGCCACTGACGCCGCCTTCGAGGCAGCCGGTGCGCAGGCGGTCGATGCCCAGACGGTCTGGACCAGCGATCTGGTGTTGGCCGTGAATGAACCCGACGAGACCCAGCTGCAGATGATGCGGCCGGGCGCCACGCTGATCACCTTCCTCTTCCCGCGCCAGAATCCGCAGTTGGTGGAGCGCCTGGCGCAGCAGGGCATCACCGCGATGAGCATGGACATGGTGCCCCGCACCAGCCGCGCCCAGGCGCTGGATGCGCTGAGTTCGATGGCCAACATCTCCGGCTACCGCGCGGTGGTTGAGGCCTCCCACAGCTTCGGTCGCTTCTTCACCGGGCAGGTGACCGCGGCCGGCAAGGTGCCACCGGCGAAGGTGCTGGTGGCGGGCACCGGTGTGGCCGGCCTCGCCGCGATCGGTGCCGCCAATGCGATGGGTGCGATCGTGCGGGCCACCGACGTGCGCCCCGAGACCGCCGAGCAGGTGGAGAGCATGGGCGCCACCTTCCTGCACGTCAGGGGAGCCTCGCAGGAGGTCAGCACCGACGGTTATGCCAAGGAGGTGGGCGACGACTACCAGGCCCGGGCCGCCGAGCTCTACGCCGAACAGGCCAAGGACTGCGACATCATCATCACCACCGCGGCGATCCCGGGGCGTCCCTCGCCACGGCTGATCACCGCAGAGATGGTGGCCACCATGAAGGACGGCTCGGTCATCGTCGACCTGGCCGCCCAGGGTGGTGGCAACTGCGAGCTGACCCGTCCGGGTGAGAAGTACGTCACCGACAATGGCGTGACGATCATCGGCTACACGGATCTGGCCAGCCGCCTGCCCGGGCAGAGTTCACAGCTCTACGGCACCAACCTGGTGAACGCGCTCAAGCTGATGACGCCGGAGAAGGACGGCCAGCTGGTCGTCGACTTCGACGACGAGGTGGTGCGCACCATGACCGTGGTGCGCAATGGCGAGGTGACCTTCCCACCGCCACCCATCCAGGTCTCGGCCGCACCGGTGGCGGCACCCGCGGCCGAGGTGGCTGCCGTCGCGGCGGAACCCGTGAAGCCGCCCAAGCCGTGGTGGCGCCCGGTGCTCGACGTCGGGATCGCCTCGGTGCTGTTGATCGCGCTGCTGACGGTGGCCCCGACCCACTTCGTGGAATTGTTCGGCATCTTCGCCCTGGCGATCGTGGTGGGCTACTACGTGGTCTGGAATGTCACCCACGCGCTGCACACGCCGCTGATGAGCGTCACCAATGCGGTCAGCGGCATCATCATCGTCGGCGCCATCACGCAGTTGGGCAGCGAGAACTGGGCCGTGCGGATCATGAGCTTCATCGCGGTGCTGATTGCCAGCATCAACATCTTCGGCGGTTTCACCGTCACCCACCGCATGCTCCAGATGTTCCGGAAGGAGGCCTGACATGTTGCAGAACTTCGTGACCGCGACGTACATCGTCTCGGGTCTGCTGTTCATCCTTGCGCTGCAGGGTTTGAGCAAGCACGAGACGGCCAAGCGCGGCAATGCCTTCGGCGTGCTGGGCATGATCCTGGCCCTGGTGGCCACCAACTTCCAGATGGGCTGGACCGACATCCGCGGTGACGGGGCAGACCTCACCGCCGTCGCGCTGCTGCTGGCGGCGGTCGTCATCGGCGGTCTGATCGGCGTGCAGCGTGCCCTCAAGGTGGAGATGACTGGCATGCCGGAGCTGATCGCCCTGCTGCACTCCTTCGTGGGTGCCGCGGCGGTGCTGGTGGGCTTCAACTCCTTCCTGGACTCACCCCACGCCAATGCCTTCCACCTGACCGAGGTGGCGCTGGGCATCTTCATCGGTGCGGTCACCTTCACCGGCTCGATCGTCGCGTGGGGCAAGCTGAACGGCAAGATCGCCTCCAAGCCGCTGACGCTGCCCGGCCGCAACTGGCTCAATCTGTTGGCGCTGGTGGCCATCATCGTGATGACCGTCTGGTTCGTGCAGGCCCCGTCGCTGCTGCCGCTGGTGCTGATCACCATCGTCTCGCTGCTGTTGGGCATCCACCTGGTGGCCTCGATCGGCGGCGCGGACATGCCCGTCGTGATCTCGATGCTGAACTCCTACTCCGGCTGGGCGGCGGCCTTCAGCGGCTTCATGCTCAACATGAACGTGCTGATCATCACCGGTGCGCTGGTGGGTGCCTCGGGCGCGATCCTGAGCTACATCATGTGCAAGGCCATGAACCGTTCCTTCATCTCGGTGATCCTGGGCGGCTTCGGCGATTCCGTCGCGGCCGGCCCCGCGGTCGAGGGGGAGCATACCGAGTGGAGCGTGGCCGAGGTGGCCCAGGCGCTGGCCGAGGCCAAGAGCGTCATCATCGCCCCGGGTTACGGCATGGCCGTCGCGCAGGCGCAGTACCCCGTCGCGGAGCTCACCAAGGCGATGGAGGCCAATGGCACCCAGGTGCGCTTTGCCATCCATCCCGTCGCGGGACGCCTGCCCGGCCACATGAACGTGCTGCTGGCCGAGGCCCACGTGCCCTACGACATCGTGCTGGAGATGGACGAGATCAACGACGACTTCGCCGACACCGACGTGGTGCTGGTGATCGGCGCCAACGACACCGTCAACCCGGCCGCGATGGAGCCGGGCCTGCCGATCAGCGGCATGCCGGTGCTCCACGTGTGGGATGCGCGTCGCGTGGTGGTCTTCAAGCGGTCGATGAGCGCTGGTTACGCCGGGGTGCAGAACCCGCTCTTCTTCCGGGAGAACACCTCGATGTGCTTCGGCGACGCCAAGGCGACGGTGCAGGGCATCCTCGCCGCGCTGCCTTCGGGCGATCGAGCGGCCATCGGCAGTTGATCCTGGCACTGGCAACCGGCCCCACCTCCGCCCTGGAGGTGGGGCCGGTTTTGTCGGTGGTGGCTCCTAGGGTGGAGCCATGACCTCGCACCTGCCCCCGCTGCCCGACGAGCCGCCCGTCGACCCGTGGGACGTGCCCCCGGACGACGACTGGCTGCCGCCGCAGGAGCTTGCCACGTCGGCCGAGCCCACCCCCACGTCGGCCGAGCCCACTCCCACGTCGGCCGAGCCCACTCCCACGTCGGCCGAGCCTGTCGAGGCCACGCGCGCCGAGCCCACCTCTACGTCGGCCGAGCCTGGCGAGGCCCCCCTCGCAGAGCAGGCCCTCACAGTGCTCAAGAAGCTGGTGGGCCGCGATGACGTGACCTTCCACGACGGCCAGCTGGAGGCGGTGCTGGCGCTGGTGCAGCACCGGCAGCGTGCCCTGGTGGTGCAGCGCACCGGGTGGGGCAAGTCGGCGGTCTACTTCGTCGCGACGGCGCTGCGCCGTGCCCAGGGTGCCGGGCCGACGGTGATCGTCAGCCCCTTGCTGGCGTTGATGCGTGACCAGATCGGCGCGGCGGAGCGGGCCGGGGTGCGGGCCGTCACCATGAACTCCGCCAATGCCACCGACTGGCGCGAGGTCTCCGACGCGCTGGCCCGCGACGAGGTGGACGTGCTGTTGATCAGCCCGGAGCGGCTCAACAACCCCTCCTTCCGGGCCGAGCAGCTGCCCGACCTGGCGGCGCGCTGCGGCCTGCTCGTGGTGGACGAGGCACACTGCGTCTCCGACTGGGGCCATGACTTCCGCCCCGACTACCGCCGCATCAAGGACCTGCTGCTGGAGCTTCCGCAGGACACCCCGGTGCTCGCCACCACCGCCACCGCCAATGAGCGGGTGGTCGCCGACGTGGCCGAACAGTTGGGTGCCGGCGGGCATGAGGTCTTCACCATTCGCGGCCCGCTCTCGCGTGAGTCGCTGCGGCTCGGTGTGCTGGAACTGCCGCACGCGGAGGCGCAGCTGGCCTGGTTGGGGGCCCACCTGGGTGACTTCCAGGGCTCCGGCATCATCTACACGCTCACGATCTCGGCCGCCGAGGACGTCTCCCGGGCCTTGTCGGAGGCGGGGTATGCGGTCAAGGCCTATACCGGCCGCACCGACACCGCGGAGCGGGAGCAGTTGGAGAACCAGCTGCGTGCCAATGAACTGAAGGCCCTGGTGGCCACCTCGGCGCTCGGGATGGGTTTCGACAAGCCAGACCTGGGTTTCGTGATCCACCTGGGCGCCCCCAGCTCGCCGGTGGCCTACTACCAGCACGTGGGCCGCGCCGGCCGTGGTGCGATCGACGCCGACGTGCTCTTGCTCCCCACCGCCGCCGACCGCGACATCTGGCACTACTTCGCCACCGCGTCGATGCCCGACCAGGAGAAGGCCCAGGCGGTGATCGAAGCGTTGCAGCAGTCGGGCAAGCCGCTGTCCACCGGGGCGCTGGAGACCATCGTCGACCTGCGGCGCACTCGGTTGGAGCTGTTGCTGAAGGTGCTCGACGTGGACGGGGCAGTGCAGCGCGTCAAGGGCGGCTGGACCGCCACCGGGCAGCCGTGGGTCTATGACGCCCAGCGTTACGCGCGGGTGGCCGAGGCGAGGCAGCGCGAACAGCAGCTGATGCTCGACTACCAGAAGGGCGAGCGGTGTCGGATGGCCTTCCTGACTGCTGCGCTGGACGATCCGCAGTCGCATGACTGCGGACGCTGCGATGTGTGCGCCGGTCAGTGGTACGACCCCACGCTGCCCGATGCCGCGATGGTGGCCGCCCGCACCGCCCTCGACCGGCCCGGCGTCCTGCTGGAACCGCGCGGCATGTGGCCCACCGGCATGGACCGGTTGGGTGTTCCCCTCAAGGGCAAGATCAAGAACGGGCCGGAGCCCGGCAGGGTGATCGCGCGGCTCACCGACCTGGGCATGGGGCAGCGGTTGCGCGCGCTGCTGCAGCAGCCCGACGCCCCGGTGCCCGACGACGTGCTGAAGGCCTGCATCCCGGTCCTGCGCGAGTGGGACTGGGCCGAACGCCCGGTGGCGGTGGCCCATGTTCCCTCACGCACCCGTCCAGAGCTGGTGGCTTCTCTGGCCAGCGGCCTGGCGCGATTGGGGCGGATGACCGATCTGGGTGCGCTGGCGCTGGCCGACGGTGGCCCGACGGGGGAGGCCGGTGGCAACTCCGCCTTCCGACTGGCCGGTATCTGGGGCCGGATCGTCGTCGACGAACACCTCAGCCGCCAACTGGCTGGTGTGCAGGGGCCGGTGCTGCTGGTGGATGACCTGGTGGACTCCCGCTGGACCATGACCGTGGCCGCCGCGGCGCTGCGCGAGGCGGGTGCGTCGGCGGTCCTTCCCTTCGCCCTGGCCCTGCAGGCCTGAGCCTCGCAGAAAGCACCCAAAACCCCTTGCGAGAGCGCCACCAAATGATAGAATAGAACAAAGATTCGATGATGGTCTGGGGTATTCGAGGGGGCGGACATGCAGGAGCTGGCGCGAGTGGGAAATCCGTCGTCCGTGGCGGATCGGGTGCCGATGGAGCACCTGTCCTCGGCGCAGACCGTCGGCGCCCTGCTGGCCGCCCGGCGTCGTGCCTGGCAGGCGGAGGCAGAGCAGTTCGCCCTGGCCGCCCACTTCGCAGACCTGCATGCCGTGGTTCCCGAGGACGGGCCCGTGGTCTTCGGGGAGCGCATGGTGCACCTTGGTGGTGACGGAACCCCCGAGGTGGCGGAGTTCGCCCCACTGGAGATCGCTGCCGCGCTGACCATCACGCGGGAGGCTGCCGAGTTGATGATCGGGGACGCCTTGGCCCTGCGCCACCGCCTTCCGCTGTTGTGGCAGAAGATGCACGACGGTGAACTGCGCGTCGGGGTGGCGCGTGTGCTGGTGATGAAGTCCCGCTCACTCCCGCTGCGCGAGGCGCTGGAGCTGGACCGTCGAATCGCGCCCCTGGTCGGCGGGATGAGCCCCGGCCGTCTCGTGCGGATCGCCGAGGGGCACGTCCTGGAGCTCACACCCCAGGAGGATGCTCGCACCCACCATGAGCTGGCCATGGCAACCCGGGGAGTGTGGCTGGGGGAGTCCGAGGACGGTGTGGCCCCGCTGCAGGGCCGGCTGGCCGCCTCGGACGCAATCTTCCTCGACGCGCAGCTCGACCGGGTCGCCACCATCCTGGCGCAGGGTGGGCACACCGAATCGGTGGACGTGCGACGGGCCACCGCACTCGGCATCCTCGCCTCCCCGGCACGCGCGCTGCAGCTGATCCAGGCCTCCCTGCTCGACGAGGTGGACGATCCCGCCTTGCCCCTGGACACGGATGCCGCCAGGGACGAGAGCTGTCCGGCTGCCGGCCAGCGCGGCCACACCTGTGGCGCCGTCACAGTCGACCCCGAACTGCTGCTGCCTCGATCCACCGTGGTGGTGCACCTGGCCGAGCAGGCCCTGGCCGAACTCGACGGCGTGGCCCGGATGGAACGAAGCGGCCCGGTGCTCGTCGAATGGCTGGAGGAACTGCTGGGGCATTCGCGGGTGACGTTGAAACCCGTGGTGGATCCGGCAGTCGTCACCCCGAGCGACCGGTATGAGGTCAGCCACCGGATGCGGCAGGTGGTCATCGCCCGCAACCCGGTGGAGGTCTTCCCGGGGTCCAAGAAGTGGGCCGAGTCGTGCGATCTGGACCACACCGAGCCTTGGCGGCCCCCGCCGTCGCCGGCCGCGCCACCCGAATCGACCGCGCCACCCGAATCGGCCGCGCCATTCGAATCAGGCGCGCCCGAATCAGGCGGACGGCGCGCGAACGGGGAGAGGGATCAACCACCACGCTCGGCGCCCGCCACCCGGCCCGAGAACCTCGGCCCCTTGTCCCGCACGGTGCACCGAGCCAAGACCCACGGCGGCTGGCAGCTGCGACAACTGGCTCCCGGCATGTTCTTCTGGCGATCGCCCGACGGGTTCGCCTACCTCGTCACGCCCTCCCGCTCCTGGATGATCCACAACCCGGTGACCCCTGCCGGCTGAGGGCCCGCCTGCCCGGCCCCGCCACCGTGGCAGGGTGGTGCCGTGGATCTCGAAGAGCTACCAATCGGGGAGTACGCATTCCCAGGGCCGCTGCGCGACCGACTGGTTGGCGCCATCCTCTCGGGGGAGAAGACCGCAACCTCTTGGCTGCAGGAGGAGGAAGACCGTTTCGGCGACGAGCCCACTGTGCCGGGGTACCGAGAGGTCGTCGTCGATTCCGTGGGAGAACCGGTCTGCGTCACCGAGGTCATCGACGTGCAGGTCCTACCGCTGGCCGACGTCGGTGACGACCACGCACGGGCCGAAGGGGAGGGTTACGCCGACGCGCGCGAGTGGCGTGAGGGGCACGAGGAGTTCTGGACCTCACCCGACTACGTCGCCTCCCTGGGCGAACCCACGGTGGCAATCGGCGATGACACCCCCGTGTGTTGCTGTCGCTTCCGGGTGATCCACCGCTGCTGAGGGGGCGCAGCGGTCGGAATGCAGGAACGCCGCCCCGAATCGGGGCGGCGTCCAACGAAACTGTCGGCTCACTCGGCCGTCGGCGGCGCCCAGTAGGGGTTGCGGCCCAGGAAGGCCATCAGCTTCTGCTCGCTGGAGGCGTCGTCGCGCACCGGCTGCTGTTCGCCGAACTGGCCGGATTCGCGCAGCATCTGCTCGGAGCCCTTCATGTCCTCGAGCATCTGGTGGCAGGTGGCCTGGTCGAGCCCGGAGGCCTGCCCGGTGGCGGTGGCCAGATCCCAGGTGTGCATGAAGATGTCGGGCACGTAGTAGGTCTCCAGCGCCTCCACCACGCTCATGCCCTTGAACATCGTTTCGGGCATGTTCAGCTTCTCGATTCCGGCATTGCTCATCAGGGTCTGCATCTGCTCGGTGTGCTTGCGCCAGGCCTCGACGGGATCGGCGTCGACGGAGGGGATCTCGCCAAAGGTGAGCCCCTCCACCTGGCCGAACATGCCGCGCGACCAGTCGACCAGGTGGCGCACGATGTCGCGCACAGACCACTCGGCCACGGGGGTGGGGGCATCCCAGTCGGTGACGTGGGCCAGCTTCTGGCTGAAGAGCTCGGCGGTGCTGCGGTGGCGCTCGGCCAGCTCGATTCGATTCTCGCTCATGCTGACAGTCTGCCCCACGGCGGAGGGTCCGGTTGTCTTCCGGTACCGCTGCCACCACGATGGTCGGGTGATCAACGCCGACTACGACCTGCTCGCCTGCGGTCTGTTCTTCAACGATCTGGCCTTCTCGGGGCTGCCCGCGGGAGGCCCAGTGGCCGGTCACGAACTGCGCACCGGCCCCTACGAGCAGAGCCCGGGCGGCATCGCCAACTCCTCCATCGCGGCCCGACGCCTGGGGCTGGACACCTGCATGGTCACCGACTGCGGCGACGATCCGATGACCACCGGCGCGCTGACCGCGCTGGCCGACGAGGGAATCGACACCTGTCACGTACTGGTGCACGAGGGTTGGCAGACCCCACTCACCGTGATCCTGAACTACGACGGCGACCGTGCCATGGTCACCAGCGAGACCGCCCACCCCGGCCCGTGCGTGATGCGTGCCCGCCACGCGCCCAGCGCTCGCGTGGCGATCACCCACCTGCAGCCCTTCCCGATGCCGTGGTTGGCCGAGGCCACGGCCCGTGGCACCCAGGTCATCGGTGACATCGGCTGGGACGAGAGCGGCCGCTGGAACCTGGCCGACCTGCCAGACCTGGAACGGTGCACGGTCTTCACCCCGAACGAGGTGGAGGCGGTGAACTACACCCGCACCGAGAACACCGGACAGGCACTGGCCGCGCTGGCGGAGATCGTCCCGATGCCGGTGGTGACCCTGGGCCCGCGCGGCTGCATCTCCATCGACGCCCGCACCGGCGAACAGGCCCGGGTACCGGCGCTCGGCGTCGACGTGGTGGACACCTGCGGCGCCGGCGACGTCTTCTCCGCCGGACTGGCCGCCGTGCTGACCACCGACTGGCCCTTGGCCGACAAGTTGCGCTTCGCCACCCTGGTGAGCACCGTCACCGTCTCCCGCCTGGGCGGAGCGACCACCGCCCCCGACATTCGCGAGATGCAGGGCTGGGTGCGCGACATGCCCCGCGACGAGCAACGTGACTACGGTTTCGTGCTCGACCTGCCGCTGAGCATGGCGGGAGGAGAGGCATGAGCCTGCGTCACGACGAGGCCATCGTCAGGGCCGCGCTGCTGACGGTGCACGAGGTGCACATCCGGCTCGACCTCACCCGCGACGAGGACTTCACCAGCAGCACCACCATCACCTTCGACTGCGCCCGGCCGGGGGCGCAGACCTTCGTCGACTTCGCCGGAACCAGCCTGGACCGGGTGGAGCTCAACGGGCAGCGGTTGACCGGCCCGCAGTGGGACGGCCGTCGCCTCACCCTCGACGGCCTGCAGCGGCACAACACGCTCACGGTGAGCGGCACGATGGCCTATTCCAGCGACGGGGAGGGACTCCATCGCAGCGTCGATGCCGCCGAGGGCGAGCGCTACCTCTACGCCATGAGCTTCCTGGACGCGGCCCCGCGGTGGTTCGCCTGTTTCGACCAGCCCGACCTCAAGGCGCGCCACCGGCTCGACGTCGCCGCCCCGCCGGGGTGGCTGGTGCGCGGCAATGCCCCCATGCAGCAGGTGGAGGGGCAGTGGCGCAGCGAGCCCACCGCACCGATCTCGAGCTACCTGGTGACCGTGGTGGCCGGCCCCTGGGTGGAGCTGACCCGTCGGCACCGCGCCGCCAACGGTGACATGACGCTGGGGCTGTTGGCCCGCCGAGGCTTGGCCGAGGAGCTGCGGCGCGATGCCGACGACCTGTTCACGGTGACCGCTGCCTGTCTGACGGCCTATGAGGACCTGTTCGCCGTCCCCTATGCCTTCGGCGACTACCTGCAGGTCTTCGCCCCCGACTTCAACGCCGGCGCCATGGAGAATCCCGGGTGCGTGGTGCTGCGGGAGCAGTTCCTGCACCGCGGGCACATCACCGAACAGGAGCGGGCCTCACGGGCGGGCACCATCGCCCACGAGCTGGCCCACCAATGGTTCGGAGACCTGGTCACCATGCGCTGGTGGGACGACCTGTGGCTCAACGAGTCCTTCGCGGAGTACCTGGGCCATCGCATCTGCACCGAGCACACCCGCTACCCGCTGTGGGCCCAGTTCGGGCTGCGCCGCAAGACCTGGGGCCTGTCCGCCGACCAGGGCCCCAACACCCATCCGGTCGCGGGCAATGGCGCCGAGGACACCACCGCGGCGCTGGCCAACTTCGACGGCATCAGCTACGCCAAGGGCGCGGCGGTGCTGCGCCAGCTGGCCGCCTGGATGGGGGACGAGGCCTTCTTCGCCGGTCTGCGCCACCACGTGCAGGGCCACGCCCACGGCAACGCCACGATGGCTGACCTGGTGGCTGCGTGGCAGGCCCAGGGCGTCGACGGGCTGCAGCTCTGGCTGCAACGCTGGTTGACCACCAGTGGCGCCGACCGCCTGCGGGTGGCGGAGGGGCCCTTGCGCCTGGAGCGGGAGGGCACGCGTCCGCATGCCCTGCGCGTGGCCGTCCATGCCCCCGACGGCAGCCTGCGTGACCAGGCCAGCCTGGTCTGCGACCTGCCCACGGTCCCGCTCGACGTCCGGGCAGAGCCGGGAGACCTGGTGCTGCCCGATGCCGATGACACGGCCTGGGCGATGGTGCGTCCCGCCGTGGCCGGTGGCGAGGTGACCGACTTCGCGCTGCAGGTCCTGCCCGATCCGCAACGGGCAAGCCTGCTTGGCAACCTGCACGACGCGGTACAAGACGCCCAGGCCGATCCGGGCCGGGTGCTGCAGTTGTTGCTGCGGGCCCTGCCCGACGAAATCGACCCGACGCTGCTGGGCGCCGAGCTTGACCTGGCTCGCATCTGCAGCAGCACGTGGTGCCCGCCCCGACACCGCGCCGCTCGACGTGCGGCGCTGGCCCAGACCTGCCGGGAACTGCTGGCAGCGGCCGAGCCGGGCAGCGACCGGCACCTGGAAGTGCTGCGCACCCTGGTGGCCAGCAGTGACGATCCGGCCCTGCTGCACGCCCTGCTGGAGGCCGACGGTGCCACGTCCCTGGGGCCGGAGGACCGGTGGGCCGCGGTGCGGCGGCTCGTCGCGCTGGGCGAGGACCCGCGGCTGGTGGATGCTGAGCAAGATCGCGATCCGTCCAGCACGGGTCGGCTGCACGCCCTCACCGCGCGGGCTGCGGTCCCGGCCACCCAGGCCAAGCGAGCGGCCCTGCGACGGGTGCTCACCGACGCACAAGCCTCCGCCTACGAGATCCAGGCAATCGCCCGTGGTCTCTTCCTGCCGGAGCAAGACCAGCTGGTGGCGGGCCTGGCCGTCGAGTGGCTGGGTGGCATCAATGCCACTGCGGCCCGTCGGCAGGGATGGGGACTCACCGGCACGGTGCGCGCGGGATTCCCGTCGGGCTTCGCCGACGACGAGGTCCGCCAGGCTGCTCGTCGGGCCTTGCAGGATCCGCACCTGGACCGCACCGTGGAGCGTGCACTGCGTGACGGTTGCTTCGCGCTGGACTGCCAGGCGGCCAGCTGGGAGCGCTATCCCGGCTGAACGCCCCGGCAAACCCCCGGATGGCGAACCCCGGACGACGTGGCCCAGTTGAAGGCTTG